>MERK01000066.1 GCA_001770575.1 Betaproteobacteria bacterium RIFCSPLOWO2_12_FULL_64_23
CTGCCGCGCGGCGCGCTGACCAAGAGCATCCCGCCCGATTGGCAATCGTGGATGCGCGAGCTCGGCTGCGTGTCCGTGCACTGCGATTACCGGCTGCTGTTGCCGCAACAGGCGCGCGCGGTGCGCGACGCAGGCTACTGGCTGCTGTGCTACACGGTCAACGATCCGGAGATCGTACGCGCGCTGTTCGGTTGGGGCGTGGATGCCGTCGTCACCGACCGGCTGGACCTGATTCCTCCCGATTTCAGATAGCAGCGCCGTAGCGCGCACGCGGAAAGAAGGCATCAACGGATTCTGGCGCTCTGTATCGCGGCGGCGGTCTTGTCCGTGGCCTCCCTGTGCACCGCGTTGTTCGTTCTTCTTGCGCGATGAGCGTTGACGCTGGCCTATCCGCCTGCTTCTCGAACATTCAAATTCGCATAATCAGGAGCAGACTGGTTTTCAGATAGTTCGTCGTGCCATTTTTGACAAGAACCCAGCTTCAACTGCGGGCCGGAATCCGCGGCTATCTCAGCTCTGGTGATGCACCTGCATCGCCTCGAGGAACCTCGACACTAGGTTGTAGCCGGCGATGGTTGCGGTGAGTTCCACCAGGTCTTGTGTATCGAAATGCTCGCGCACCTCGGCAAACAATTCGTCTGAAACCCGGATCTCCTTGGTCATGGCATCGGTGTAGGCGAGCGCCGCGCGCTCCGCCGCATCGAACCGGGACGACATCTGCCACGCCTCGAGCGCGGCGATCTGCTCTGCGCTGGCGCCCTCCTTCAGCGCAACCGGAAGGTGCGCCTGGTACTCGTAATCGGCGCCGTTGAGGATGGCCACGCGCAAGATCGCAAGCTCGCGCATGCGTCCGCCGAGTTTCGTCTTCTGGCGAATCGCGGTGAAAAAACTCAACCAACCCTCCATTACCGCCGGGCTGTGCAGCAGGACCTTGTACAGGTCGAGTACCTTGCCGCGTTCGGCCTTGATGCGCGCGATCAGCGGCGCGAGCTCGGGGTGGTCCTTTTCTTCGATATATGGAACGCGTGGCATGGGCCCTGGTCTTCCTCTGGAAATTGTCGTTCCGAGGCCTCGGAATGACAGAATTGGGATTGTCGGAATGCCTGTATTTCAGAACGGCAGCTGCGCACCCGGCCTGGCCGCCCGCAGCACCGCGCGAAATTGCGCCTGGATGCGCTCGATCGCTGCCTGCGTGTCGCCTTCGAAGCGCAGCACGATCACCGGCGTGGTGTTCGAAGCCCGCGCGAGGCCGAAGCCGTCGGCGTATTCCACGCGCAGGCCGTCAAGCCTGATGATCTCGCGCGAGCCGGGAAAGCGCGCGCTTTGCTGCAGCGCCTCGATCAACCGGTGCGGCTCGCCTTCGGCCAGCTTCCAGTTGAGCTCCGGCGTGTTGATCGAGTCGGGCAGCGCATCGAGCACCGCGTCCGGGTCGGGGAAGCGGCTGAGGATTTCCAGCAGCCGCGCGCCCACGTACTGCGCGTCGTCGAAACCGTACCAGCGCTCGCCGAAGAAAATGTGTCCGCTCATCTCCCCCGCCAGCGGCGAACGGCGCTCCTTCATCTTCGCCTTGACCAGTGAATGCCCGGTCTTCCACATCAGCGGTTTGCCGCCGCGTTCGAGGATCCAGGAGGCGAGCCGGCGCGTGCATTTGACGTCGTAGATGATCTCCGCGCCCGGATTGCGGCGGAGCACGTCGTCGGCGAACAGCATCAGCTGGCGGTCCGGATAAATGATGTGGCCGCGCTTGGTGACCACACCGAGCCGATCGCCGTCGCCGTCGAACGCGAGGCCCAATTCCGCGTCCGAGTTGGACAGCGCCGCGATCACGTCCTGCAGGTTCTCCGGCTTGGACGGATCGGGATGGTGGTTGGGGAAGGTGCCATCGACTTCACAATACAGCGGCGTCACCTCGCATCCGAGGCGGCGGAACAACTCGGGCGCGCTTGCGCCGGCCACGCCGTTGCCGCAGTCGATGACGATGTTCATCGGCCGCGCGAGCTTGGCGTCGGCGGCGATGCGCGCCAGATACGCTTCACGCACGTCGGCGCTCGAATAGGTTCCCGCGCCCCGCAGCAGATCGCCACCCTCGATTCTCGCACGCAGGCGCTGGATGTCATCGCCCGCGAGCGTTACCCCCCCGAGCACCATTTTCAGCCCGTTGTAATCGGGGGGATTGTGGCTGCCCGTGACCATGACCACACTGCCGCAGCCAAGATGATGCGCGGCGAAATAACCCATGGGCGTGGCCGCCATGCCGATGTCGATGACATCGACGCCGGCCGCGCGCAGCCCCTGCGCCAGCGCGGCGCAGAGCCCCGGGCCGGACAGCCTGCCGTCGCGGCCTATCGCCACCGCCGTTTGCGCGCGCGCGCGCGCTTCCGAGCCCAACGCCTGGCCGATGCCGGTGACGATTTCCGGCGTGAGCGTGCTGCCGACGATGCCGCGGATATCGTAGGCCTTGAATATCTCTGCGGGAACGGAACTCATGTGCGCCGCGGACTCAACGGACGAAGGAGAGGTATTTTACCGCAGCGGGCGCGCATGCTCGGCGAAAAACGCGAGCAGGCGCCGCGGCCGGCGCTTGAATTCGCCGCCGCGCAGCCAAGGCGGCGCCCGGTAAGGCTAGCACGCGGAATTCAATGCAGTACTTTGGGCGCTTCCAGCGGGGCGTCGCGGCGGACCACGGGCGCGGGTGCGTGCGAGGCGTGGTGCAGCACCATGCGCCAGCCGCTGGCCGAACGCATATAAACGTTGGTCGTGACCACTACGCGGGGCGTGCCGCCAGGTTCGCCCCGCAGCACAATGTTTTCGTGCAGGCTGTGCACCGAGGACATCATGCCGGAGACGATGACCTGATCGGACAGGTGCACTTGCAGGCGCTGCCCGGACTTGAAAATCTGCGCCCAGTTTTCGCGCACCTGCTCATAGCCCGTGAGGCGCGCTCCGCCGGGATGGATGCAGCTCACCTCTTCGTCGGCGGACCAAACCTCCATCATCGCCTCCAGATCGGCGCGCTGAAGCGCATCGTAGAACGCAGCTTCCGCGTCCTGCGGCGTGAGAAAAGTGGTCTTCTTCAAAGGAGGAATCCCGCACGGCGACGATACGCGGGCCCGCTAACCGTCCGCCGCGCCGCGCGCGGGTGCAAGCGAGGTTGACCGACGACATGGTCTTGCGAGCCGGCTTTTCACAGCGAGTCGCGCCGCGCGTGAATTGCTTGATCCGGTCAAGAAAAAGCAGCTTGTTACTTCGTGGCGTCGGCGATGATGCCTTGGAGCAGATCGGCGACCGGTTTCAGCGCGGCGGTCCGGGGATACGTCCGGTGGGCCAGATAGACCACGCCGGGCTTTCCGGGCAGCGTGTAGACGGCAATGGTGTAAGGGCAGTAGACCAGGTGCTGTGGATCGGCTTCCATCATCGCGCGCGAAACGGTCGCGCTGCAGAATTCGATCACCTCCGCCTGCTCGTAGATGCGCTTCGCTTTTCCCAAATCGCGGCCGGTGCGCTCGAGCATGTCGCCGACATGGGCGACGTAGTTGACCACCAGCCCGCGTTTGCCGATCGCCGCGACTACGTCGTCCTTTACGTCGGCGAATGTCCCCTTCGCCGCGAGGACTTTCGCGCCGTCGTTCGCGGCGGCCGACAGTGCAATCAACAGCCCCAGCACAACAGCGATCAGACGCGTCATAGTCGTCTCCAGAATTGTCGCAGAGCGAGAATCTTAGGCCTATCCCGAGCGCGCGGCAAGCGCGCACTGCGCGAGTGCGGCTACGGAATTTCTCTGAGTTGCAGATCCGCTTTCGAGGCTCTGATAAAGCCGAACTTGGCATAGGCGTTTTGCCCCTGATCCGACTGCAGGAACGATAGATACTTGTTCGCCGCATCCTCATGCCTTGCCTTGTTTAGCGCGCCGATCGCGTAGGAGACCTCGTCGATCAGGCTGTCTTCGGCGGGCAGCGGAACGGCCTCCATCGCGTGCCCTTCGCCCAGCGCGTTCTGCGTTTCGGTCGCCCAGACGATGCCGACGTCCACCGTTCCGGCCTTGAGGCCGTCCGGAATTTCGCGATGGTGCACCGAAGTGAAATGAACGTTTGGTGTCGGATCGCAGGACTTGCACTCCTTGCCGCCCGACAGCTTGTCCCACAGCTTGTGCTTGATGAGCACCTTCTTCGCATAGAAGGTCATGATGCCCTCGGTAAGCGGATTGGGCAGCATGATTCTCAGATCGTCCCGGCCCAAATCGGCAATGCCTTGAATTTTCTTCGGATTGCCTTTGTTTACTACCAGGTCGAGCGCGTTGTGAGTGTAGATCAGGTACTTGTCCATCCTGCCCTTGGCCTTGAGCGCTTTCAGGTGTCCCAACTGGACGCTGGCGTAGACGTCGGGCTGCATCCGGTATTCCTTGCCCTCATAAGTCCAGCCGCCGGCGTTGATGGCCTTGAGGATGATTCCGGGCGGAAGCGTAATCAGCCCAACGTTGCCCGCTTGCGCATATTGTTTTTGGAACGCGCGGATCACGTCCTCCATGGCGAAGAACTGATTGCCGGCCAGCCACAGGGTAAGGTTGGCGTCGCTGTCCATTTTCTGCAGCGCCGCGCTGCCCGTGACTATCCTGCCGTCGGCGTAGAACAGGCGCAGGTCGCTGTCCTTGTTCGGCGGGATCGGCTCCAGCGACGGGATTGCCGCTGGAGGGGCGCTCTTATCGCTCTGGGCGTGAGCGTGGCCGCCGATCAGGCCGAGGGCAAGCAGCACTGGCAATGCATAGTGTGAAAAGCGCATGATTTCTCCTCCAGCCGCATCGTGGATGTGGCGCGTGGAACGGGGTGTCAGGAGGCGGTTGGGCGGCGCGAATGCCGCCTGCCGCGGCTACGGCCGGATATAAGCCCAGCCTTGCTGCTGTTTTTGCATCAATTCGATCACGCCACCGGGCACGTAACCGGCGCTTGCGAGCATATCCTGCGGCGTGATCTTCATCTCGTGCATGGTGGTTTGGCAGGCGACGACCTTGATTCCTTTAGCGGTCAATTCATCGATGCGATTGCCGACAACCGACTCGAGTTTCAGCATGTTAATGCCTGGACCCCAGACGACGACCTCGACGTCGATGTCCTTCGGACCGACGTTGCGCTGTACCGCGGCGGCGTTATTGATGACGAGATTCCACTTGCCCTTGTCGTTGTCGGTGACCGAAAAAATCACTTTGTTCGGCTTGGCCTGGGCCTGGCTCGTCGCGGGTTGGTCCGCCGCCAGGCTCTGCTGCGTGATGCCTACACAAAACAGCGCTGCCGCAATGGTCGCTGAATAAAAAAGCTTGCTCATTCGATGTCCTTCTAATTGGTGATTTCCGGCAACTCCCTCCATCGCCCGGCGCTCCGAAGATGCGCCGAGAATTTCCGGAGTTGGTTTCGGTGGGCCGGACTAGGGCTTGAGATACGCGTAGCCCTGCTGCTGCTTTTGCAATACTTCGATCACGCCGCCTGGTACGTAGTCTACGCTCTTGAGCATATCGTCCTTGGTCAACTTGCGGTCGCGCATGGTCGCTTCGCAGGCGACGATCTTAATTCCCCTGGCCACAGCTTCGTCGACGCGATTCGCCACCACGGAATCAAACTTGAGCATGCCTATGCCCCAGCCATTGACGACGAGCTCGATATCGATATTGTCCTTGCCAATGATCTTTTGCAGCTGCGCCATATTGTTCAGCGACTGGTTCCAGATCTTCGGATCGTCGTTAGTGACGTGAAACACGATCTTTTCCTTCTTGCTCATCATGTCGGCGCCGGCCTTAGCCTTCTCGGGACTGGCAGCGTAGCTATAGGCGGGAAAAGCCAGGGCGAGGCAAACGGCTAGCGCCGCGGTTAGCGCGGTTGCGTTGCGGCGGGTAGCGTTAACAGGATGCGCATGGATGTTCGGCTGCATGGTTGGTCTCCTTCTGTGAGATGGAAAGTCTGCGTCTGCGCGCAGTGATTTTTTTGAAACACCTTTCAAGGTGCGGGAAACATGGTACCTGCTGTCCATGAGCTTGTCATGAAACGTTTTTATCGATACTTCGACTAAACTTCGCCGGCATGCCACCCGCCGGACTGCTCGACCCGCGCCGGGGCCGGCAGCTGTTCTCACGCCGAAGGCTGATCGCGCTTCCAGGCGACCCGCAAATCGGCTAATCTGGGCATAGAAATACTCTAAGTGGGCTTCGCGCCAATGTAGTTAGTATGGCGGCCAGGGGCCAAAGAGGCTTGCCAATGGGACAAGTGAAAGGAGCGAACATGGATCAGACGCGAAGAAATGTACTCAAGGCGGGCGGTGGCGCGAGCCTGTTCGCATTGCTCGCCGCGGCTGGAATGCTGCAGCCGGGAACGGCGCTGGCCGCGGACCGGAACCAGAAAGCCTTCGAAGCGAAGAACCTGAAGGACGCGCTCGACGCGCTCGGTGCCGGCAGTCCCATCAATTCGAACGACATCGTGATGACGGCACCGGAAATCGCCGAGAACGGCGCCGTGGTGCCGATCGGCGCGGTAAGCAAAGTCCCGGGCACGGAATCGATTGCCATCCTGATCGCCAAGAACCCGACTGCGCTGGCCGCAAGCTTCGACATTCCCGCCGGGACCGAGCCCGCGGTGAGCACGCGGGTGAAAATGGCGGAGACGTCCGAGGTGCATGTACTGGTGAAGGCGCAGGGCAAGTACTACATGACAAAAAAAGAGATCAAAGTCACCATCGGCGGATGCGGCGGCTAAGCGTCACCGATAGGTTACTAAAGACGAAGTTTCAGCGGAGGCTAATGCGCGAAGCGCGTCAGGCCGGAACCAATACAGGAGAAGCAACATGACAGATCCGACGCGCATCCGCGCCACCGCCAAGGACGGCGGAGTAAACGTCAAGGTATTGATGGCCCATGCGATGGAGACCGGCCAGCGCAAGGACGACGCCGGCAAGCCCATACCCGCCCACTACATCCAGCATGTCGGCGTGACTTGGCAAGGCAAGGTGGTGCTGTCGGCGACATGGGGCACCGCGATATCGAAGAATCCGTTTCTCGAGTTCAATTTCAAGGGCGGGAAAAAGGGCGAGACAATTCAGGTGACATGGACCGACAACAAGGGCGAAAAACGCACCGACGAAGCCACCATCAATTGATAGCATGACAACCACAGTCAGTGCGGAAATGGCAATGCTGTTAGCGGGCGCGTGAATCGACGCGAGTTTCTGCATGTCATGGGGATGGCCGCTGCCTGCGGCCTGCCCCTGGCGCAGCTCTCCGGGCGCGCCCAGGCGCAGGGCGCGGCGCGCATCTACGATCTGCCGCGCTTCGGTAACCTGCACTTCCTGCATTTCACCGACTGCCACGCACAGCTTCTGCCGATTTTGTTCCGCGAGCCGAACGTCAATCTCGGCGTCGCGGACATGGCTGGCCGTCCGCCTCACCTGGTTGGTGACGCGCTGCTGCGGCATTTCGGCATCAAGCCCGGCACGGCCGAGGCCTATGCGTTCACTTTCCTCGATTTCGAGCAGGCAGCCAGGACTTACGGCAAGGTCGGCGGCTTCGCCCATCTTGCCACGCTGGTGAAGCAGTTGAAAGCAAGCCGGCCCGGCGCGCTGTTGCTCGACGGCGGCGACACCTGGCAGGGTTCGGCCACCGCACTGTGGACCAAGGGCCAGGACATGGTCGACGCGTGCAAGCTGCTCGGCGTGGACATCATGACCGGGCACTGGGACTTCACGCTCGGCGCCGAGCGCGTGAAGCAAATCGTAGACAACGATTTCAAGGGCAGGATCGACTTCATCGCGCAGAACATCAAGACCGCCGACTTCGGCGATCCGGTGTTTCCGCCCTATGTGATCAAGTCGATGAACGGCGTGCCGGTGGCCATCGTCGGCCAGGCGTTTCCGTACATGCCGATCGCCAATCCGCGCTACTTCGTGCCGGACTGGAACTTCGGCATCCAGGAACAGACCATGCAGCGCGCGGTGGACGAAGCGCGCGCCAAAGGCGCGCAGGCGGTCGTCCTGCTCTCGCACAACGGCATGGACGTGGACCTCAAGCTCGCGACTCGCGTGCGCGGCATCGACGCCATCCTCGGCGGCCACACCCATGACGGCATGCCGGCGCCAGTGATCGTGAACAACGCCGGCGGCAAGACGCTCGTGACCAACGCCGGCTCGAACGGCAAATTCCTCGGCGTGCTCGATCTAGAGGTCAAGGGCGGCAAGGTCGCCGATTTTCGCTACCATCTGCTTCCCGTGTTCGCCAACCTGCTTGCGGCCGACACGGAAATGGAAGCGCTGATCCGCAATGCGCGCGCCCCGTATGAAGCGAAACTCGGCGAACAACTCGCGCTGACCGAAGGCCTGCTCTATCGCCGCGGCAATTTCAACGGCACGTTCGACCAGCTGATACTCGAAGGCCTGATGGCGGAGAAAGATGCGCCGATCGCTTTTTCACCCGGGTTCCGCTGGGGCACCAGCCTGCTGCCGGGTGAGCCTATCCTGATGGAACACCTGATGGACCAGACGGCGATCACCTACCCCTACACCACCGTCACCGAAATGAGCGGCGAGATGATCAAGATCATTCTCGAGGACGTGGGCGACAACCTGTTCAATCCCGACCCGTATTATCAGCAGGGCGGCGACATGGTGCGTGTCGGCGGCCTGCGCTACAGCTGCGACCCGAACGCGAAAATGGGCGCCCGCATCAGCGCGATGTCACTCAGGGGCAAGCTGCTTGAGGCGGCGAAAACCTACAAAGTCGCGGGCTGGGCACCGGTGTCGGAAGCGGCTAAAACGGCAGGCGGCGAACCGATCTGGGATCTGATGGCGAGGTACCTGCGCGGGCGCAAGGTAATCAAGCCGCTGCAACTCGAACTTCCGCGCCTGAAGGGCATGGAAGGCAATGCCGGCATGGCCTGAGGGCGATTCGCTGCAGGAATCGTGGGAGCGAGCTTGCTCGCGAACTCAATGATTCGCGAGCAAGCTCGCTCCCACAGCTAAGGTCAGGCTTCGCAATTCAGGTGTAGGACGCGCCGCGCAACACCCAATCGGTAATCGCCCGCAGGATCTCGGGCGCATCGCCGATGGCGGGCATGACCTGCAGCTCGAGTTGCGGATGCTGCTGGCGTATTTTCCCCACCAGCAGCGGCAGGTCCTGCTTCAGATGCCCGCCCTGCGCCATGAACAGCGGCACCAGAACGATGCGCTTTGCGCCCTGCGCCGCCGACTGCGCCACCGCCGCCTCCAGTGTCGGCGTCATGAAGTCCTGAAATGCGAGCATGACCTGCACCTGCGGCCGCGCCGCCTGCAGCTGCTGTTGAATGATGCCGAAGGGCGCCGCCCAATCCGGGTCGCGCGCGCCGTGGGCAAACAGGATGATGGCCTGGTCATTCATGTCGATTCGTTCGCCTGTGCGATCAAATTGCTGTCCGCGCTCGGCCGCGGCGGCAGACGAGAACCCGGAGCTTGCTCATATGCGCTCTTGATAAATATTGCGGCAGCGCGTCTCCGTGACCACGAAAGTGCACAGCCAGCCGAACAGCGCAAAGGCGAAGAGTACCGCAACGCCCCGGCGCCAGTCATCCAGGCTGTGCGCCGCGCCGCGGCTGGAGAGGTCAAGCACCAGGCCTACCACCGGCTGCAACAGGGCTGGGCCGAGAAAGCCGCCGGTATTGACGACGCTGGTGGAGGTGCCGGAGAAGGCCGGCGGGTTGACCTCCTTGGCGCAGGACCAGACCAGCGTGGCGCCGGCGATGGAGACCCCCATGAGCGCGAACAGCGCCAGCGAAGCCGCAAGCGGCAGCGGTCCGCCCCAGAGCAGGGGCAGCCAGCACAGCACGTAGACGCCTCCGAGCACACGCATCAGCGGCGTGCGCCGGCCGATGCGGTCGGACAGGGCGCCCACGGCGAGCGAGGCCAGGGCAAAGCACACAATCATCAGGCTTGTGTGCCAGGCGGCGAGCTGCCGCTCCATGCCCTGCGTCTCGTGCAGGTAGGGAATGGCCCACAGCCCGCCCCAGGAGAGATAGGCGCCGATCTGGCCAAAGTGGGTCAGGAACCCGGGCCAGGTGCGGGGATTGGCGAGCACCGTCTTCAGCGCCTCGCGCCAGTTCCCGTTCGCCGGCGGGTACTCCGGCTTGCCTTCGAGCTGCTGCATCGACGGCAGCCCCAGTTCGCGCGGATTGTCGCGCAGGAACAGCCAGGTGAAAACGGCGAGCAATATCGATATCGCGCCGGCGGCGACAAAAACGTGGCGCCACGAGGTCTCGGCGACGACCAGCGCCAGCGGCGCCGCCGACAGCAGCCCGCCCATATTGCCGATGAACATCAGCAGCCCGGTCATGGTCGCAAACTGGCGCTCGAGGAACCAGGCCGCATTCAGTTTCAGCACCGCGATGAAGGCCACCGACACGCCCAGCCCGACGAGGAAGCGCCCGAACACGGCGAGGCCGAAATCCGGCGCCAGACCGAACAGAACCGATCCCGCTCCGGCCACCAGCGCCCCGGCAGTGAACAGCTTGCGCGGCCCGAGCGTGTCGGCGAGGATGCCCGAGGGCACCTGCATGGCGAAGTAGACGTAAAAATAAGTCGCGGCCAGCAGTCCCAGAGACGCGCTGGACGTGCCGAAAGCCTGCTGCAACTCGCCCGCTATCGCGCCCGGGGCGAGGCGGTGAAAGAACGCCAGCACGAACGCCATTGCCCCTAGGGCAAAGGCGGTCCAGCGCAGGCGCTGGATGCGTTTCAGGGGATCAGGGATGCTCGACTCCTGTTAAAGTGCGGCGTAGGCGCGCCGCCGTCCGAGGTGGGCCGCACGTACCGATTCACCCTTGTCGTACGCGCTTGCAGCCTGCATGCGCAAGCCCGAAAACATTCTAGCATTGGGTCTTACCCAATACAGCGACACAGATCGCCGCCGCGTCGCCGGGAACCTACCCGGGCGACGCGGTCCTGTGCTTTAATTGACCCCTGCCTGTTTCGAATACTCCGGAGGAGAGTCCATGACACATACCTATGAGGAACTGAAGCACAAACCCCTGGCCGAGCTGCGCGAGATTGCCGCCGGCATGACCCATGAAGCCGTGCAGGGCTACACGCAGCTGAACAAGGACCACCTGCTGGTCGCGATGTGCACGGCGCTGGGCATCGAGATGCATGCGCATAAGGAGATAAAGGGCATAGACAAGGCCGCGACCAAGGCCAGGATCAAGGAATGGCAAAAGAAGCGCGACGAGGCGCTGGCTGCACGGGATCGCAAGGCGCTGAAGGCGGCCATGGACCAGATCCACCAGCTCAAGCGCAAAATGCGCAAGGCAATGGTGAAGAGCCCGGTCCAAGCTCCGGCCTGACATTTCCCCGGATAAGGCCGGCCGCGCACAAAATTGTTACTTGAACGTGAAGCTGCGCACGCGAGGCCCATGCCGGAAGCGGCGCGCCGCGCTAAGGTCAGCGTCAGCCCAAACCCGCCAGCCGTTCGACTTCGCGCTGCTTCAGCCCGAGGAGCCCGGCGGCGCCGACGATCTCGGCCCAGGTCGTCGGGTCGATGGGAATGCCCTTGGCGCCGCGCTCGCGCCGGTGGTCCTGCTCCGGCTCCCCCGGCAGCTTGATCCGGTCCGCGCCCTGGGCCAGCGGCGACTGCTTCACCCAGGTTGCGAATTCCGCCGTCTCCGCCGACAGGTTGGCGGCAGTGCCCAAGCGCTGCGGGTCGATGAGGATGGAGAACATGTTGTTGATGATTTCGCGCCCGGGAGAACGCTGGTGCAGAGTGCGCCCGCCGCTCAACGCGCCGCCGAGCAGCTCGCACACCACCGCCAGGCAGTAACCCTTGTGCTCGCCAAACGGCAGGATGGCGCCGAACGGCCGCTCGAACATGACCCTCGGGTCGCGCGTCGGCTCGCCATCATGATCGAGCAGGGTGTCGGCGCCGACCTCCACGCCTTTGTTCATCGCCACGCGCACCTTGCCCATGGCGATGCGGCTGGTGGCGAAATCGAGCACGATCGGCTGCTCGCCCGGCCGCGGGATACCGACGCAAAACGGATTGGTGACGAAACGCGCGTCGCGTCCGCCGAAAGGCGCCACCACGGGCTGGGAAATGACGTTGACATAGTGCATCGAAATCAGGCCGGCGGCGATGCACTGCTCGGCCCAATGGCCGATACGCCCGATGTGATGACTGTTGGACAGGCCGACCACGGCGGTGCCGTACTCGCCGGCGCGCTCTATGCCCAGCTGCATCGCCTCGTACGCCATCACCTGGCCATAACCCATATTGCCGTCCAGGGTCAGCAGCGCGCCGCCATCCAGCACCACGCTGACATGCTGGTTTACCTTGAGCCGGCCGAGGCGGAACACCTCGACGTAGCGCGGCAGCATGCCCACGCCATGCGAGTCGTGCCCGGTGAGGTTCGCTTCGACCAGCTGGTCCGCGACCAGGCCGGCTTCGCGCGCGCTCGAACCGGTGCGGCCGATGATGGCGCGCACCACCGCTTTCAGCGGCCCGGCGTGGACGGTGACGGAGGATGCGGCGTCAGCCATGTTCTTGCCCTATCGAATTGCCCGAATGCATTCAACGCCGGGAAATGCCGGCGTTACAGCACCTTGCCCGGATTCATGATGCCCTGCGGATCGAGCGCTGCCTTGATTCTGCGCATCAGCTCCATTTCCAGCGGCGACTTGTAGCGCAGGATCTCGTCGCGCTTGTACTGGCCCAGCCCGTGCTCGGCCGAGATCGAGCCGGAAAAGCGCGCCGCGCTGTCGTGCACCACGCGGCTCACTGCACTCGCGTTCGCCATGAAGGCGTCCTCGTCGCCGCCGGCGGGATGAGCGACGTTGTAATGCAGGTTGCCGTCGCCGAGGTGGCCGAACGTGACCATGCGCACGCCGGGGAAGGCGCGCTGCAGCCCGGCGTCCGTGACGGCGATGTACTCGGCGATGCGCGAGATCGGCACCGAGATGTCGTGCTTGATCTGCTGGCCCTCGCGCACCTGCGCCTCGGGGATGTTCTCGCGCAGCGCCCACAAGGCTTCGGCCTGCGCCTCGCTCGCCGCCACCGCCGCATCGAGCAGCAGGCAGCGCTCGCTTGCCTCGGCCAGCGCTTCGTGCAGGGCGGCGTCCAGGCTTGCGGCGGTCGCAGTATCGGACAATTCCAGCAATACGAACTGCGCATAGGTCCGCGCGAACGGCAGCCGCGTCGCGGGAAAATGCTTGGCCACCAGCGACAGGCAAAACGCCGACATCAGCTCGAATCCGGTGACGCGGTCGCCGCAGGCGCCCTGCATGTGCGACAGCAGCTCCAGCGCACGTGCCGGGCTTTCCAGCGCGACCAGCGCGGTCGCCCGGGCGCTCGGCCTGGGAAAGAGCTTGAGCACCGCCGCGGTAATGATGCCGAGCGTGCCCTCGGCGCCGACGAACAGCTGTTTCAGATCGTAGCCGGTATTGTCCTTCCTCAAGGCGCGCAAGCCGTCCCAGATCCGCCCGTCGGGCAGCACCACTTCCAGACCGAGCACCAGGTCGCGCGCGTTGCCGTAGCGCAGCACCGCGGTGCCGCCGGCGTTGGTGGAGAGGTTGCCGCCGATCTCGCAGCTGCCTTCGGCCGCGAGCGACAGCGGAAACAGGCGCCCCGCTTCGGCCGCCGCCTGCTGCAAATCGGCGAGCACGCAGCCCGCCTCGACG
>MERK01000067.1 GCA_001770575.1 Betaproteobacteria bacterium RIFCSPLOWO2_12_FULL_64_23
CATCGCTTTGGCCTCGACCTGGCGGATGCGCTCCGCGGAAACATTGAATTCGGCCGCGAGGTCGTGCAGCGTCGCCGGATCCTTCTCGCGCAGCCAGCGCGCTTCGATGATGCGGCGGCTGCGCTCATCCAGACATGCCAGGGCCGTTTTCAGGCCCTGCGCGCCGGCGCGCTCGGTCTCGTCGGATTCAAGCAGCCGCGAGGGCTCGTTGTCCGGATCGGACAGGTAGGCGATGGGCGCGTAGTTATCCTCGTCGTCGTCGTTGGCTTCCAGGGCGACATCGTGGCCGGAGAGCCGCGTTTCCATTTCCCTGACTTCCGCCGGCTTGACGCGCAGCTGCCTGGCCATGTCTTCGATCGCGTCCCGCGACAGCGGCCCCAGGCCTTTTTTCATCGAGCGCAAATTGAAGAACAGCTTTCTCTGCGCCTTGGTGGTGGCGATCTTGACCAGCCGCCAGTTCTTCAGGATGAACTCGTGCATTTCGGCCTTGATCCAGTGGATGGCAAAGGACACCAGGCGCACGTTGCGCTCGGGGTCGAAGCGTTTCACTGCCTTCATCAGGCCGATATTGCCTTCCTGAATCAGATCGGCGTGCGGCAAGCCGTAGCCCAGGTAGCCGCGGGCGATGGACACCACTACGCGCAGATGCGAGACCACCAAAGCGCGCGCGGCGTCGATGTCGTTCTCGTCGCGCAACCTGCGCGCAAGGCGCAACTCTTCCTGCGCCGTCAGCAGCGGAAAGCGGTTCACCGTCGCGATATAGGTTTCCAGGCTTCCGACCAGGGAAGGCACAGGTAAGGTCATCACTTGATTCATGTTTTGACTCCTTGTCCAGGCGGCGTTCAGCGGCGTGCCCCTAAAGCCAGGGTGCCGAATCGCGTCTCGCAATATAAGCTAATTTTAGCACTCCAGGCCTTCGAGTGCCAATAGCCGGTAGAAGTTCCGCAGACCCCAACGGCGACTGCCGCGCAGGCTGGCTCGCAGCCTCTATCTGGGCTCTATCCCAGATAAGTGCCTGCTCACTGACAGATAAGCCCCGAGCCAGCCGAGAACGGCGGCAAAAGCGAGCAGAGCGAAGCAGTCGGGAAAACCGAAGAAACCGAGCCTGAAGTCCGAGCCGTAAAGCTGCGCCAGTTCGACGATGCTGCGGTTGAGGACGTGCATGCACAGGTAGACGATGGCGAGGGCGGCCAGGCCCCCCAGCGCACCTTGTATGAGACCCAGGTGGAAAAAGGGGCGGCGGATAAAGGCGTCGGTTGCGCCTATGAGCTTGCTTACTTCTATCTCGTCCTTTTGCGTCAGGATCTGCAGCCGTATGGTGTTGAAAGTCACTGCCACCAAGCCGCCGGCGAGCAGCGTGGCGAGGACCAGCACCGCCATCCGGCCGAGCTCGAGCAGGCTTTCCAGCCGTTTCACCCAAGCCGAGTCGAGTTGCACATGGGCGACTTTGGGCAAGGCCTTCAGCTGCGGTTCCAGCTGTTCCAGTTCGGCCGCGCTGCCGCCGGTTTCGAGCACGAAGGCGTCGGGCAGGGGATTGGTCTGCAGCGCGGCGATGACGTCGGACAAGTCCTCGGACTGCTTCAGGCTGTGCAGGGCCTGCTCGCGCGAAATGAAGCGCAGCGCGCGCACGCCGGGAATCTGTTTCAGGCGCCCCTCCAGCGCGGTGATATCGGCCTTGTTCGCATCGAGAGCGAGGAACAGGCTGACTTGCGGATTGCGGGTGAGCTGACGCGAGACGCTGCTCAGGTTTTGCAGCAGCATGTAGCCGCCCAGGGGCAGCGCCAGGGCGACGCCGATTACCATCACGTTGAGCAGCGTGGCCAGCGGATTGCGCGCCAGCCGCCTGAGCGTCAGGCCGAAGGTCTGCCAGTGCTGACGCAGCCAGGTGCTCACTGTTCCAGCCTGCCTTGCCTGAGCGAGAGCACGCGCGGATTGAGGCGTTGTACCAGGGCTTCGTCGTGCGTGGCGATCAGCACGGTCACGCCGACCTGATTGAACGAGCGGAACATCTCCACCACTTCGGCGGCGGAGGCCGAGTCGAGGCTCGCGGTCGGCTCGTCGGCTAGCAGGATGCTGGGGCGGTTCACCACGGCACGGGCAATGCACAGGCGCTGCTGCTCCCCGCCCGAGAGCGTGATCGGGTTGGCCTTTTCCCGCGCCAGCAGGCCCACCTTGTCCAGTGCCGCGCGCGCGCGCCGCGCCGCGTCCTTGTATGCATGGCCGGTGAAGGCGAGCGGCAGCATGACGTTGTCGAATACGCTCCTGTCATAGAGCAGCTTCTGGTCCTGAAAAATGAGTCCCAGGTTACGCCGCAGATAAGGGATGGCGGCGCGGCGCATGCTGCCGATGTTCTGGCCGTTCACCAGCACCGTGCCGCTGGTCGGTCGCTCGATCGCGGGGATCAGCTTGAGCAAGGTGCTCTTGCCTGCGCCCGAGCGGCCGGTAATGAACACCAGTTCGCCGGTTTCGATGCCGAAAGAGAGCTCGCACAGTGCCTCGTGGCCGCCGCGGTAACTCTTGCGCACCTGACTGAAACTGATCATCGCGGCGTGGGCAATGAGTGCAAGCTCAGTCCGAATCGAGCAAGGCGGCGGCGAAGTCCCGAGCCAGGAACGGGCGCAGGTCGTCTATGCCTTCGCCGATGCCGATGAAGCGTATCGGCACCGGGCGCTCTCTGGCGATGGCGGCGATCACCCCGCCCTTGGCCGTGCCGTCGAGCTTGGTAAGGATGAGGCCGGTCAGCCCCAGCGCGTCGTCGAACGCCTTCACCTGGCTGAGCGCGTTCTGGCCGGTATTGGCGTCGAGCACCAGCAGCACCTCATGCGGCGCGCTCGCGTCGGCCTTGGCGATGACCCGCTTGACCTTGCGAATTTCCTCCATCAAATGCAACTGGGTCGGAAGCCGCCCGGCCGTGTCGGCGAGCACGATGTCGATGTTGCGCGCGCGCGCCGCCTGGACTGCATCGAAAATCACCGCCGCCGGATCGCCGCCCTGCTGGGTGATCACCGCAACTTGGTTGCGCTCCCCCCAGATGGCGAGCTGCTCGCGCGCCGCGGCGCGGAACGTGTCCCCCGCGGCGAGCAGCACGCTTTTCCCCTCTGCCTGGAAATATTTCGCCAGTTTGCCGATGGAAGTGGTCTTGCCGGCGCCGTTGACCCCGGCCAGCATGATGATGAAGGGATGATGTGCTTCGGTCGCGAGCGGTGATTCCAGCGGCGCGATCAGGGTGGCGAGCCCCTCCTGCAGCGCTGCCTTGAGCTCGCGGCGCTCGGTCAGACCCTTTTTCCCCACCTGCTGGCGCAGATTCTCCAGCAGGAATCCGGTGGCCGCCACGCCGGTGTCGGCGCACAGCAACGCCGTTTCCAGTTCCTCGTACAGCGCGGCGTCGATCTTGCCGCCGCCGAACAGGCCGCCGATTTGCACCCGCGTGCGTGCCAGCCCAACCTTGAGTCGCTCACTCCAGGATGGATCTGCTGCCGCTTCGGCGGATTTTTTGAGGAAACTGAACATGGAGGCTCGCGCGGCTGGCTGCAAAACCAGCTAAGATAGCCTCCGATTTTAGCAGAAGGGTGTGGATGAGAATCCGGATGTTTCGCCATTTGCTCGCGCTCGTCGCGGCGCTCGCCATGGGCGCCGCCGTTGCGCAGGGCGCAGCGCAGGAGCGCAAGCTCGCCAACGGCCTGCGCGTGATCGTGAAAGAAGACCATCGCGCTCCCACCGCGGTGCACATGGTCTGGTACGTCGCGGGCAGCATGGATGAGGTGAGCGGCACCAGCGGCGTGGCGCACGTGCTCGAACATATGATGTTCAAGGCCACCAAGACCGTGAAAAGCGGCGAGTTCTCGCGCCGCATCGCCGCTGCCGGCGGGCGCGAGAATGCCTTCACCAACCGCGACTACACCGCCTATTTCCAGCAGGTGCCGAAGGCCGCCCTTCCCCTGATGCTGCAGCTGGAGGCGGACCGCATGTCCAATCTGCTGGTGACCGAGTCCGAGTTCTCGCGCGAGATCAAAGTGGTGATGGAGGAGCGGCGCCTGCGCACCGAAGACCAGCCGCATGCCCTGGTGGCCGAAGCGCTCCATGCCGAGGCCTATTTCGCCCACCCCTATCGGCGGCCGGTCATCGGCTGGATGAACGATCTTGCCAACATGAACTATCGCGACGCGCGCAACTGGTACGGGCGCTGGTACGTGCCCAATAACGCGTTCGTCGTGGTGGTGGGGGACGTCAAGGCGGACGAGGTGTTTGCGCTGGCGCAAAAATACTACGGCCGGATCAAGGCCAGGCCCTTGCCCGAGCGCAAGCCCCAGCTCGAACCGGAGCAGCGCGGCGTGCGCCGCCTGGTGGTCAAGGCGCCGGCCGAACTGCCCTATCTGCTGATGGGCTGGAAGTGCCCGGTGCTGCGCGATGTGGACAAAGACTGGCAGCCCTATGCGCTGGAAGTGCTGACCGGGGTGCTGGACGGCAACGAGTCGGCGCGACTGAATCAGTCGCTGGTGCGCAACAGCCGCCTGGCGAGCGAGGTGGGCGCGGGCTACGACGCGAGCGCGCGCGGACCGGGGATGTGCTTTCTGGAAGGGACCCCCAGCCAGGGCAGGAGCGCGGCTGAACTGGAGGCGGGTTTGCGGGCGGAGCTCACGCGCCTGGTGCAGGACGGCGTGACCGAGGATGAACTTGCGCGAGTCAAGGCGCAGGTCGTGGCGAGTCAGGTATTCAAGCGCGATTCGATTTTCGGCCAGGCGATGGAGATCGGCCGGTTCGAGACCGCAGGGCTGTCTTACCGGGATATAGACCGCGTGCTCGAGCGCGTCAAAGCGGTAAGCGCCGAGCAGGTGCGCGCCGTGGCGAAGCAGTACTTCGTCGACGATCAACTCACCGTGGTCGTGCTCGACCCGCAGCCGCTGGACCAGGCGCAAGCACGGCCGGCGCCGCCGGGCGTGAGGCACTAAGGCCGTGAAGCGCACCAAGATCGCGGAAGGAAAACCGGTCCGCCTGGTAGCGCTGGCGGCATTGTCGATTGCCGCGTGCGCGGCGCAAGCTGCGCTGCCGATACAGCATTGGACCACCGCCTCGGGGGCGCGCGTCTATTTCGTCGAAAGTCGCGGCATTCCGATGCTCGACGTCAATGTCGATTTCGACGCCGGCGGGCGGCGCGCCCCTGCGGACAAGGCCGGGCTGGGCGGGCTTACCCATACGCTGATCAAAGCCGGGTCCGCCGCGCGCTCGGAGGAGGAGATCAGCCGGCGCATTGCCGATGTCGGTGCGCAACTCGGAGGCAGTGTGGACCGCGATCGCGCCGGCCTGTCCGTGCGCACCCTGTCGAGCGAACGCGAACGCACGCAGGCGATCGCGACCTTTGCCGAGATCCTGCAGACGCCGGCGTTTCCGGACGCGGCATTCGCACGCGAGAAAGCGCGACTGGTCGATGCGGTCAGGGAGGACGAGACCAAGCCCGATGCGATCGTAAGCAAAGCTTTTTACCGCCTGCTGTACGCAGCCCATCCTTACGCGCTCGCGCCGACGCCCGAGACCGTGCTGCGCATCGAGCGCGCCGATGTCGAGAGCTTCTATCGCGCGAACTACGTCGCCGGGCGCGCGGTGGTCACCATCATCGGCGACGCCGACCGTGCGCTCGCCGAGCGCATCGCCGAGCAACTGACCGCGGGGCTGCCGCGCGCACGCGGCGCGCCGGTCCCGCTTCCGGCGGTGACGCAGCCGCCAAGCCAGACGCTGCGCATTGCGCATCCGGCATCGCAAAGCCATATCCTGCTCGGCCTGCCGGCGATCGCGCGCAACGACGCGGACTATTTCCCGCTGCTGGTAGGCAATTACATCCTCGGCGGCGGCGGTTTCGTTTCGCGCCTGTACCTCGAGGTGCGCGAGAAGCGCGGCTACGCCTACAGCGTCTATAGCTATTTCCTGCCGCTGGCGCAGGAAGGCCCGTTCGAGATCGGGTTGCAGACCAAGAAGGAGCAGGCCGAGGAAGCGCTGGCGCGGGTGCGCATCGTGCTCGACGAATTCCTCGACCGCGGGCCGAGCGCGGCCGAGATGAAGGCGGCCAAGCAGAACCTGGTTGGCGGCTTTGCGCTGCGCATCGACAGCAACCGCAAGCTGCTGGACCAGGTTGCGCTGATCGGCTATTACCAGCTGCCGCTTAGCTGGCTGGACGATTTCACCGCCCGGGTCGAGAAAGTGAGCGTGGCCGAAGTCCGCGCGGTGTTCGCGCGGCGCGTGCGCCCGGGCAACCTGGTGACCGTCGTTGCCGGCAGTGGCGAAAAGTAACCAGGTTCGCATCATCGGCGGCGAATGGCGCAGCCGCCGCATCAGTTTTCCCGATCATGAGGGTCTGCGCCCCAGCGCCGACCGCGTGCGCGAAACCCTGTTCAACTGGCTGGGACAGAACCTCGGCGGTGAGCGCTGCCTCGACCTGTTCGCCGGCAGCGGCGCGCTTGGCTTCGAGGCGCTGTCGCGCGGCGCGGCTTGCGTGGTCATGGTGGACAAGAGCCGCAGCGTATGCGACGCGCTGCGCCGCAACGCCGGGTTGCTTGGGGCGAAAAACCTGCAATTGCACTGCGCGGATGCGCTAGAATTCGCCACTGCCTCGGCGGCAGATGCGGCGGCACGTTTCGACGTGGTATTTCTCGACCCGCCGTTCCGTTCGACCATGCTTGAGCAGGCGCTGCCGCGGGTTGTGCCCCTGCTCGAGCCGGGGGCGCGGGTGTACGTCGAGAGCGCTGCGGCTTTCGCAGCGTCGGATGGCTGGCGCGTACTCAGGCAAGGGCGCGCCGGACAGGTGCACTTTACTTTGGTGACATATGGCGACTAGGGCAGTCTACCCTGGAACATTCGATCCCCTCACGCGCGGCCACGAGGATCTGGTGCGGCGCGCGGCCTTGGTGTTCGACGAGTTGATTGTCGGCGTCGCCGACAGCCGCGGCAAGCAGCCGTTCTTCACCCTGGAAGAGCGCGTGGCCATGACGCGCGAGGTGCTATCGGCTTACACCAACGTGCGCGTAGAGAGCTTTCGCGGCCTGCTGATGAATTTCATCCGCACCCAGAACGCGCGCGTCGTTCTGCGCGGTCTGCGCGCCGTGTCCGACTTCGAATACGAATTTCAGCTGGCCGGGATGAACCGCAACCTTTATCCGGATGTCGAAACCCTGTTTCTCACTCCCGGCGAGCAGCATATGTTTGTCTCGGCCACCATGGTGCGCGAAATCGCGACCCTGGGCGGAGATGTGAGTACGTTCGTTCAGCCGGTAGTCGAGCGCTGCATCAAGGAAAAGATCCGGCAGATGGGCGGCTGATATGGCGCTGTTGATCACCGACGAGTGCATCAACTGCGACGTGTGCGAGCCGGAATGCCCGAATGACGCGATTTCCCAGGGAGCGGAGATCTATGTCATCGATCCGGCCAAGTGCACAGAATGCGTCGGGCATTTCGACGAGCCTCAATGCGTCGCGGTCTGCCCGGTGGACTGCATCCCCCTCGATCCCGACCATCCCGAGACCAGGGAAGAGCTGCAGCAGAAGTACCTGCGGCTGATGGCGCAAAAGCAAAGCGCCTGAAAGACCGCTTGCGGCGACGCCCGCTACTTCTGGCAGGCGGGACAATAAAAGGTGGAGCGCTGGCCTTGGCGCAGCGCTCGGATGGGCGTGCCGCAGACGCGACAGGGCAACCCGGCGCGGCCGTACACGTAATACTGCTGCTGGAAATAGCCTGAACTGCCGTCGCTGTGGACGAAGTCGCGCAGGCTGCTGCCGCCAGCCGCCAGCGCTTGTTTCAATGTTGACTTGATTGCGGCCGCAAGGGTCTCATAGCGCGCCAACGACAAGCGCAGAGCCGGGGCGCGCGGATTGATGCGGGCGTGGAACAGGCTTTCGTTGGCGTAGATGTTGCCGACGCCGGCGACGATGCTCGCGTTCATCAGGACCAGCTTGATCGCCGCCTTGCGCGTGCGCGCGGCCGCGTGCAGGACGCGGCCGGTAAACGCGTCCTCGAGCGGCTCGGCGCCCAGGTCCGCGAGCAGCGGGTGGCGCCCGATATCGCCTCCCTGCCACAACACTGCACCGAAACGGCGCGGGTCGCGCAGGCGCAGCAGCCGTTTGCCCAGCAACAGGTCGAAATGCTCGTGCCGCTCGGCTTCGGTACCGGCGTCCATGATGCGCAGGCTTCCCGACATGCCCAGGTGCAGGATCAGCCAGCCGGCGCGCTCGTTTGCGCTGCAGTCGATGAGGATGTATTTTCCGCGACGTGCGACGCGAGCGATCCGCCGGCCGGTGACGCGCGCCGCCAGATTGAGCGGTATCGGCCAGCGCAGCCTGCGCTCGCGCACGCGCACGCCGGTGATGATCCTGCCGGCCAGATGGGGCTCGATGCCGCGGCGCGTGATCTCGACTTCGGGTAGTTCGGGCATGGGTTGCGCAGACCGGTTTTTCTTGTACTGGCGGACAAATATACCTAATATGTACCCCCCACGCTAAGCTAACAGCGCAACAATGTCTTTTCCGCGTCTTTCCGCCTTCCCCTTCCTGCGTCGGATCCTGTTTGCAAGCTTGGGCCTGGCGCTTGCTGCCTGCGCGCAACAGCCGCCGCGGCAGGCAGCGCCGGCCGCCGAGCCGGCCGCAATTCAGAGCCAAGCCGGCGAGCCCGCACCCGAGAAGGCTGAGGCGCCGGTGTCCGAGGCCGCGGCCGCGGCCAAACCGGATCTGCCCAAGCAGGATCTTACCGAGGCGGTGCTGTATGAATATCTGCTTGCGGAAATCGCCGGCCAGCGCGGCTCCCTCGGCCTGTCGGCGCAGGCCTACGCCGACCTCGCCAAGCGCACGCGCGATCCGCGCATCGCCAAGCGCGCGGCCGAGGTCGCCGTATTCGCGCGCATGCCCAGCGCCGCGATCGAATCCGCCAGGATATGGTATGAAACCGAACCGACCTCGATGCAGGCGCTGCAGGCGCTTACCAGCTTGCTGATCGGCGCCAAGCGCCAGGAGGAAGCGCTGCCCTATCTGCACAAGCTGCTCGAAGGCGACGATAGCGGTGATGGGTTTCTGCGACTGGCCCGCCTGCTCGCCAACAACCAGGACAAGGCGCTAACGCTCAAGCTGGTGCGGCAACTGGCCCAGCCCTACCCCAAGGCCGCGCAGGCGCATTTCGCCGTCGCCCAGGCGGCAATCGCCGCCGAGCAAAGCGAACTCGCCCTGGCCGAAGTGCGCGCCGCATCCAGGCTCAAGCCGGACTGGGATCTGCCTGCGCTGCTGGAGGCGCAACTGCTGCAGCGGCAATCGAACGCGCTGGCGCTGCAGCGCCTGGCCGCTTTCCTCGAGCAGGATCCCAAGGCGCGCGAAGTGCGCATGAGTTATGCGCGCGTGCTCGTGGCCGAACGCAAATATACCGAGGCGCGCATCGAGTTCCAGACCCTGTCCAAGGATTTTCCCGATAACGTCGACGTCGTCTTTGCCGTCGGCGTGCTGTCGCTGCAGCTGCAGGACTACGCGCTGGCAGAGGCAAACTTCAAGCGCCTGTTCACGCTGCCCTACCGCGACAAGAACACGGTGCGCCTGTACCTTGGCCAGATTGCCGAGGAGCAGAAGAATTTCCCGGAGGCGCTGCGCTGGTATGACGAAGTCGCCCGCGGTGAGTTGTATCTAAGGGCGCAGACGCGTTATGCCCTGGTGCTCAACAAGCAAGGCAAGCTGGACGCGGCGCGCGCTCACCTGCGGCAAGTCGAGGCCGGCAGCGTCGAGGGACGGGTGCAGCTGTTGCTGACCGAGGCGCAGATGCTGCGCGACGCGAACCAGCCGCGCGAGGCTTTCGATCTGATCGGGCGCGCGCTGGAGAACATGCCCGACCAACCGGAGCTGCTCTACGACTACGCCATGCTGGCGGAGAAGCTCGAACGCATGGACCTGCTCGAGAGCAATCTGAAGACGCTGATCCGCTTGAAGCCCGACCATGCGCATGCCTACAACGCGCTCGGCTATTCGCTCGCCGACCGCAACCTGCGCCTGCCCGAGGCGCAGGAGTTGTTGGAGAAGGCGCTGCAGCTTGCGCCCGGGGACCCGTTCATCATCGACAGCATGGGCTGGCTGATGTACCGCATGGGTAAGCACACGCAGGCGCTCGAATACCTGCGCAAAGCCTACACTGCGCGCTCCGACCCGGAGATCGCGGCGCACCTGGGCGAAGTGCTGTGGGTCGCGGGAGAGCGCGGTGAAGCCGAGAAGATCTGGCTCGAGGCGACCAAACGCACCCCGGACAACGACGCCCTCAACAGCACGATCAAGCGCTTCAAGCCTTAAATCGGGTAAGGCGCGAAGCATAAGAGGCGTCTATCCCCCGCAAACGCGATGTCGCCGTAGATCGGCTTTATGCGCAATACTGTCAACATGCGGCGCTTACAAGTGATTGACCCGGAATTCGAAGTCTTCGTCATGCGAACTACACTGCTCTGGGCCTGTCTGCTGCTCGCCGGCTGCGCCGCGATCGAACAGCAGCCGGCGGGGCCTAGCGGTGTAGCCTTCTATCTTTCGGGCCGGGTGTCGGTGAAATACGGCACCGAGGCGGTGAGCGGCAAGATCAGTTGGCAGCATGACGCGGACAGCGACGATTTGCTCATTTCGACCCCGCTCGGCCAGGGGGTGGCGCGCATCGTCCGGCGCGACACCTTGGTGAACCTTACTACGTCGGATCAAAAGGCATACCAGGCGGACGACGTGGAGACATTGACCGAACAGGTGCTGGGTTGGCGCCTGCCGCTCGCGGGTCTGCCCGACTGGGTGCGCGGCCGCGCGGCTGCCGGCGCGCAGGTGCAAACGCGGTTGGATGGCTCGTCGCGCCTCGCCGAGTTGAGGCAATCCGGTTGGCTGGTCGAATTCCTCGATTACAACGGCGCCAACGGGTTGCCGGCGCGGCTGCGCCTGTCGCGCGAAGACGTGGAGATCCGCCTGGTGATCGACCAATGGCGGGGCGCACCATGACCCGCTGGCAGAAGGCCTGGCCCGCGCCGGCCAAGCTCAACCTGTTTCTGCACGTCACCGGGCGGCGCGCCGACGGCTATCACAGCCTGCAGACTGCGTTCCGGCTGATCGATCTGGCCGATATGCTGCGCTTCAAGCCGCAGGAAGACGGCAAGGCCACGCTCGCGCGGCCGCTTGCCGGAGTGCCGTCCGAGAAGAACCTGTGCCTGCGCGCCGCGGCTTTGCTCAAGCACGCGACCGGGCATCGGGGTGGCGTCGAAATCGAACTGGATAAACGCATTCCCATCGGCGGGGGGCTGGGCGGCGGCAGCTCGGACGCGGCCACCACCCTGGTCGCGCTCAATTACCTGTGGCGACTGGGCCTGAAACGCGGGGAGTTGCAGCGGCTGGCGCTCCGACTGGGTGCCGATGTGCCGGTGTTCGTGTTTGGCGAGAATGCTTTTGCCGAAGGCATAGGCGAACAGCTGACGCCGCTTGCGCTGCCGCAGGCCTGGTATCTGGTGCTGGTACCGCCGGTGCAGGTGCCGACGGCCGCTGTTTTCGCCGCACCCGAATTGACACGGGAGGCAAAACCGATCAAAATTACGGCCTTTTTCGACGGGCTGAAACAGCGCGCCTTGCGTAACGACCTCGAGCCCGTGGTGAGCAAACGCTATCCTGAAGTGGCGCACCATCTGGCT
>MERK01000068.1 GCA_001770575.1 Betaproteobacteria bacterium RIFCSPLOWO2_12_FULL_64_23
GACGGTTTCTCGTCCGCGCAAAATCGCAACTCTGCAATATCGAGTGGCGGGAATTCGGCCGCCACGCATAATCGGCGCCTGTAAGCCCCGAGTAAGCTGCCTGTAGCATAGTTATCGGGGTCGGAGTACGTGCAAGGGGGGGGGAGATGGCGACCAAATACCAAGAATTCCACCGGCGCTCGATCAGCGATCCGGATGGATTTTGGGGCGAACAGGCCCAGCTGATCGACTGGCACAAGCCCTGGAGCAAGGTGCTCGATTACGGCCGGCCGCCGTTTGCCAAATGGTTTGTCGGCGGCGAGACCAACCTTTGCCATAACGCGGTCGACCGCCATCTCAAGGACCGGCCGGACCAGGATGCGCTGATTTTCGTCTCTACCGAAACCGACACCGAAAGAACATACAGCTTTCGCGAACTGCACGCCGAGGTAAACTGCTGTGCCGCCGCGATGCAAAGCCTGGGCGTGGGCAAGGGCGACCGGGTGCTGATCTACATGCCGATGATTCCAGAAGCCTGCTTTGCGATGCTCGCCTGCGCGCGCATCGGCGCCATCCATTCGGTGGTGTTCGGCGGCTTCGCTTCGCACAGCCTGGCGAACCGCATCGACGACGCCAGTCCCAAACTCGTCATCAGTGCCGACGCAGGCTCGCGCGCAGGAAAGGTAGTGCCGTACAAACCGTTGCTGGACGAGGCAATACGCTTGTCCAAATTTCCGCCGGAGAAAGTGATTCTGCTCAACCGCGGTCTCGATCCGGGCATGGCGCGGGTTGCCGGGCGCGACCTCGACTGGGTCGAGCTGCGCGCGCAGCACCTGAACGCGCAAGTGCCCTGCGTCTGGCTGGAGTCGAACGAACCTTCCTACATCCTCTATACCTCGGGCACGACCGGCCGGCCCAAGGGGGTGCAGCGCGACGTCGGCGGACATGCGGTGGCGCTCGCCGCATCGATGCGACACATCTATTGCGGCAACGCCGGCGAGACTTATTTTTCCACTTCGGACATCGGCTGGGTGGTGGGGCATTCCTACATCATCTACGCGCCGCTCATCGCCGGCATGGCGACCATCATGTACGAAGGCACGCCGGTGCGCCCCGATGCCGGCATCCTGTGGAAGATCGTGGAAAAGTACAAGGTCACGGTCATGTTCAGCGCGCCCACCGCGATCCGCGTGCTGAAAAAACAGGATCAGGCGTATCTGAAAAAATACGACCTGTCCACGCTGCGCCACTTGTTCCTCGCAGGCGAGCCGCTGGACGAACCGAGTCACCGCTGGATCACCGAGGGCCTGGGCCGGCCGGTAATCGACCATTACTGGCAGACCGAAACCGGCTGGCCGCTGCTGACCTCGGTACCGGGCGTGGAGCAAACGCCGATC
The DNA here is from genome assembly GCA_001770575.1 of Betaproteobacteria bacterium RIFCSPLOWO2_12_FULL_64_23. Lineage (GTDB taxonomy): Bacteria > Pseudomonadota > Gammaproteobacteria > Burkholderiales > SG8-39 > 2-12-FULL-64-23. The sequence continues at coordinate 1,377 of MERK01000068.1, forward strand.
AAGTTCGGCAGCCCTTCTTTTCCCGCTTATGGCTACAACCTCAAGCTGTTGCACGAAACCACGACTGAGGAAGTGGGAATCGGGGAGAAAGGAGTGGTCGTGGTCGTGCCGCCGCTGCCGCCAGGCTGCATGAGCACGGTGTGGGGCGACGACGAGCGCTTCGTCAAGACGTATTTCGAAACCATTCCCGGCAAGCTCGTGTATTCGACCTTCGACTGGGGCGTCTGCGACAAGGACGGCTATTACTTCATCCTCGGCCGCACCGATGACGTGATCAATGTCGCCGGGCATCGCCTGGGCACGCGCGAGATCGAGGAGGCCATCAGTTCGCACCCGGCGGTCGCCGAAGTCGCGGTGATCGGCGTCGCCGACCAGTTGAAGGGGCAGGTGCCGGTGGCGTTTGCCGTGCTCAAGGACCCGGGCCAGAGCGCGAGCAGCGAAGGGCGGATGAAGCTCGAAGGCGAAGTGATGAAGACGGTGGACCGGCAGCTCGGCGCCATCGGCCGGCCGGCGCGGGTGCATTTCGTGACGCTACTGCCCAAGACCCGCTCGGGCAAGGTGTTGCGCCGTTCCATCCAGGCGATCTGTGAAGGGCGCGACCCGGGCGACCTCACCACCATCGAGGACCAGAGCGCGCTGCAGCAGGTGCGCGATGCAATGACAGCAAAGGAAACATGAAAACCAAACCCTGCCTGACCCTGGACGACTGTAGGAGAATGATCGCGGCGTGCGAGGCCGAGGCGCGCCGGAACAACTGGGAGGTGGTCATCGCCATACTCGATGACGGCGGCCATCTGCTGATGCTGGAGCGCATGGACGGCGCGACGCCGGCCAACGCCGAGATCGCCATGCAGAAAGGCCGCAGCGCCGCGATCTCGCGCCGTTCGACCAAGATGTGGGAAGACCGTATCAAGGACGGACGCCTGGCGATGCTGAAAATGCCCGTGTTGCCGGTGCAAGGCGGAATCCCGGTCATGTACCAGGGCGAATGCGTAGGCGGCATCGGCGTCTCCGGCGTGCAGTCGCACGAGGACGAACAGATTGCACAAGCGGGCGCGGACGCGCTCGCTTCGTAGAATCGGTCGGGCGCGGACGCGCTCGCTTCGTAGAATCGGTCGGGCGCGCTCGCTTCCTGGGATCGCTCGGGCGCGAATACCTGGTTGTGGGAGCGAGCTTGCTCGCGAACAACGCAGTTCGCGAGCAAGCTCGCTCCCACTCGGACAAGGCAAGCGTGCTTCGAAATCAACATGTCATCGTAGTGGCGCGCGTAACTACAGGGAGAATGCATTGTCGCCGCAACAAATACAAAGCATCGCGCGGGAATTGCTGGACGCCCACGACCACGCCAGGCAGATTGCGTCTTTCGCGGCGCGCGAGGCAGGCTTCGATCTGGACGCCGCCTATCAGGTTGCGGCGGAACTGATGCGGCAGCGCCGCAGCCGCGGCAGCCAGCCGGTCGGGCGCAAGATCGGATTCACCAACCGCGGCATCTGGGCGCTGTATGGTGTCGATGCGCCCATGTGGGCACATGTCTATGACGACACGGTGAGCCATGCAGAAAACGGGAGAGCCGAGATTTCACTCGCCGGCATGGTGTCGCCGCGGATGGAGCCGGAAATCCTGTTCAAACTGCGCGCCCCGGTTCCGGTGGGTTGCAAGGACGCGGAGCAACTGCTGCGTTCGGCCGAGTGGTATGCGCACAGCGTCGAGATCGTGCACAGCCATTTCGACTGGAAGTTCAAACTGCCGGACGCCACCGCCGACTGGGCCTGCCACGCACGCCTGGTCATCGGCGAGCCGCAGGCGATTGACGAAGAGAACATACCGGCACTGGCGCGCGCGCTGCCGGGGATCAGGGCGGCGCTGCTCAAAAGCGGTGTCAAACAGATCGAGGGCATCGGCGCCAATGTGCTCGGCAGCCCGGTCTACGCGCTCGCCTTCCTCGCCGATCTGCTGGCCGAGCAGGCGTTCATGCAGCCGCTCGCGGCGGGCGAAGTGATCAGCACCGGCACTCTCACCGATGCGCTGCCGGTCAAACCGGGCGAAACCTGGTCGACCGAGATTGGCGGCCTGCCGCTGCAAAATCTGACCATCTCTTACACCGACTGATCGCCCGATGATCGGGCTGCTGCAGCGCGTCGCGAAAGCCAGCGTGGAAGTCGGCGGGGCAAGCGTCGGCAGCATCGGTCCGGGCCTGTTGGTGCTGGTCTGCGCCGAGCGCGGCGACAGCGAGGCGCAGGCCGATCGGCTGCTCGAGCGCGTGCTGGGCTGCCGCGTGTTTGCCGACGCCGAAAGCAAGATGAACCTGAGCCTGCGCGAAGTGCAGGGCGGCCTGCTGCTGGTGCCGCAGTTCACGCTCGCCGCGGACACCCATAAGGGCATGCGCCCTAGTTTCACCCCGGCTGCATTGCCTGCGGACGGCGAGCGGCTGTTCGATTATTTCGCCGCCCGCGCGCGTGCGTCGTATCCCCTGGTCGAAACCGGGCGTTTCGGCGCGCACATGCAGGTGAGCCTCACCAACGACGGGCCGGTGACCATCTGGCTCAGGGTCGAACCGGCGTAGGGTGCGCTTGCGCGCTCGCGCGCGCCAACCGTGTATTTGGTACGGATGAAAAGCGCATCCGCACCAAATACACGGTTATGGATAAAATCAATGGCGGTACTGGGGTTTTATTCAAGATCGCCGATTGCGCGCGGACGGTCTTTCGTCCGCGCAACACCAGCAACTCCGCAACGGCGGGGACCGCGATTTTATAGGAGCGAATCATGACCGCGCACCGCATCGAACGCGACACTTTCGGCCCGATCGAAGTCCCGGCCGCGCGCCTGTGGGGCGCGCAGACCCAGCGCTCGCTCGCGCATTTCCGCATTTCCGGCGAGCGCATGCCGCGCGAGTTGATCCTGGCGCTGGCGTTGGTCAAACGCGCCTGCGCCACCGTGAATGCGGGGTTGGGCGCGCTGGACGCGGCCAAGGCCGGAGCCATTGTCGCCGCCGCGGACGAGGTGCTCGCGGGCAAGTGGGACGGCGAATTTCCGCTGGTCGTGTGGCAGACCGGCTCGGGCACCCAGACCAACATGAACCTGAACGAAGTGCTCGCGAACCGCGCTTCCGAGCTGATGGGCGGCGAGCGCGGCGAATCGCGCCTGGTTCACCCTAATGACGACGTGAACCGTGGCCAGTCCTCGAACGACGTTTTCCCGACCGCCATGCATGTGGCGGCGGTGCAGGCGGTGAGCGGGGCGCTGGTGCCGGCATTGCGCCGGCTGCGCGATACGCTGGCGGCGAAGGCGGCCGCATTTGCCGGCATCGTCAAAATCGGGCGCACCCACTTGCAGGATGCCACGCCCCTGACGCTGGGACAGGAATTCTCCGGCTACGTCGCGCAGTTGGAGCATGGCATTGCGCACGCGCAGGCGGCGCAAACGCATTTGTGCGAGCTCGCGCTGGGTGGCACCGCGGTCGGGACCGGCCTGAACGCGCATCCTGAATTCGGCCGGCGCGTGGCGAGGGAGCTTGCACGCCTGACCGGATTGCCGTTCGTGACGGCGCGCAACAAGTTCGAGGCCCTGGCCGCGCACGACGCGCTGGTGCACGCGCACGGCGCGCTCAAGACCCTCGCGGCTTCGCTCACCAAGATCGCCAACGACCTGCGCTGGCTTGCCTCGGGACCGCGCTGCGGCATCGGTGAGCTCGCTCTTCCCGAAAACGAGCCGGGCAGCTCGATTATGCCGGGCAAGGTCAATCCGACCCAGGCGGAAGCGCTCACCATGCTTTGCGCCCAGGTCATGGGTAACGATGTCGCGATCAACATCGGCGGTGCTTCAGGTAATTTCGAGCTTAATGCATTCAAACCATTGATTATTTATAATTTTCTTCAAAGCGCACGCTTGCTGGCAGAGGGCGCTGCCAGCTTCGACGCGCATTGCGCGGCGGGCATCGAGCCCAGGCGCGAGCGCATTGCGGCGCTGCTCGCGAACTCGCTCATGCTGGTGACCGCCCTCAGCCCGCATATCGGCTACGACAAGGCGGCGCAGATCGCCAAGCGGGCCCACCAGAAAGGAGAGAGCTTGCGGGAAGCGGCGCTGGCGCTGGGCCATGTCACCGCGGAGCAGTTCGACGCCTGGGTGCGGCCGGAGGCCATGACGGGTGAAAAATAGAGCGGCAACTTGCTACAATTCGGGCCTATGATCCATACACCCCCAGGCAGCAAACCGGAACCCGGCCCGGAATATCTGCAGAGCACGCGTTTTCTCGATTCCGACAGCGACACGGTGCGCCGTTTCGCGCAGCGGGTGGCGGGCACCGAAGCGAGTGACATAGGACGGGCGGTCAAGCTGTTCTACGCCGTGCGCGACGGCATCCGCTACGATCCGTATTCGATGCGCCTGGAGCCCGGCATCTACGTCGCGAGCCATGTGCTGGCGGCTAAATCGGCGTATTGCATCCCCAAGGCCATCCTGCTTGCCGCCGCGGCGCGCGCGCTGGGCATCCCCTGCGGCATCGGCTTGTCCGACGTGGTCAACCACCTGAGCACGGAAAAACTCAAGGAACGCATGGGCGGAACGACCTATTTCATGCACCACGGCTACGCAGTGCTCTACCTGGAGGAGCAGTGGGTAAAAGCGGCGCCGGCATTCAATATCGAGTTATGCACCCGCTTTGGCGTGCTGCCGACCGAGTTCGACGGCCACTCCGACGCGATTTTCCAGCCCTACGACGCAGTCCGGCGCCGTCACATGGAGTACGTCAAGGATCACGGCGTCTGGTCGGATCTTCCCTACGAAAAAGTGGACGCCGATTTCCGCGCTTTTTACCCGGTCGAGTGCATGAGCGGGAACGAGCCCGGCGAGAAATTCGAGGATGGCGTGCGCGTGGCCTAGGCGGGCGCCCCGCTAGCGCCAGCTTGCAGCATGCAGCAGATTCGACCGCAGCCCGCCCCGGTGTCCGAGCAGAAGGACACCGCCCTGGGCGTCGCGCAGGTGATGCTGCAGGGCTTCAACAAGCACTACCGCATTTTCCGCGAGTCCGCCCAGGCGGCCAGGCGCCATTTCGAGACGGGCAACTGGGCCGCGGTGCAGCAGGCGGCGCGCGAGCGCATCGATTTCTACGACAAGCGCGTGCTGGAGGCGATCGAGCAGCTGGAGCGCGCCTTTCCCGCGGACGCCCTCGACTACAAGGGTTGGCAGCAGATCAAGCTTCACTACATCGGCCTGCTCACTTACCACAAGCAGCCTGAGTGCGCGGAGACCTTCTTCAACTCGGTGAGCTGCAGAATCCTGCACCGCACCTATTTCAACAACAACTTCATTTTCGTGCGGCCCGCGGTGTCGACCGAACACATCGAGGCCGACCCGCCGTCCTATCGCTGCTATTATCCGCGCAAGTACGGCCTGCGCCGCACGCTGGCGCGGTGCGTGCGCGACATCGGCCTGCAGCGCCAGTTCGCCGACCTTCGCCGCGACCTCGGCTGCGTGCTGCGCATGTGGCGCAAGGTCCTGCCGCGGCCGCTGCAGCTGGAGGCGAACCACCAGATACAGATCCTGTCGTCGCTGTTCTATCGCAACAAGGGCGCCTACCTCGTCGGCAGAATGATCAACGGCAACGTGGAATACCCGTTCGTGATCCCGGTGCTGCACGATGAAGAGGGCAGGCTGTTCCTGGACGCGGTGCTGCTCGAACGCCAGCAGCTCGACGTGTTCTTCAGTACCAACCGCGCCTACTTCCTGGTGGACATGGAAGTGCCATCGGCCTATGTGCAGTTTCTGCGCGGCCTGCTGCCGTACAAGCCGCAATGGGAAATCTACACCCTGCTCGGGCTGCAAAAGCACGGCAAGAATCTCTTCTACCGCGATTTTCTCCACCACCTGCGCCATTCGAGCGACGACTTCATCGTTGCGCCCGGCATCCGCGGCCTGGTGATGTCGGTGTTTACGCTGCCTTCATATCCCTATGTGTTCAAGGTGATCAAG
>MERK01000069.1 GCA_001770575.1 Betaproteobacteria bacterium RIFCSPLOWO2_12_FULL_64_23
CCGGGGAATTGACCCCGGCGGGGATGAACTGCTGGGCCTTGGCAAACAGAGATTCGTTGTTCATTGCTGCATCCGCTGTGGTTGATGAAGTCGGGTAAAGCCGGCCGCGCTGGCGGCGATGTCGGCGGCGTCGAATACGGCGCTGATCACGGCTACCGCGTCCGCGCCGGCGGCGAACACCCGGGGCGCGTTTTCCAGGGTAATGCCGCCGATCGCCACCAGCGGCAGGTCAATGCCGCGGCGCGCCTGGGCGAAAATCGCCAGCGGTGCGCGCACCGCGCCGGGCTTGGTGGCAGAGGCGAACACGCTGCCGAAAGCCAGGTAATCCGCGCCCGCCTTGGCCGCGGCCTCGGCCAGCTCAAGGCGGTTGTAGCAGGAGGCGCCGAGCAGCTTGGCTTGCCCCAGGCGCTGCCTCGCCTCGGCGAGGTCGCCGTCGTCTGCGCCCAGATGCACGCCCCCGGCGTCGAGTTCCAGCGCGAGTTCGAGATCGTCGTTGACGATGAAGACTACGCCAGCCGCGCGACATAACGCGGCCAGCGCGCACCCTTGCTCGCGCCGCAACTCCGGGCCGGCGGTCTTGTTACGGTATTGCACCGCCGAAGCCCCGCCGCGGAGCGCTTCGCCAACTTTGCGCAGGAGAATATCGGTGCGCGGTTCGTCCGGCGTGATCGCGTAGAGCCCGGCAAGCTTGCGTGTCACGCTTCAGTCCTCCTGTTTCTTTTCATCATCCTCTGCTTCGCGCGCCCAGAAAAAACGGTCGGGGATGTGCTGACCCATGCCCGGGCGAAAGCCGGCGTTCAGCGTCTGCCAGGTGTATTCCTGCGCTTCGCGCACCGCTTCGGGAATATCGAGGCCATTGGCGAGCGTGGCGGCGATGGCCGAGGCCAGGGTGCAGCCCGAGCCATGATAGCTGCCGGGCAAGCGCTGCCAGCTGTCCGTGCGGATCACGCCCTGCTGGCCGTAGAGCGTGTTGATCACCAGCGGCGTGTTCTCGTGCGTGCCGGTGATCAGCACGTATTCGCAACCCATCTCCAGGATGCGCTTGGCACAGTCCTCCAGCGACCGCTCCTCGTCGCCGCCATCGTCGGCCAGGCGCCGCGCCTCCAGGCTGTTGGGCGTGATGATGGTGGTCTGCGGGATCAGCATCTCGCGCATGGCTTCGATCATTTCCTCGGTCGCCATCTCATCGCCGCGGCCCGAGGCCAGCACCGGATCGAGGATCAGCGGCACGTCGGGATAGTCCGACACCACTTCGGCGATGGCGGCACAGTTCTCCACGCTGCCCACCAGGCCGATTTTGAACGCCGCCACCGGCATATCTTCCAGCAACACGCGCGCCTGGTCGCTAACCCAGTCGGCTTCGATCGGCAGTACGTCCTCGACCCCCGCGGTGTCCTGCACCGTGATCGCGGTGACGACGGTGAGGGCGTGACAGCCCATGCTCGACAAGGTGAGCAAGTCGGCCTGGATGCCGGCGCCGCCGGTGGGATCGGTGGCGGCAAAACTGAGGACGATCGGCGGCAGGGAGGCGGACATGGTGGGTGCCATGCTGGAACTAGACATGGCAACAGGGTAAGATGCGGCGCTATTTTAACCCAAACCGAGCCTCAGGACATGACAGCAGCGTCAAGCGCTACCGAATTCGAGACCTGGATGTGCCTCATTTGCGGCTACATCTACGATGAGGCCGCCGGCGTGCCCGACGAGGGCATCGTCCCGGGCACACGCTGGAAGGACGTGCCGATGAACTGGACCTGCCCCGAATGCGGCGCGCGCAAGGAAGACTTCGAGATGGTCGAAATCTAGCCGTACGCCGCCACGCCGCGCGACTGTCGGCGCAAAGCGGCCGGGCTCACCCGCCCGGAAGAAAGCGAAAATTGTATATGTTCTGCCGGAGGATTAAAATACCGCCGTGGCGATCGATCTTACCCACCATTTTCTCATCGCGATGCCGAACATGGTGGACCCTTATTTTGCCAAATCCCTCACCTACATCTGCGAACACAACGATCAGGGCGCGCTCGGCGTGGTAGTCAACCGCCCGATCGACCTGAGCCTGCAAGCGCTGTTCGAGCGCATCAATCTGAAGCTGGAGCCGCACGAACTGCACGGCATTCCGGTCTATTTCGGCGGCCCGGTGCAGACCGACCGCGGCTTCGTGCTGCATCAGCCGGTAGGGCAATGGCATTCCACGCTGAATGTGCGCGACAGCCTCGGCCTCACGACTTCGAAAGACATACTCGAGGCCGTAGGCAGGGGAGGCGGTCCGGCCAAGATGCTGATCACCCTGGGCTACTCCGGCTGGGCGGCTGGACAACTCGAGCACGAACTGGGGCAGAACGCCTGGCTGACCGTGGAAGCGGGCGAGCAGATCATTTTCGATCTGCCCGCCGAGGAAAAACTGCCCGCTGCGATGGAGCTCTTAGGCGTGGATTTCGCCAGCCTGTCCGAGGACGCGGGACATGCGTAAATGCCGCCGTGCAATGGGTCGCGTCCAATGACCGGCTTGGCCGCCCAGCGCGCATCCCCTCTCGGCCGTCTCCGCGGTACCGGCACGGTACTCGCTTTTGATTTCGGCGAAAAATTCACCGGTGTCGCGGTCGGCGAGTCCGGCGTCGGCGTGGCGCATCCCCTGGGGCTGATCGCCGCCGAAGGCAACGCGGCGCGCATGGACGAAGCTGCGGCGCTGGTCGCAGAATGGAAACCCGGCTTTCTGGTGGTGGGACTGCCGCTTTCGTTGGACGGTACGGAGCATGAGTTGACGCGGCGCTGCCGCCGCTTCGCGCGCCAGCTGGAGGCCCGGTTCAGACTGCCGGTCAAGCTGGTGGACGAGCGCCTGAGCTCGGCCGCGGCCGAAGAGGCGTTAAGAGCAGCGGGAAAAGGGGGGCGCAAACACAAACTGCGCACCCATCAAGTGTCGGCACAAATCATTTTGCAGAGCTATTTTGATGACCCCGGTTCTTCCTGATCCTGATGCCCTGTGCGCGGAGCTGGTGCGTCAGCTCCAGCCACGGGTCACTGCCGATACTGCACTGGTCGGCATCCATACCGGCGGCGTCTGGCTGGCCGAGCGGTTGCACGCTGCGCTCGGCATCGAGCTGCCGCTCGGCCTGCTCGATATCTCGTTCTATCGCGACGATTTCGACAAGGCCGGGCTGCATCCGCAGATAAAACCCACGCAGATCCCGTTCGAGGTCGGCGGCCGCCACATCGTGCTGGTCGACGATGTGCTCTACACCGGTCGCACCGTGCGCGGGGCGATGAACGAATTATTCGACTACGGTCGGCCCGCCTCCATCAGCCTCGCCGTGCTGATCGACCGCGGCGGGCGCGAGTTGCCGGTCGCCGCCCAATTTGTGGGCGCCAGGCTGGACGTGCCGCCGGGGCGCATGCTCGTGCTCGAGCGCGACGAGAACGGCAAACTCAGGCTGAAACTGGATGCGTAACCCGCAACTGAACGACAAGGGCGAGCTGCAGCACCTGCTTTCCATCGAGGGCTTGCCGCGCGAGATGCTCACCCATATCCTCGATACCGCCACCTCCTTCGTCGGGGTCACCGCGCGCGAAGTCAAGAAAGTACCGCTGTTGCGCGGCAAATCGGTGTTCAATTTATTCTTCGAGCCCTCCACCCGCACCCGTACCACGTTCGAAATCGCCGCCAAGCGCCTGTCCGCCGATGTCATCAATCTGAACATCGCGGTGTCCTCGCATACCAAGGGCGAGACCCTGCTCGACACCGTGGACAATCTGTCCGCCATGCATGCCGACATGTTCGTGGTGAGGCACGCGCAAAGCGGCGCGCCGCACTTGATCGCGAGCCATGTCGCCAGCCACCTGCACGTGGTCAACGCCGGCGACGGCCGCCACGCGCACCCAACCCAGGGTCTGCTCGACCTCTACACCATCCGCCACTACAAGAAGGATTTCACCAGGCTGTCGGTGGCCATCGTCGGCGATGTGCTGCATTCGCGCGTGGCGCGCTCGCTGATCCACGCGCTGACCGTCATGGGCACTCCGGACCTGCGCGTCATCGGACCGATGACGCTGATCCCTGCCGGCGCGGAGAAGCTCGGCGTCAGAGTGTACTACGACCTGCAACAGGGATTGCGCGACGTCGACGTGGTGGTGATGCTGCGCCTGCAGAGCGAACGCATGCGCGGCGCGCTGCTGCCCTCCGCGCAGGAATTCTTCAAGTACTACGGCCTGACACCGGAAAAGCTGGCGCTGGCCAAGCCCGATGCCATCGTCATGCATCCGGGGCCGATGAACCGTGGCGTGGAAATTGATTCCGCGGTCGCTGACGGTGCGCAGGCGGTGATCCTGCCGCAGGTGACTTTCGGCATCGCTGTCAGGATGGCGGTGATGAGCATACTGGCGGGAAATTGAATTAGATGAAAATTCATATCAAGAACGGCCGCTTGATCGATCCGGCGAACGACATCGACACCCAGGCGGACCTGTTTGTCGCCGCCGGCAAGGTGGCGGCCGTGGGCAAAGCGCCGGGCGGCTTCAGCGCAAACCGCGTGATCAATGCCGCGGGTCTGGTGGTGTGCCCGGGCTTGATCGACCTGTCGGCGCGACTGCGCGAGCCCGGCTTCGAGTATAAGGCGACGCTCGAATCGGAGCTGCTGGCCGCAGCCGCGGGCGGCGTGACCAGCCTTGCCTGTCCGCCCGACACCGAGCCGGCGCTGGACGAACCCGGCCTGGTGGAAATGCTCAAACACCGCGCCAAAACGCTTAACCTGGCACACGTTTATCCGATCGGCGCGCTTACCATCGGCCTCGCCGGCGAGCAGCTGACCGAAATGGCGGAACTGCGCGACGCCGGTTGCGTCGGCTTCTCCCATGCCGATGTGCCGCTGCGGGACAATCAGGTACTGTGGCGCGCGCTGCAGTATGCCGCCACCTTCGGTTTCCGTGTCTGGCTGCGCCCGCAAGACGGATATCTGGCGAAGGACGGGGTGGCGCACGACGGCGAAGTGGCCACGCGCCTGGGACTCGCGGGAATCCCCTCGTTTGCCGAGACCATCGCCATTGCTGCCATCGTCGAACTGATGCGCGCCACCGGCGCGCGCGTGCACCTGTGCCGCCTGTCGACGCGCGAGGGGGTGGACATGGTCCGCGCAGCCAAGCGCGACGGCCTGCCCATCAGCTGCGACATCGGCATCCACCACGCCCACTTGTCGGAAATGGACCTGGGTTATTTCGACGCGCATTGTCACCTGCAGCCGCCGCTGCGAAGCGCGCGCGATCGCGATGCGCTGCGCCAGGGGCTGAAGGACGGCACCATAGACGCGCTCTGCTCCGACCATACGCCGGTAGACGAGGATTCGAAGCTGCTGCCTTTCGCCGAATCGGAAGCCGGCGCCACCGGCCTGGAGTTGTTGCTGCCGCTCACGCTGAAATGGGCTCTCGAAATGAAGGTGCCGCTGGCACAGGCGCTCGCGCGCATCACACAGCAGCCGGCGCGCATTCTCGGCCTGGACGCGGGCCATCTGTCGGAGGGCCATACAGCCGATGTCTGCGTATTCGATGCCGAGCGCTACAGCAAGGTGAGCGCCGCCGCGCTAAAAAGCCAGGGCAAGAACACGCCCTTCCTCGGCATCGAGCTGCCCGGCAAGGTGCGCTACACGCTGCTGCAGGGCCAGATCGTCTACGACGCCGGAAACGGCTAGACGCCGTCGCGCGCAAGCGTGGCGCAAGCGATTGCCGCGCGCCTGCTCCGCTTCAGGCTTGTTCGTCTTCTTGCTCCAGCAGCACGGCGGGCTGCAGCCTCGCCACTGCCACAAACACCGTCTTGCGGCGCGAACCCGTTCCGCGGGTGATGGTTACTTGACTCCTCTTCACCCCGAGGCGGCGGGCGAGAAATTCGATCAGGCATGCGTTGGCTTTCCCGTCCACCGGCGGCGACGCGAGACGCAGCTTGACGCAATCGCCGTGCAAACCGATGACTTCGGTACGTCTGGCGCCAGGCTGGGCATGCACATGAATGGTGACGCCATCGCCGCCGGTCTGGTACCAGCTCAAAATAGCGCCGCCACCGAGCGCGCAAGATACTCGAGCGGGACCAGCAGCAGCTGCGCGGCGACCAACGCGAACAGCGGCGACAGGTCGACATTGCCGATGGGCGGGAGCAGGCGCCGAAACGGGCGCAATAAGGGAGCGGTAAGCGCATTGAACAGCGGCGCCAGCGGCGTATACGGGTTGATCCAGCTGATCACCGCCTGAATCAGGATGACTCCGATCAGCAGATACAGGCTGAAGCGCGCCAATTCGAGCAGACCCAAGCTGAAAAACATGCCTATCACCACGCCCGACCCGCTGGCGAAGCCTCCGCCTCTGAGCAAATAGAGCAGGAACAGAAGCACAGCCTCGATCAGCCAAGCCAGCACGAAACTCGACAGATCCAGGCCGAACAATCCGGGAATAAACCGCCGCGCCGGCAGTACCAGCCAATTGGTCAGCGCGATAACGAACTGCCCCAGCGGGTTGCGAAACGGCGCGCGCATGAGCTGCAGATAGAAACGCGTCAGCAGTACAAACACGAAAAATCCGAATGTCGTGTTGAGCAGGAAATGCAGAATCTGGCTAAGCATTTTTTCTGTCAGAAGAAAAGCGGCGGTTGCGCATCGATGAACCCCGATCGAAACACAAGCGCCCTGCATTATGCGCGCTGATCCACGCTGGCCGATAGCCGATCATTCGCCCGCACCCAATTGCTCGCCTAACTCGTGCGCGCGCTGGTTGGCTGCATGCAGCGCCCGCACAATCAGGTCCTTTACCCGGTCGGCATCCATGCTGGCGAGGGCGCGCTCGGTCGTTCCACCCTTGGAGGTGACGCGCTCGCGCAGCGCCGCCACTTCTTCCGCGCTCTGCGCAGCGAGCCTGGCCGTTCCGACGAAGGTCTCGACCGCGAGTTTGCGCGCATCTGTGACGGAAAAACCCATTTCCCGTGCCGCCTGCTGCAGCGCCTCGATGAAGTAGAACACGTAGGCCGGCCCGCTGCCGGAAATCGCGGTGACCGGATCGAGCAGACTTTCCTCCTGCACCCATAGCGTCGATCCCACCGCGCCCAAGATCGACTCCGCCAAGGCGCGCTGCCCGGCACCGACCGCGGCGCCGGCGTACAGGCCGCTGATGCCGGCGCCGATAAGCGCCGGCGTATTGGGCATGCAACGCACCAGAGTGGCGTAGCCGCCGAGCCAACGCGACAAATCGACCAGACGGATACCGGCGGCGATGGTAATAACGAGTTCACCCGCCAGCCGCGGGCGCAGCGCCGCCGCCGCGGCGCGCATCTGCTGCGGCTTGACTGCCAGCACCACCACCTCGCCCAGCGGCGCGGCGGCGCTCACGCTGTCCGCGCAGACGACGCCGAACTGCGCGGCGAGCCGTGCGCGCGCCTCGGCCTGAAGCTCGACCACGCCGAGTGCGGCTGGTGCATGGCCCTTGCCAATGAGGCCGCCGATCAGCGCCGCCGCCATATTGCCGCCACCGATGAAGCTAATGTTCACGCTTGCTTCCTTTCGCCGAATATGGCGGTTCCTATGCGCACGATGGTAGCGCCTTCCATCACAGCCGCCTCCAGATCCTGCGACATGCCCATCGACAGGGTGTCGAGCCCGAACCCGGCGGCATTGAGTTGCTCCAGCAGGAGGCGCAAGGCCCTGAAGTGCCGGCGCTGCAACACGATATCGTCGCTCGGCTCCGGAATGGCCATCAGACCGCGCAACCTGAGCCGCGGCGACGCGCGCACCAATTCGGCCAGCGAGCGCAGCGCTTCCGGGGCCGCGCCGCTCTTGCTCTTCTCCCCGCTCAAATTGACCTGCAGGCAGATATCGAGCGGATCCCGCCCCGCCGGACGCGCTTCGGCCAGGCGCAGCGCGATTTTATCGCGCTCGACCGAGTGCACCCAATCGAAATGCTCGGCGATGGCGCGCGTCTTGTTGCTCTGGATCGGGCCGATAAAGTGCCAGATGAGCGGCAAAGCGGACAGCGCGGCGATCTTCTGCATCGCCTCCTGGACGTAATTCTCGCCGAATTCGCGCTGCCCCGCCGCATATGCCGCGCGCACCTCGCCCGCAGCGAAGGCCTTGCTCACTGCAAGCAGCGCAATATCGCCGGGCTCACGCCCGGCCGAGCGCGCCGCCGCAGCGATGCGCGCTCGTACGACTTGCAAGTTACCGCCGATTGAGGACATAATTTGGCGCTGGCGTGAATGCGGGAAACCGGCGACGAATCGCACCCACCCTGTCAGTTGCAATCTCGCCTGGCGCGTCACTCAGCATGGAGCGATTATAAATGGATATCTCTGAACTGCTTGCCTTCGTGGTCAAGAACAAGGCATCGGACCTGCATCTGTCGTCGGGTCTGCCGCCGATGATCCGCGTGCACGGTGACATCAAGCGCATAAACCTGCCGGCAATGGAGCATAAAGACGTCCACGGCATGATTTACGACATCATGAACGACGGCCAGCGCAAGTTCTACGAAGAGAACCTGGAGTGCGACTTCTCCTTCGCCATCCCCGGGTTGGCGCGCTTTCGCGTCAACGCGTTCGTGCAGAACCGCGGCGCTGCGGCGGTGATGCGGACCATTCCGTCCAAGATCCTGTCGCTCGCCGATCTCAAGTGTCCGAAGATCTTTGAATCAATCGCCGACCAGCCGCGGGGCGTGGTACTGGTGACCGGACCGACCGGATCGGGCAAATCCACCACGCTGGCGGCGATGGTCAACCACAAGAACGAAACCGAAGAAGGCCACATCCTCACCATCGAGGACCCGATCGAGTTCGTGCACGAGTCGAAGAAATGCCTGATCAACCAGCGCGAGGTCGGACCGCATACCCTGTCGTTCAACAACGCGCTGCGCAGCGCGTTGCGTGAGGACCCGGACGTGATCCTGGTGGGGGAGATGCGCGACCTGGAAACCATCCGCCTGGCGCTGTCCGGCGCGGAAACCGGCCACCTGGTATTCGGCACGCTGCACACCAGTTCGGCGGCGAAGACCATCGACCGCATCGTCGACGTATTTCCGGCTGCCGAGAAGGACATGATCCGCGCGATGATCTCCACCTCCCTGCGGGCGATCATTTCGCAGACGCTGCTCAAGACCAAGGACGGTTCCGGCCGCATCGCGGCGCACGAGATCATGATCGGCACGCCCGCCATTAACAATCTGATCCGCGAGGCCAAGATCGCACAAATGTACTCGGCGATCCAGACCGGTCAGCAATTCGGCATGCAGACGCTGGACCAGAATCTGCAGGACCTGGTCAAGAAGAACGTAATCTCCAACGCGGAAGCGCGCAGCAAAGCGGCCAATAAAGACAACTTCCCGGGCGCCTAGCAGGCGGAGTTTGCGCCGAAGCCCGACTTCGGCCCAAACGCAGTCAAGAGCACAACGGGCCCGGCCGCCGCTACGGTTTTCGGGTATATTCTGTACGAAATCGTGATAGAGGTGAATTATGGATAGCAGCCAGTCAACCAAGTTCATGTACGACCTGCTGCGGCTGATGCTGAGCAAGAAGGCTTCCGACCTGTTCATCACCGTGGACTTCCCGCCGGCGATCAAGCTCGACGGGAAAATGACGCCGGTGATGGACCAGAAGCTCACCAGCCAGCATACCGCCGAGCTGGTGCGCGCGATGATGAACGACAAACAGGCGGCCGAATTCGAAGCGAACAAAGAGTGCAACTTCGCCATCTCTCCTTCCGGCATCGGACGCTTTCGCGTGAACTGCTTCGTACAGCAGTCGAGGATCGGCATGGTGCTGCGCACGATTACCACGACCATACCCAAGATCGAAGACCTGGGACTGCCGCCGGTGCTCAAAGACGTGGTGATGAACAAGCGCGGCCTGGTGATCATGGTGGGGGGCACCGGCTCGGGCAAGTCGACCACGCTGGCGGCGATGATCGGCTATCGCAACCACAACAGCTACGGCCATATCATCACCATCGAGGATCCGGTCGAGTACGTGCACCCGCACATCAACTGCCTGATCACCCAGCGCGAAGTGGGCGTGGATACGGTTTCCTGGGAAGCGGCGCTGCACAACACCCTGCGCCAGGCTCCGGACGTGATTCTGATCGGCGAGATCCGCTCGAGGGAGACCATGGAGCACGCCGTCGCCTTTGCCGAAACCGGCCACTTGTGCATGGGCACGCTGCACGCCAACAGCGCCAATCAGGCGCTGGACCGCATCATCAATTTCTTCCCCGAGGAACGCCGGACGCAGCTGTTGATGGACTTGTCGCTCAACCTCAAGGCACTGGTGTCGCAGCGGCTGATCCCCCTGAAGGAAGGCAAGGGGCGCGCTGCCGCGATCGAGATCATGCTCAACTCGCCGTTGATCGCCGACCTGATTTTCAAGGGCGAAGTGCACGAAATAAAGGAAATCATGAAGAAGTCGCGCGAACTGGGCATGCAGACCTTCGACCAGGCGTTGTTCGACCTGTACGAGGCAGGCAAGATCAGCTACGAGGACGCCCTGAGGAACGCCGATTCGGTCAACGATCTGCGTCTTAACATCAAGCTGCACGGCAAAGAATCGCAGAATCGCGACATCAGCGCGGGCATCGAGCACCTGAACATCGTCTGATCCCTGCGACGCCGGGGCGCTGCGCGGATCCTGTCCCGCCGCAGCGCGGCTAAATATCGAGCCGCGCGATCAGCGCGTTGCTCTCGATGAAGGCGCGGCGCGGCTCGACGTCGTCGCCCATGAGTTTTGAAAAGATCTCGTCCGCGGCGATCCCGTCCTCGATCTGCACGCGCAACAAGCGCCGCTTGGTCGGGTCCATGGTGGTCTCCCACAACTGCTCCGGATTCATTTCGCCCAGGCCCTTGTAGCGCTGCAGCGCGGCGTTCTTCTCCACCTCCTGCAGCAGCCAAGCCATCACCTCGCCGAAATCCTTCACCGCTTGCCGCTTTTCGCCGCGGTTGATAAACGCGCCCGGGCCGATCAGGCCCTCGAGTAATCGCGCCGTGCCGAGCAGCTGCTGATAGTCGCCGGAGAGCACAAAGTCCTCGTCGATGACGCATTTGCGGCTGTTGCCATGCACGCTGCGCTCGATCAGGAGCCGGTGCCGCTCGTGCTTTTCATCGAAGCGCTGGGTCACCACCATTTCCTTGTCGGTGAGCACGCGTTGCAGGCGCTCGGCGCTCGCGCGCGTGGTTTCGGCGTCGCGCAGATCCAGCTTGAGTCCGTTACTCAGGATTGCAACCAGCACGTCGCGGTCGATGAGCCGCGCAATGCGGTCGATCACGGCGCGCGCGAGCAAATACGAGCTTGCAAGCTGCTGCAGCGCTTCGCCCGAGATCGGCTGGCCATCCTGCAGCGGCAGCAGCGCCGCGCCCACCAGAGCCTGCTTGAGCATGTACTGGGACAACTCGTGCTCGTCCTTGAGGTAGCGCTCCTCCTTGCCGATCTTGGCTTTGAACAGCGGCGGCTGGGCGATATAAATGTGTCCGCGCTCTACCAGATCCGGCAACTGCCTGTAGAAAAAAGTCAGCAGCAGCGTGCGAATGTGCGCGCCGTCTACATCGGCGTCGGTCATGATGATGATGCGGTGATAGCGCAGTTTGCCTAGATTGTAATCGTCCTTGATGCCCGTTCCGAGGGCGGTGATCAGGGTGGCGATCTCGGCGAAAGCGATAAGCTTGTCGAAACGCGCCTTCTCCACATTGAGTATCTTGCCCTTGAGCGGCAGAATCGCCTGGAACTTGCGGTCGCGCCCCTGCTTGGCGGAGCCGCCAGCGGAGTCTCCCTCCACCAGGTAGATTTCGCATAGCGCCGGATCCTTTTCCTGGCAGTCGGCGAGCTTGCCCGGCAAGCCCATGCCATCGAGCACGCCCTTGCGGCGCGTCATTTCGCGCGCCTTCCTCGCCGCCTCGCGCGCGCGCGCGGCGTCCACGATTTTGGCGGTGATGGTCTTGGCGTCGCCGGGCCGCTCGAGCAGGAATTCGGCGAGCTTGGCCGCGACCACCTCCTGCACCACCGGCTGAACTTCCGAACTCACCAGCTTGTCCTTGGTCTGCGAGGAGAACTTCGGCTCCGGCACCTTCACCGAAAGCACGCAACTCAGGCCCTCGCGCATGTCCTCCCCGGTGGTCTCGACTTTGGCCTTTTTCGCCAGTTCCTGACCCTCGATGTACTGGTTGAGCGTGCGCGTCATCGCCGCACGCAGCCCGGTAAGGTGGGTGCCGCCGTCGCGCTGCGGGATGTTGTTGGTGAAGCAAAGCACCTGCTCCTGATACGAGTCGTTCCATTGCATCGCGACTTCCACGATAATGCCTTCTCTTTCGCCGACGGCATGGAATATGTTGCTGTGAAGTACTGTCTTGTTGCGGTTGATGAACTCGACAAAACCCTTCACGCCGCCGACAAAGGCGAAGTTTTCCTCCTTGCCCGCGAGTTGGTCGACCAGACGGATCTTGACGCCGTTGTTGAGGAAGGACAGTTCGCGCAGCCGTTTCGCCAGAATGTCGTAGTGATATTCGACTGTACTGAACGTGCCGAGGCTCGCCAGAAAATGCACCTCGGTACCGCGGCGCTCGGTCGTGCCGATTTGCTTTAGCGGCGCGGCGGGAACGCCGCCGTGGAACTCCATGCTGTAGGCCTTTCCTTCTCGGCGGATGGTGAGACGCAGCCACTCCGACAACGCATTTACGACGGACACGCCGACGCCGTGCAGACCGCCTGCAATCTTGTACGAATTGTTGTCGAACTTGCCGCCGGCGTGCAGCTCGGTCATGACGATTTCCGCGGTCGAGCGTCCCTGCTCGTCATCCGGATGCGTCCCGGTGGGAATGCCGCGACCGTTATCGCTGACGCTGATCGAGTTGTCGGTGTGAATGGTTACCGTGATGTCGTCGCAATAGCCGGCCAGTGCTTCGTCGATTGCGTTGTCCACCACCTCGAACACCATGTGGTGCAGGCCGGTGCCGTCCGAGGTGTCACCGATGTACATGCCGGGACGTTTGCGCACCGCATCCAGACCCTTGAGTACCTTGATGCTGCTTTCTTCGTATTCGCCGTTACCGACATGTTGCGGATTTGTCTTGTCGTTCATTCCCGTTCTTCTCTTGACATGCGTTACAAACTTACTGACTCTTAAGGGGCTTGCGCCTGCTTTTGGCCAACACGCGTCAGATGCGCATCGGCATGACGACGTACTTGAAATTGTCGTTTCCCGGAACGGTGATCAGGGCGCTCGAGTTGGCGTCGCCCAAAGCACACTCGACCTCGCTGCAGTCCAGGTTGTTGAGTACGTCCTGCAGATAGTTGACGTTGAAGCCTATATCCAGCGCCTCGCCGGTATAAGTCACGTCGAGTTCCTCCTGCGCTTCTTCCTGTTCGTTGTTGCTGCAGATGATCTTCAGGCTGCCGTCGACCAGCACCCAGCGCACGCCTTTGAACTTCTCATTGGTGAGGATCGCGGCGCGTTGCAGGGCTTGCAACAGCACGATCCGGTTGAGCAGTAACTTTTTGTTGTGCGTAGTCGGGATGACGCGGGTGTAATCGGGAAACTTGCCATCCACCAGCTTGGAGATGAGAACGATGCCGCCGAAAGAGAAGCGCGCCTGGGTCGGGGACAGTTCCACCTCGACCGGATCGTCGCTGTCGGACAGGAGTTTGGATAGCTCTAGAATGGTCTTGCGCGGCAGGATCACCTCCTGCATTCCTTCTATCTTGTGCGCCGCGCTCGCCAGCGCGAGGCGGTGACCGTCGGTGGCCACAACGGTGATTTTGTCGCCGGCGGACACCAGCAGCAAACCGTTCAGATAGTAGCGGATGTCCTGCTGCGCCATGGCGTATTGCACCGACAGAAACAGCTGCTTCAGTACCTTTTGCGGCAAAGTCATCCTGGTGCTGGCACCCTCGGCGAGAGACAACTTTGGAAAGTCCTCCGCCGGCAGCGTCTGCAGGTTGAAGCGGCTCTTGGCTGCTTTTACCTGCAGTTTTTTTTCCTGCAGCGCCAGTGTTACTTCGGATTGTTCGGGTAGGGCGCGCAGGATATCCAGCAGCTTTCTCGCGCCTACGGTGATGGCTTTTGCTTCTCCCGGGTTGTCGCAGACGGCCCGCGCCGAAATCTGAATCTCAATATCGGTGGCGACCACAGTAATGTCGGTGCCTTTGCGTTCCAATAAGACATTGGAAAGAATCGGCAAGGTATGACGCCGCTCGATGATGCCGGAAACCGCATAGAGCGGCTCGAGTAATGTCTCCCTGTTTATCTTGATAGTATTCATTATATCTTCCTGATAATGATGATAATGCAGCGTGTTTCCGGGGATATCTCTCTATTGTTCTTTGTATTCATGTTGCTAAATCATGTTTCTCGCTTGTATAAGCCTGTGGGGGCTTTTTTATGCTTTGTGGACAGAATGGCGCGCGCGGCAAAAGGGCGATTAGTCCACAGGATGCGACAAAGTTATCAGCTGCGGACCTCATCCTTTTAGCACCTGCTCGAGCACGTGGTAATCGTGGTTGAGTTCGGTATGCTTCTCGCGCAGCGAAGCGATCGTGCGGCACGCATGCAGCACGGTCGTGTGATCGCGGTTGCCAAACGCATCGCCGATGTCTGGCAGGCTGTGCTGCGTCAGTTCCTTCGCCAGCGCCATGGCCATCTGCCGCGGCCGGGCGACATTGCGGCTGCGTTTTTTTGAATGCATGTCGGAAATCTTGATCTTGTAGAATTCCGCCACGGTTTTTTGAATATTGTCGATTGAAATTTGACGGTTCTGCACCGATAGCAGATCCTTGAGCGCTTCCTTGGCCAGATCGAGCGAAATGTCCTTGCCATTGAAACGGGAAAAGGCGATCACGCTTTTCAGCGCACCCTCCAATTCGCGCACATTGGAGCGAATGTGTTTGGCGATGAAGAAAGCGACCTCCTCGTCCAGGCGCACCGAGATGGCTTCGGCTTTTTTAAGAACGATGGCGACGCGCATCTCCTGTTCCGGGGGCTCGATGCCGACAGAAAGCCCCCAGGAAAAGCGCGATTTAAGCCTCTCTTCTATGCCGCTGATGTCTTTGGGGTAAGTGTCGCAGGTGATGATCACCTGTTTGTGCGCCTCTATCAGCGCGTTGAACGCGTAGAAAAACTCTTCCTGGGTGCGGTCCTTGCCGCTGAAGAACTGGATATCGTCGATCAACAGCAGATCGAGCGAATGGTAGTAGCGCTTGAACTCGTCGAAGGACTTCTGATGGTAGGCGCGCACCACGTCGGAGATGTACTGCGCCGCGTGCAGATAACGCACCTTGGCGGTGGGGTGTTGCGCCAGTACGTTGTTGCCCACAGCGTGGATCAAGTGCGTCTTGCCCAGGCCGACGCCGCCATAGACGAACAGGGGGTTGTAGGAGGTGCCGGGGTGCTCGGACACCTGCAGCCCCGCCGCGCGCGCGAGCTGGTTGGCCTTGCCGATCACGAAATTGTCGAAAGTAAACTCCGGAATCAGGCCTGCTTTCTCGTGGCCGCTGGAACGCCGGCGCGCAGGCTGGGTGATCGAGGCGGCCTCCGCCGGCTTGGCTGTCGCCGCCCCGGTTTGCGCCATGGCCAGGCTTACGCGAATGGGAGAGGAAAAATACTCGGCCGCCATCGCCTCGATTCGGGCGAGGTAGCGGTTCTTGATCCAGTCCAAGACGAAGCGGTTCGGCGCGAGGAGAGCAATCTGCCCGGAGGGCGTCTTGCTGTCGAGTCGGAGCGGCTTGATCCAGGTGTTGAACTGCTGTGCCGGCAGCTCATTTTCTAAGCGGCTCAGGCAGGAAAGCCAGAATCTTTCCATAGCCCTGTTTTAGTATGTAAAGAAGCTCGGGATTGAAGACGAAATCGAGCTTGTATTTTATCCTTTCGCCGAGAAGTTATCCACAGGCATTTATTCCGTTGGAGTTCATGCTGACGTTGACACAAAACGCCATTTTGAGGTTAAATACCGGGTTCTGTCGCAAGCGAGAAAGAATCCCGAGATGAAGCGCACTTATCAGCCCTCCGTTACCCGTAGAAAACGCACCCACGGCTTTCTAGTGCGCATGCGCACCCGCGGCGGCCGCGCGGTCATTCGCGCACGCCGGGCCCGCGGCCGGGCCCGCCTTTCGGTTTGAGGTCAAGCTCCCAGTTCCGCTTCTCCAGGGAGCAAAGGCTGCGCCGCAAGGCGCAAATTACGTCAGTGCTAGCCCGCGGCCGGGCCACAGGCGGCGGTGGCATGCAGTTGCATTCGATAGCTAGCGATAGCGGTCCGCGACTGGGTGTGATCGCCGGCCGCCACGCCTGGCCCCGAGCAGTCGACCGCAACCGCTTCCGGCGCCTGGTGCGCGAGACCTTCCGCCTGCTGCAGCACCGGCTGCAGTCGCGCGACTATGTCGTCAGGGCGCGCAACCCGCAGCGCGGCGAGCCTAGCGGCGCCGAAATCGAGAGGCTGCTTGTTGTGTGGTGTGCGACTGAAGGACAGAGGCAAGCGTGAGCAGGCTTCTACTCGCCCTGATCAAAACATACCGCTACTGCCTGAGCCCGTTGCTCGGGCCGAGTTGCCGCTTTTTACCTACTTGTTCGGATTATGCTGTGCAAGCTATCGATAGACACGGCGCCGGGCACGGCGGCTGGCTTGCGCTCAAGCGCATCGCGCGTTGCCATCCCTGGCACCCCGGTGGTTACGACCCTGTTCCCTGAACTCCCATGGATACGCAACGACTGATTCTGTTTTTCGTGTTTTCATTCTCATTGCTGCTGCTGTGGGACGCCTGGCAGAAGGAGCAGCGCCCGCCCGTCCCCGCGACCGCGCAAAGCGGAAAACAGGGTCCGGCTCAGGCGACAGTGCCTAGCCCGAGTGTGCCGACGCAGACAAAGCCCGCGTTGCAGCGACAGGCGGGTGATGCCATACCGCCGACCAAAGCGACAACAGGGAAACACGAGAATCTCCGGGTCAAGACCGATAATTTCATTGTCGACATCGATTTGCAAGGCGGCGATATCGTGCGCCTGGAGATGCTCAAGCAGAAAGACACGCTGGATGTGAAATTGAATTTCGTGTTGTTTGCGCCGGAGTACCGCTACGTCGCGCAAAGCGGCCTGATTGGTTCCGGCCTACCGACGCACAAGACGGTCTATACCGCAGGTGCGCGAGAGTACGCGCTTGCAGACGGGCAGGACCAGCTGCGGATACGGCTGGAGGCTCCCGGCCCAGAGGGGGTGAAGACAGCAAAAACGCTTACCTTCCATCGCGCCAGTTATCTCGTCGACATTACCCATGAAATCGTCAATGGCAGCGCCATGCCGCTGACCGCCCACGCCTATTTTCAGCTGCTGCGTGACGACAAAGCGCCTCCCGGCGACAGCTATATGCTTCAAACCTACACCGGAGCGGCGATTTATACGGAGCAGGAAAAATTCCAGAAGCTCGCCTTTGGCGACTTTGACAAGGATAAGGTCAGCGTTCCCAAGGCCACCGACAACGGCTGGATCGGCATGCTGCAACACTATTTCGTCAGCGCCTGGTTGCCAAAGGAAAAGACTCAGCGCGAGTATTACGCCAAGCGTCTGGAGGACAAACTGTACGCGGTCGGCGTGATTCTGCCGGTAACGGCAATTGCGCCCGGTGCGAGCGCCAGCGTGTCGGCTTCCCTGTATGCCGGACCGCAGGAACAGGCCGCTTTGAAGGAGATCGCGCCGGGGCTGGATCTGGTGGTCGATTACGGCTGGCTGACCGTGGTGGCGGCGCCGTTGTTCTGGCTGCTGCAATTCCTGCATAAATGGGTGGGCAACTGGGGCGTGGCCATCATCTTGCTAACCGTGCTCATCAAGGCAGTTTTCTTCCCGCTTTCGGCCGCGAGCTACAAGTCCATGGCCAAGATGAAGCTGGTGACGCCGCGCATGACCAAACTGCGCGAGCAATTCGGCAACGACCGGGCGCGCCTGAACCAGGCGATGATGGAGTTGTACAAAACCGAGAAGATCAATCCTCTGGGCGGCTGTCTGCCGATCGTGGTGCAGATCCCGGTGTTCATTTCCCTTTATTGGGTGCTGCTCGCCAGCGTCGAATTGCGCCACGCGCCGTTCTATCTGTGGATCCATGACCTGTCAGCGCAGGACCCCTATTACGTGCTACCGCTGCTGATGATGGGCTC
Organism: Betaproteobacteria bacterium RIFCSPLOWO2_12_FULL_64_23; assembly: GCA_001770575.1. GTDB lineage: Bacteria > Pseudomonadota > Gammaproteobacteria > Burkholderiales > SG8-39 > 2-12-FULL-64-23. The sequence goes on from MERK01000069.1 coordinate 18,125, forward strand.
GATGGTGATCCAAACCAAGCTCAATCCTGTACCGCCCGATCCGGTGCAGGCGAAGGTCATGATGATCATGCCCTTCGCCTTCGGCGTGATGTTCTTTTTCTTTCCCGCCGGACTGGTGCTCTACTGGCTGGTCAATAATATTCTCTCCATCGCGCAGCAATGGCAGATTAGCCGCATGATCGGCGCGGGCGACAAAGGCCATGCGCGGCGCTGACGCCCGGCTTGGCTGCGCCAATCCTGCCTGACCCGGACCGGGTTCCAGGAACAGCGTCTCGGAGGGCTGGTCCGTGACTCAGTACGATGACCCGATTGCGGCAATAGCCACCGCCCCCGGTCGCGGCGGCATAGGCGTGGTGCGGGTATCGGGCAAGAGCCTGCTGCCGCTGGTGCAGGCGCTCCTCGGTGCCACGCCCGCGCCGCGGCGCGCCCTCCGGACGGCTTTTTTCGACGCGCACGGCGCCGCCATCGACGATGGCATCGCGCTTTATTTCCCTGCCCCGCGTTCCTACACCGGCGAGGACCTGCTCGAGCTGCAGGGCCACGGCGGCCCGGTGGTGATGCAGATGCTGCTCAAGCGCTGCCTCGAGCTGGGCGCGCGCCTGGCCGGGCCAGGCGAATTTACTCGCCGCGCGTTTCTCAACGACAAGCTCGATCTGGCCCAGGCCGAGAGCGTGGCCGACCTGATCGAAGCCGCCACCGACAGCGCTGCACGTTGCGCGCTGCGCTCGCTGCGCGGCGAGTTCTCGGCCGCGATCGAGGAGTTGGTGCGGCAACTGATCGAGCTGCGCATGTTGGTGGAGGCGACGCTCGATTTTCCCGAAGAGGAACTCGATCCGCTGGACCGGGCCGACGTCAAGGGACGCCACGCCCGGCTAACCGGCGCGATCGAGACCGCGCTCAAAAAAAGCCGGCAGGGAAGCCTGTTGCGTACTGGTTTGCAGGTGGTGCTGGCGGGCCGGCCCAACGTGGGCAAGTCCAGCTTGTTGAATCGTCTGGCGGGCGAGGAACTCGCCATTGTCACCGCCATTCCGGGCACTACCCGCGACAGCGTGCGCCAGGCGATCCACATCGATGGCGTGCCGCTTAACATCGTCGACACGGCGGGCCTGCGTGATGCCCAGGACGAAGTCGAGCGCATGGGCATCGCCCGCACCTGGAGCGAGATCGGCAAAGCGGATGTGGTGTTGTTGCTGGTCGATGCGCGCGCAGGCGTGACCAAGCGGGACCTGGAGTTGGTGGAACGCGTTCCCCAGGGTGCAAAACGTGTGTTTGTGCACAACAAGATCGACCTCGCCGGCAACGCGCCGCGGGTGCAGCGCGGCGAGACCTCGACCAGCCTCCATCTCTCGGCCAAGACGGGCGCAGGCATGGATTTGCTGCGCGCCGAGTTGCTCGCCGTCGCCGGCTGGCAGCAGGGTGCGGAAGACCTGTTCATGGCGCGCGAGCGGCACCTCGTGGCGCTGCGCCAGGCGGCACAGCACGCAACTCGGGCAGGGGAGCATTTCGGTCGGCCGGAGCTGTTTGCCGAGGAGTTGCGGCTGGCGCAGGAGCAACTCAACAGCATCACCGGCGAATTCGCCGCCGACGACCTGCTCGGGGAAATCTTCTCCCGTTTCTGCATCGGCAAGTGACAGCGTTTCCAATGTCCTCCGGTCAGTTGAGGCGAGAAGCGTTCGCACCGCTGTTCCGCCTCGCCCGGCGCCTGAGCGCAGGAAACGCGTGAGCTGGGATCCGCAGCAGTACGCGCGTTTCGCCGGACAGCGTCTGCGCCCGGCGCTGGACCTGATCGCGCGCATACCGATCGAACATCCGCGGACCGTGGTCGACCTGGGTTGCGGCACCGGCAATGTCACCAAGATACTGCGCGCCCGTTGGCCCCGTGCCGGCATCACCGGCGTCGATGGCTCGCCGCAGATGCTGGCCGAGGCGAGAAAGGCAGAGGCGAACATAGGCTGGGAACAAATCGATATTGCGGCCTGGAACCCGGCGGCGCAATTCGACCTCGTGTTTTCCAACGCGGCGCTGCACTGGCTGGACGATCATCCGGCATTGTTCGCGCGACTCTCCGGGAAGGTGGCCGCCGGTGGCGCGCTGGCGGTGCAGCTGCCGCGCAATTTTGGCGCCCCTTCGCACGCCGTTATGCACGAACTGGCCTCGAGCCCGCCCTGGCGCGATGCGCTCGCCACGCTGCTTCGGCCGCAGCCCGTGCTTTCACCTGAGGCCTACTACGGCCTCCTCGCTCCAAACGCGCGCTCTCTCGACATCTGGGAGACCGAATACCTGCAGATCCTCGAAGGCGAGAACCCGGTAGCGGAGTGGACCAAGGGCACCTGGCTTGCGCCTTTGCTCGCCGCGCTCGCGCCGGGCGCGCGTGCCGCCTTCGAATCCGAATATCGGCGCCGGGTTGCGCAGGCCTATCCACGCCAGCCGGATGGCAAGACCCTGTTTCCTTTCAGGCGCCTATTTATCGTCGCTGGCTTCTAGTGTCCTGAGTCGTTAATTCGTTGAACTGGATTCGCCGCAGCTTCAAGCGACAGCCAAAATGCGCCGCGTTTGTCGCCAGGCGCGAAACGCGACGAGACAGGGTTGGGCACCCGGCGAGGAGCGCGACAAAGCATGGCGGCAAACTGGCGCATTTTGTGCAGCGAATTGATGACTCAGGACACTAGCGCCCGTTGACATTCACCATGGGCGGATGAAGGCAAGGGGTTCGTTGTAAAATGTAAGACGTTTTTTTCCGGCAGCCTCTTTCGTGCGCATGATCGTGGGGCGCATAGTCAACCGCGGAGCAGACGAAATATGAACTTACCCATTACCGGGAACATCGCGGTTGCAAACGTGCCCGAATACGTCCGACACCGCGGCGTAAAGGAATGGGTAGCGCGCATGGAGCATCTCGCCCGGCCGGACCGCGTTGTCTGGTGCGACGGCTCGCAGGAAGAATTCGAGGGCCTGTGTCAGGAAATGGTCGCCTCCGGCATGATGAAAAACCTCAATTCCAAGCTTCGCCCCAAAAGCTACCTCGCGCTGTCGGATCCATCCGACGTTGCGCGGGTCGAAGAACGCACTTTCATTTGCAGCGAAAAGCAGGATGACGCCGGCCCGACGAACAATTGGGTTGCGCCGGCGGAAATGCGCGGCACCCTGGGCCGCCTGTTCGACGGTTGCATGCGCGGACGCACCATGTATGTCGTGCCGTTCTCGATGGGGCCGCTGGGTTCGCCCATCGCGCACATCGGCGTCGAACTCTCGGATTCGCCTTACGTCGCGGTGAGCATGAAGATCATGACTCGCATGGGACGCTCGGTGTTTGATGTGCTCGGTGAAGACGGAAACTTTGTTCCCTGCATGCACTCGGTGGGCGCACCGCTGGCAGCCGGCGAGAAATCCGCGCGCTGGCCCTGCAATGCGGAAAAATGGATTGTGCATTTTCCGGAAACGCGCGAGATCTGGTCCTACGGCTCGGGCTACGGCGGCAACGCGCTGCTGGGCAAGAAATGCCTGGCGCTGCGCATAGCCTCGGTCATGGCGCGCGACCAGGGCTGGCTGGCCGAGCACATGCTGATCCTGGGCATCACCAACCCGAAAGGGCAAAAGAATTATGTCGCGGCGGCGTTCCCCAGTGCCTGCGGCAAGACCAATCTTGCCATGCTCGTTCCCCCCGAGGGATTTGCAGGCTGGAAGGTGGAAACCGTAGGCGATGACATCGCCTGGATCAAGCCTCACGCGGATGGCAAGTTCTACGCGATCAATCCGGAGGCGGGTTATTTTGGCGTTGCGCCCGGCACCAGCGTCCACAGCAATCCCAACTGTATGAAATCGATCGAACGCGACACCATTTTCACCAACGTCGCGGAGACGCCGGAGGGCGACGTGTGGTGGGAAGGCATGACGGATACACCGCCAGCCGCGCTCACCGACTGGACCGGACAGGCGTGGACGCCGGGATGTGGACGCAACGCGGCGCACCCGAATGCGCGCTTCACCGTCCCGGCGACGCAGTGCCCCTCGCTCGACCCTGCCTGGGACGACCCGGACGGTGTGCCGATTTCCGCCTTCGTCTTCGGCGGACGGCGCTCCGACACCACGCCGCTGGTGGTCGAAGCTTTCAACTGGGAGGACGGGGTGTACAAGGCAGCGACCATGGGTTCCGAAACCACTGCGGCCATCGTCGGCCAGATCGGCGTGGTGCGCCGCGACCCTTTCGCCATGATCGCTTTCTGCGGCTACCACATGGGCGATTATTTCAAGCACTGGCTGGCCGTAGGCAAGAAAGTGACACGGCCGCCGCACGTTTTCCAGGTCAACTGGTTCCGCAAGGACGCCAAGGGCGCGTTCGTCTGGCCCGGATTCGGCGAAAACATGCGCGTGCTGAGCTGGATCGTCGGGCGCTGCCAGGGGCAAGCCCACGCGATCGAGACGCCGCTGGGCTGGATGCCCGAGTTCGAAGATTTGCACTGGCAGGGGCTGGATTTCGGTGCCGAAAAATACGCCAGCGTGACCAACATAGACAGCGCCGCCTGGGAACGCGAGCTGCAGCTGCATGACGAGCTCTTCGCCAAACTCAAGGACAAGTTGCCGCAACCATTGGTGCTCGAGCGCCAGCTGCTGGAGGAGCGCCTCGCACCCTGAGAGCGCATCCCCTCATGCTCACCTAAGTCGGAACCTGTTTCAGTCATTCCGAAATGACCTCTAAGAGAGATCTCCATGACCCAGGTTCTCCACCGCAATCCAAAACACAACTATCCGGTTGCAGTCGGCGGCGACGGGCCGTATGTCATCGATAGGGACGGCAGGCGTTACCTCGACGCCTGCGGCGGGGCGGCCGTGTCCTGCCTGGGCCACAGCGATCGCCAGGTGATCGACGCGATCAAGGCACAACTGGATCAGCTGCCGTTTGCGCACACTTCGTTTTTCACCAACCAGTCGATGGAAGATCTGGCCTCGGAGCTGGTGAAAAATGCGCCTGCAGGCATCGAACGGGTGTATTTCTGCTCCGGCGGTTCGGAAGCGGTGGAGGCGGCGCTGAAGCTCGCGCGCCAGTATTACGTCGAAATCGGCCAACCGCAGCGCGCCCATGTGATCGCGCGCCGGCAGAGTTATCACGGCAATACCCTGGGCGCGCTCGCCACCGGAGGCAACCTGTGGCGGCGCAAGCAGTTCGAGCCGCTGCTGGTTGAGGTTTCGCATGTCTCGCCCTGTTACACCTATCGCGGCAAGCAGCAGGGCGAGGACGACGCGGCCTACGGTCAGCGCCTGGTGCGCGAGCTCGAGGAAGAAGTACAGCGGCTGGGACCGGATCGGGTCATCGCCTTTGTGGCAGAGACCATAGGCGGGGCGACGCTGGGGTGCGTCACCCCGGTACCTGGCTATTTCGAGGGCGTGCGCACAGTCTGCGACAAGTACGGCATGTTGCTTATCCTGGACGAGGTCATGTGCGGCATGGGTCGCTGCGGCACGCTCTACGCCTGCGAACCGGAGAACGTGGTGCCAGACCTCATTTGCATAGGGAAGGGCCTGGGTGGCGGCTATCAGCCCATAGGCGCGCTGCTGGCGAGCGCAACAATCTATGACGCCGTGGTGAGCGGTTCGGGTTTTTTCCAGCACGGTCACACCTATACCGGTCACGCTGCCGCCTGTGCCGGCGCGCTGGCCGTGCAGCTTGCCGTAAAGAACCGCGGGTTGCTGGCACAGGTGCAAAGCCGCGGGCGGGCCCTCGAAGCGCGACTGCGCGCGCGCTTCGGTGAGCACGCGCATGTGGGTGAGATTCGCGGCCGCGGACTGTTCTGGGCGCTGGAACTGGTGGAAGACCGCGCGAGTAAACGGCCGTTCGACCCGAAACGCAAAATCAACGCCCGGCTCAAGCTCGGGGCGCTGGAAAACGGACTGATGTGTTATCCCATGGGTGGTTCGCTCGACGGAGTGGCCGGCGATCATGTGCTGCTCGCCCCGCCTTACATCATCACCGAGTCGCAGCTGGACGAGGCAGTGGAAAAGCTCGCGCGCTCGATCGACGAGGTAATCGCGGCAGAATAAACCGGCGTCGCACCCGCATCATCATGTCCGAGTATTTGCGCCCGGGATTATGCGGCCCAATTCAAAACCGCGATGTTCGCTGTCGTCGCCCCAGACGCCATCCAGCTCGCGACGGTGCAAACCGCTCGCGGCACCGCCAATTTGTTGCTGCGGTTTAAACGGCAAGCGGGTAGACTGCGCGCTATTGATCAACCTGTGTAAACAACAGGGCGTGCGCAAGGACGGCGACGCGGAGTACGGCGGCAGGCGCGGGTGCAATGGCCAGCCCCGCTTGGTGTCGGCGCGGTCTTCGGCGTTCCTGACTAAGCAGCAAACTTGAACGCCGAGATCGCCCTTTTTCTGATCCAGGACGGCTTTACCAATGGCGCGATCTACGCGCTGCTGGCTCTGGCCCTGGTGCTGGTATTCGCGGTGACCCGGGTGATATTCATCCCACAGGGTGAGTTTGTCGCCTACGGCGCGCTCACGCTCGCCAGCCTGCAGTTGGGCAAGTTGCCAGGTACGGCCTGGCTGCTGTTGGGCGTCGGCCTGGCGGTCGCCGCTTTGGAACTGACGCAAGCGCTGCGGTTGGGCGCCGCGCAGCGCATTCCGGCGATCATTTTCAACTACATCGTCCTCCCGGCTGCCCTGCTGGGGCTCGCCTGGTGGGCTGCACCGCAGAAGCCAGCGCTCACACTGCAGATTCTGCTGGCGCTCTTCCTAGTAGTGCCGCTAGGCCCCATGGTCTACCGGCTGGCTTACCAGCCACTCGCCAGCGCCTCGGTGCTGGTGCTGCTGATTATCTCGGTGGCGGTGCACTTCGCCATGACCGGCTTGGGGCTGGTGTTCTTCGGCGCCGAGGGCTCGCGCACGCCGCCTTTCTCCGACGCCCAATGGAAGCTGGGGGTACTCACGGTCTCGGGCCAGAGTCTGTGGGTGATGGGCGCGAGCCTGGCGCTGATTGTGGCGTTGTTGCTTTTCTTCGAGCACACCATATACGGCAAGGCACTGCGCGCCACCGCCATTAACCGCGTCGGTGCGCGGCTGGTGGGCGTGTCCCCGGCGATGGCGGGAAAATTGAGTTTCACTCTCGCGGCGCTGATCGGCGCTCTATCCGGGGTTCTGATTGCGCCCATCACTACGATTTACTATGACTCGGGTTTTCTGGTGGGGCTAAAGGGCTTCGTCGGCGCCATCATGGGCGGTCTGGTGAGCTATCCCTTGGCTGCCGCAGGCGCGCTGCTGGTCGGGATCCTCGAGGCCTACGCCTCGTTTTGGGCCAGCGCCTACAAGGAAGTCATTGTCTTTACCTTGATTATTCCGGTCTTGCTTTGGCGCTCGCTTACCACGCACCATATCGAGGAGGACGAGGAATGACCCGGGCGCGCCTCGTTCTCGGCGCGTTCCTCGCTTTCATGCTGGTCGCGCCCTTGGCGCTGCCCGAGTTCCATGTCACCCTGCTCAATTACATCGGCCTGTATAGCATCGTGGCACTGGGTTTGGTGCTGCTCACCGGAGTAGGCGGGCTGACCTCGTTCGGGCAAGCGGCCTTCGTCGGCATGGGCGCCTATACCACCGCTTATCTGACCACCACCTATGGTTTGTCGCCGTGGCTGACCTTGTTGATAGGGTTAGCGCTTACTTTCGTTGTTTCCCTTTTCCTTGGCGTTATTAGCCTACGGCTTTCGGGTCATTATCTGCCGCTAGGGACGATAGCGTGGGGCATCAGCCTGTATTTTCTGTTCGGAAACATGGAGTTTCTCGGCGGCTATACCGGTATCTCCAGCGTCCCGGCGATTAATCTTTTCGGTGTGGCGCTCGACTCCGGCCGCAAATTCGATTATCTGATCTGGACGCTGGCGTTGCTGGCGTTGCTATCGATGCATAACCTGCTCGATTCGCGCTCGGGTCGCGCCATCCGTGCCCTGAAAGGAGGGGGACTGATGGCCGAGAGTTTCGGCGTCGACACCGCGCGGATGAAAATAATCATATTTGTCCATGCCGCGCTGCTCGCCAGTCTGTCGGGTTGGCTCTATGCGCACCTGCTACGATTCGTCAATCCGACGCCGTTTTCGATCAACGCCGGCATTGAGTACCTGTTCATGGCGGTGGTCGGCGGCGCCGCCTCGGTCTGGGGCGCAGTGGTGGGAGCGGGGATCCTGACCATACTCAAACAGTGGCTGCAGGATCTGCTGCCAAAACTCCTAGGACAAAGCGGCAATTTCGAAATGATCGTGTTCGGCGTGCTGCTGGTGCTGCTGCTGCAGCGCGCGCGCGAGGGTGTCATGCCGCTCGTCGTGCGTTATTTTCCCGCGCCAAGGAAGCCGCTGCCGGCGTCGGTACCGGCACTGCCGCGGCGGGTACGACCCGCCGCGGGCGCAGCGTTGCTGGAGCTAAGAAGAGTGCGCAAGGCATTCGGCGGCCTGGTGGCGGTGAACGACCTGTCCTTTGCCATGACCAGCGGCGAGATTCTGGGTCTGATCGGCCCCAACGGGGCCGGCAAAACCACCGTGTTCAACTTGGTCACCGGCGTGCTGCCGGCCGTTGGCGGCGAGGTGCATTTCCGCGGCGAGCGCATCGATACCTTGTCGGCGCGCGCCATCGTCCCGCGCGGTCTCGCGCGCACTTTCCAGCAGGTGCACCTGCTGCCTGCGATGAGCGTGCTGGAGAATGTCGCCATCGGCGCGCACCTGCGCGGCACCAAAGGCGTGGTCAGCGCGGCGCTGCGCCTGGAGCGCGGGGAGGAGGCGATGCTGCTGGGGGAGGCAGCACGCCAACTCGAGCGCGTGGGGCTGGGAACCAGCATCCACGAACAAGCGGGCAGCCTGTCGCTGGGCAAGCAGCGCATCCTCGAAATCGCGCGTGCGCTCTGTGCCGATCCGGTACTGCTGCTGCTCGATGAGCCAGCGGCTGGGCTGCGTTATCAGGAAAAGCGCGCGCTTGCCGAGCTTCTGCGCAAGCTCAAGTCGGAGGGCATGAGCATCCTGCTGGTCGAGCACGACATGGATTTCGTAATGCAGCTGGTGGACCGGCTGGTGGTGATGGACTTCGGCGAAAAACTGGCCGAGGGCCTGCCGCAGGAGATCCAGACAAATCCGGTGGTCGTTGAAGCTTATCTCGGGGGCGTGAAATGAGCGCGCTCCTGGAAGTGCGCGGCCTATGCGTGGCCTACGGCAAGGTGGAAGCCGTGCACCAAGCCGCGTTGCGCGTGGAAGAGGGCAGGATAGTCACGGTCATCGGCCCCAACGGCGCCGGCAAGACCACGCTCCTGGCCGCCCTGATGGGCATGCTGCCCGCCCGCGGCAGCATTGGCTATGCGGGCGAGGACATCACGCGTGTCGAGGCGGAACAGCGCGTGAGCCGCGGCCTGTGCCTGGTGCCGGAGCGGCGCGAACTGTTCGCCGCGATGACGGTAGAGGACAACCTGGTGCTCGGCGCGTTTCACCGTTATCGCAAGCGCGACAAGACCATCGCCGCGGATTTCGCGCAGGTCTACCAGTTGTTTCCGCGGTTGAAGGAACGCCGCCGGCAGTTGGCCGGCACGCTTTCCGGTGGGGAACGCCAGATGCTTGCGCTGGCCCGCGCGCTCATGAGCCGCCCGCGCCTGCTGATGCTGGACGAACCCAGCCTGGGCCTGGCGCCGTTGATCGTGCGTGATATCTTCCGCGTCATCGCCGGGCTGCGCGACACCGGCGTCTCCATCCTGCTGGTGGAACAGAACGCGCGCGCCGCGCTGCAGGTGGCCGATTACGGCTATGTGCTGGAAACCGGTGAAATCGTCCTGGAAGGGCCAAGCGGCGATCTCGCCTCCGATGCGCGCGTGATCGAAAGCTATCTCGGTCTGGTTTCGGGCAATCCTGACTGACTGTTCCACGTGGAACAGTGTGGCAGGGCTTCTGCCTGGGGGTTTTATACAAGATCGCCGATTGCGCGCGGATGGTCTTTCATCCGTGCGCAACCTGCGATCCGTGCGGACGGGTCGCCGTCCGCGCAAGTTCGATCACCGCAGCTCGATATGTCAGCTAACGTCCGCCGATGTCGGCGCGCGACGATTTCGCGCTGCGCGCGACAACCGTGTTCTTGGTACGGATAAAGGACATCCGTACCAAAAACACGGTTATGGATAAAGGCATCCCGGGCAGGGTTCTGCCACCTTGTTCCACGTGGAACAACGGCTTACGGGCTGCGTGAAAACAGCGTAAAATCGCGCCTCTTTGGCATGGCAGCGGACGTATGTATTTTCCTAGCGAATTCGACGTGATCGTGGTTGGCGGCGGGCACGCCGGGACCGAGGCCGCGCTCGCCGCGGCCCGTGCCGGCTGCAATACCCTGTTGCTCACGCACAATATCGAGACTCTGGGGCAGATGTCCTGCAACCCTTCGATCGGCGGCATCGGCAAAGGGCATCTGGTGAAGGAAGTCGATGCGCTGGGCGGCGCCATGGCGATCGCCACGGACGAGGCCGGCATCCAGTTCCGCATACTCAATTCGAGCAAGGGCGCGGCGGTGCGCGCCACCCGCGCCCAGGCCGACCGGCTGCTGTACAAGAAAGCAATCCGCGCGCGCCTGGAAAGCCAGCCGAATTTAACCTTGTTCCAGCAGGCGGTGGACGATCTCACGCTGGAGGGCGACCGGGTCAGCGGCGTGGTGACGCAACTGGGTATCCGTTTCAGCGGGCGCGCCGTGGTCCTGACCACCGGTACTTTTCTTTCCGGACTGATTCACGTCGGCATGGTCAATTACCAGGCGGGGCGGGCCGGCGACCCGCCCTCGCTCGGCCTGGCGGCGCGGTTGCGCGAACTCAAGCTTCCTGTCGGCCGCTTGAAAACCGGGACGCCGCCGCGCCTCGATGGCCGTTCCATCGATTTTTCGCTGATGCAGGAGCAGCCGGGCGACGACCCGGCGCCGGTGTTCTCCTACATGGGCAGCCGTGACATGCACCCGCGGCAACTGCCCTGCTGGATCACCCACACCAATGCGCGCACGCACGAAATCATCCGCGGCGGTCTCGACCGCTCGCCGATGTATACCGGCGTGATCGAAGGCGTCGGCCCGCGTTACTGTCCTTCGATCGAGGACAAGATCCACCGTTTCGCGGGCAAGGCGAGCCATCAGATCTTCCTCGAGCCTGAGGGGCTCACAACCAACGAGTTCTATCCCAACGGGATTTCGACCAGCCTGCCTTTCGACGTGCAATTAGAGCTGGTGCGCTCGATCAGGGGCATGGAGCGGGCGCATATTCTGCGCCCCGGCTATGCCATCGAGTACGACTACTTCGATCCGCGCGGCCTGAGGGCGTCGCTGGAAACGAAGGCGATATCCGGGCTGTTTTTCGCCGGCCAGATCAACGGTACCACCGGCTATGAAGAAGCCGCCGCCCAGGGCGTGCTCGCCGGCATCAATGCGGCGTTGCAGGTGCAAGAGCGGGAGCCGTGGTGCCCGCGCCGCGACCAGGCCTATATCGGTGTGCTGGTGGACGACCTCATCACCCGCGGCGTGTCCGAGCCCTACCGCATGTTCACCAGCCGCGCCGAGTATCGTTTGATGCTCCGCGAGGACAACGCAGACATGCGCCTGACCGAAACGGGGCGCCATCTGGGTCTGGTTGACGCCGTTCGCTGGGATGCTTTCGAACGTAAGCGCGAAGCCGTTGCGAGGGAACTCGAACGGCTCAAATCGACCTGGATCAATCCCAAGCTATTGCCCCAAGCCGACGCGAAGAGGGTTTTAGGCAAAGACATAGAACGAGAGTATGCGCTTACCGATCTGCTGCGTCGTCCGGATGTGAGCTATGCCAGCCTGATGTCCCTGCCGGGCGCGGGTGTAGCCGCAGTCGACCCGGTGGTGGCCGAGCAGGTGGAGATCCAGATCAAGTACGACGGCTATATCGCGCGCCAGCACGACGAAGTGCTGCGGCGCGAGCAATATGAGGCGACCGCGCTACCGCGCGACCTCGATTACCGCGCCGTGCGCGGATTGTCCAAGGAAGCGCAACAAAAGCTCAACCAGCACAAACCCGAAACCATAGGCCAGGCCTCGCGCATCTCGGGCCTGACGCCGGCTGCCATTTCCCTGCTCCTGGTGCACCTGAAACGCGGCTTCGAGGGTAGCGCAAGGCAGGCAGGGCCATGGGTTGATGCGCCCGCATCGAAAGACGATCAATGGCCCGATGAGGGCCTATCCGACGATGCCCGCGCAAAGCGGCCCGCGGCATGAGCACGGCCGATCAACTTGAGCGCGGACTCATCGCGCTGGGATTGACGCTGGAGCGCGACACCCAGCAGCGGCTGCTCGACTACCTCGCGCTGATCGAAAAATGGAACCGGGTGTACAACCTCACCGCAATCCGCGAGCCCGAAAAAATGGTGAGCCATCACCTGCTCGACAGCCTGGCGGCGGCGCCGCATCTGCACGCCAGGCGCGTGCTCGACGTGGGCAGCGGCGCCGGACTGCCGGGCATTCCGCTGGCGCTCGCCAATCCGGACATGCACGTGACCTTGCTCGACAGCAATCACAAGAAAGCCGCGTTTCTGAACCAGGCGGTGATGGAACTGAAACTCAAGAACGCCGAGGTATGCGCCGAGCGCGTAGAGTCCTGGCAGACGCGGAACAGGTTCGACGTGATCATTTCGCGCGCCTTTTCCGACATGGGCGAGTTCGTGCGCATCACACGGCACCTGCTCGCGTCGGGCGGGATGTTCGCGGCGATGAAAGGCCTGCATCCTTATGAGGAAATCGACAAGCTGCCGCCAGACTGCAAAGTGCGGCAAGTGCTGCCGCTTGCGGTCCCCGGACTCGACGGCGCCAGACATCTGGTGTTGATCGGGCTGGATGACCAGGCAAGATGATGCCGCGCATCCTCGCCGTCGCCAACCAGAAGGGCGGGGTGGGCAAGACCACGACCAGCGTCAATCTTGCCGCCGGACTTGCCGGCGCCGGCAAGCGCGTGCTCCTGATCGATCTCGATCCGCAGGGCAACGCCACCATGGGCAGCGGCATCGACAAGCGCGGCCTGGAGCGCTCCGTGTATCAGGTGCTGCTCGGGCTGACGACGGTGCAGTCGGTGCGGCAACAGTCCGAGTCCGGCGGCTACGACCTGGTGCCGGCCAACCGCGAGCTCGCCGGCGCGGAGATCGAAATGGTGGATTTGGACAACCGCGAAACGCGGCTCAAATCGGCATTGGGAACGATCGCGGCGGAATACGATTTCATTCTCCTCGACTGCCCGCCAGCGCTCAACCTGCTCACCTTAACGGTCTGGTCGCGGCCGATGCGGTGATCATCCCGATGCAATGCGAGTACTACGCCCTGGAAGGCTTGAGCGATCTGGTGGAAACCATACGCAAGGTGCGCAAACATCTCAATCCGCGGCTCGAGATCGAGGGCCTGCTGCGCACCATGTACGATCCGCGCAACGCGCTCACGCTACAGGTCTCGGCCCAGCTGCAGCAGCATTTCGGCGACAAGCTCTACGCGACCATCATCCCGCGCAACGTGCGCCTCGCCGAGGCGCCGAGCTATGGCGCGCCGGCAGTGAACCTGGACAAGGCATGCAAGGGCTCGCAGGCTTATATGGCGCTGGCGGACGAGCTGCTGTCGCGCTCGGCCATCGCGCTCGCGTAAGTTAGTAGCCGTAGCAAAAGTCATTTTGCTACGGTCCGAATTAGGAGAGCACGAGGGGCGATATCCCCTCGTATTGTTACGGACTAAGGAAGCAAACATGAAAGGACTGGGACGCGGGCTGGACGCGCTGTTGGCCAAGGACGAAGAGGCCGGCGCCGGCGACACCTTGAAAACGCTGAAGCTCGACGAGCTTCAGCCGGGCAAATACCAGCCGCGCACGCGCATGGACCAGGCGTCAATGGAAGAACTGGCGCGATCGCTCAAGTCCCAAGGTGTGATGCAACCCATTCTCGCGCGCACCCTGGCCAAGGGGCGCTACGAGATCATCGCGGGCGAACGGCGCTGGCGCGCGGCGAAAATTGCCGGCCTGCGCGAAGTACCCGTGGTGATTCGCGAGGTGCCGGATTCGGCGGCGCTCACGATGGCGCTGATCGAGAACATCCAGCGCGAGGATCTGAATCCGTTGGAACAGGCCACCGGCATCCACCGCCTGATCAACGAATTCAAGATGACCCACCAGGAGGCGGCCGAGGCCGTGGGTCGCTCGCGCGCCGCGACCACAAATTTGCTGCGTCTGCTGAACCTGCCGCAATCGGTGCAGGCGCTGGTCTACGACGGCAAGATCGACATGGGTCATGCGCGCGCGCTGCTCGCGCTGGAAGGCCGGCGCCAGGAGGACTTGGCAAAGCGGGTCGCCGAGCGCGGGCTGTCGGTGCGCCAGACCGAAAAAGCGGTTCAGGACATTCTCAACCCGAAGCCAAAGAAATCGAGCCGGCTCAGGACCAATCGCGACATCCTGCGCTTAGAGGAGGAGCTTGCGGAAAAATTCGGCACCAAAGTCGAAATCAAACCCGGCAAAAAGGGCGCGGGCAAGCTGCTGATCAGTTACGTCAGCCACGAGCATCTGGACGATCTGCTGTCCAAATTCAAGGGCTGAAGTTAGCGGCGCGCGCGGCGCACGCTTAGTTGCTGCGGGTAAGCGGCACGAAGCGCACCGGCAGGCTGCGCTGGGTCGAGATCGAGCCGTCGGCCTGTTTCACCATCACCTGCAGGAATTGCACCTCGTTCTCCCCGCCGACAGGAATCACCATGCGTCCGCCTGGTTTCAATTGCGCGACCAGCGCCGGCGGAACGCGCGCTGCGGCGGCGGTGACGATAATGGCATCGAACGGGGCATGCTCCGGCCAGCCGTTGTAACCGTCGCCTATCCTGGTTTCGATGTTCTTATAGCCCAGTTGCTGCAGCAACGCCGCAGCATTCTTGCCCACCGGCTCGATAATCTCGATCGAGTACACCTGATGCACCAGTTCGGCCAATATAGCTGCCTGATAACCCGAGCCGGTGCCGATTTCCAGCACAGCGTCGCCGGCTTTGGTGTCGAGCAGCTCGGTCATCAGCGCGACGATGTAGGGCTGGGAGATGGTCTGGCCGTGCCCGATGGGCAGCGGGCGGTTGGCATAGGCCAATTGGCCGTATAGCGCCGGAACGAAGCGATGGCGCGGCACCTTGGCCATGGCTCCCATCACGCGCGCGCTGAATATCACCCGGCCGGTTTCCGCGCCGGTGTCGCGCGCCATCGCCTCGATCTCTTTCAGCAGGGCCGCGCGCTCGCGTGCGTATGGATCCTGCGCCTGGGCGCTGCCGCCGACGAGGGCGGCGACCAGCCCCAGCGTACGCAGAATCGGACGCCGCTTGGTATCGGAAGGCATGATTTGCAGTGTAGTTCGCGCGTCCGATTTTGTCATCCTGTGACCAGGCCGCATCCACCGCTCAAACCGCAGGCGGATACCTTTAACCCCTGCCGTTCATATTGATGTGGATCAATGCATTGCGCCAGCAATTGCTGAATTCTGAATTGACCGTGCACGGTCAAAACCGCTATAATTTCACTGTTTTGCAGCGAGGATAGCGGCGAGTGTGGCGAAAGTTCCGCCCGGTGTTCGGGTCGCAAGTACTGGCCACAATAATCATCGCATCGATTACGGCCTGGTTTGCGGGCGCTCACGGCGCGATTTCGGCGCTTCTGGGCGGTCTGATCAGCATCACTGCCGGGCTGGTGTTTGTTTTGCTGGCTGCAAAAAGCACAGGAAAAAAAGGGAAATCCGCAGGGGAGGTCCTGTTCGACGCCCTCAAGGCTGAAGCGGCCAAACTTTTCCTAGCAGGGTTGTTGCTTTGGCTCGTGCTGGCGGCGTATCAAGAAGTCGTGGTGGTCGCGCTGTTGGGATCGTTTGTCGTTTCGATCCTGATTTTGAGTATGGCGTTATTTGCCGGCGATGAGACGTAGCGCGCCTTTGGACATGGACAAATCAGGCTAGACAGAATGGCTGCCGGGCAAGAACTCACCGCAACAAGCTATATTCAGCACCACCTGAGCTTCAACGCCCAGTCGGTCGGGGATGGTTCGTTCTGGACGCTGTACGTCGATACGCTGGTAACCGGTGCCGCCCTCGGCATCGTCTCGACCGCGCTGATGTGGTGGGTAGTGCGCGGTGCGACCTCGGGCGTGCCCAACAAGCGCCAGGCCTTCGTCGAACTGCTGTTCGGTTTCGTCGACGACCAGGTGAAGGGCATATTCCACGGCAAGCGCGACTTCATCGCGCCAACCGCGCTCACCGTGTTCGTGTGGGTGCTGCTGATGAACGCGATGGACTTCCTGCCGGCCGACATCATGGCATGGATTCTGGAGCGCGTGTTTCAGCAGGAGGAATTCAGGATTGTTCCGACCGCCGACGTGAACACCACCTTCGCCCTGTCGCTGTCGGTATTGGTGCTGACGATTTATTTTTCCATCGCGGTCAAAGGCCTGCGCGGCTGGATCCACGAGTTGTTTTGCTCACCTTTCGGCGCGCATCCCATTCTGTGGCCGTTCAACTTCCTGTTCAACCTGGTCGAATACGTGTCCAAGCCGCTGTCGCACTCGCTGCGGCTGTACGGCAACATGTATGCTGGCGAAATCATTTTCCTGCTGCTGTGGCTGTGGGCCGCGACCAGCGTCAGCGGCGCGTTCTTCGGCGCCATACTCGGCGTCGGCTGGTCGATTTTCCACATCCTGATCGTGGTGCTGCAGGCGTACATATTCATGATGCTCACGATCGTGTATATCTCGATGGCGCATGAGAGCCACTAATTCTCCCGTTAACCCCCGCTAACGCTACATTTTGTTCAAGAAAGGACACTACGATGGATAAAATTCAAGCCCTGGCCATGATTCAGGCTTACACCGGCATCGGCATCGGCCTGATGGTCGGACTGGGCGCCATGGGCGCCTGCATCGGCGTGGCCCTGATGTGCAGCCGCTTCCTCGAGGGCGCGGCGCGCCAGCCGGAGCTGATCCCGCAACTGCAAGCCAAGGTTTTTCTGCTGCTTGGCCTGATCGACGCATCGTTCATCATCGGCGTCGGCATTGCGATGTTGTTCGCGTTCGGCAACCCGTTGCTTGCCGTCATCCCGAAGTAATTTGACCGCATCGCTGGTCCTGTCGCACCGGACCGGGATCCGCCGGGGAATTCGAACATGAACATCAACCTAACACTGATCGCACAGGCGATTTCGTTCGCGCTTTTCATTCTGTTTACGGTCAAGTTCGTCTGGCCGCCGCTGATGAGAGCGATCGAACAGCGGCAAAAGCATATCGCCGACGGCCTGGCAGCAGGCGAAGAGGGCAAGAAGCAGCTG
>MERK01000070.1 GCA_001770575.1 Betaproteobacteria bacterium RIFCSPLOWO2_12_FULL_64_23
TTCCTCAGTCCCGGCAACCGCAAGATACTCGCCTACCTGCGCGAGTACGGCGAGGAGACGATCCTGTGCGTCGCCAACCTCGGCCGCTCGGCGCAGCCGGTCGAGCTGGACCTCGCGCGCTATCGCGGCCGCGTGCCGCTGGAGATGATGGGCCGCACCGCCTTCCCGCCCATCGGCGAACTGTCCTACCTGTTGACGCTGCCTGCCTGCGGTTTCTATTGGTTCCGTCTCGCTGCCGATGTCGAAGTGCCGCGCTGGCACGAGGAGCACCTGGCGACCGAAGAGCGGCCGGTGCTGGTGCTGTTCGACGGCTGGACCAGTTTCTTCCGCGACCGCGTCGTGCCCTGGCGCATCCGCATGGCGGAGAAGCTGCGCGCGCAGTTCGAGACTGAGACGCTGCCGCGCTATATCGCCGCGCAGCGCTGGTACGCGGCCAAAGGCGAGCCGATCAGGCGCGCCGCGTTGAACGACTGGGTGCTGTGGGGACCGGAACCGCGTTCCTGGCTGATCACGTTGCTACAGACGGAGACCGCCTCGGGCCAGGGCACGTATTTCCTGCCCATGGCCCTCGCCTATGGAGACGGCGACGAGGAGCAGCTTCGCGCGCTCGCACCCGCGACGCTGGCGCGGGTGCGCCAGCAGTCGCAAGTGGGCGTGCTCGCGGACGCCTTCGCCGACGAAACGTTCTGCCGCGCGCTGGTGCAGGCGATCGGCGCCGGAAGCGTAGTGCCCTGTGCGCACGGCAGGCTGCGCTTCACCCCGACCAAGGCCTACGCCGGCCTCGCCGGTGACGCGGTCGGCAAGCTGCCGCTGACCCGGCCGAAGTTCCAGAGCAGCAATACCGTGGTCATGCTCGGCACGCGCCTGTTTCTCAAGGGCTACCGGCACGTAAGGGCCGGCGTGAACCCCGAGTTCGAGGTGGGACGCTTCCTCACCGAGGTCGCGCGTTTCGCCAATTGCGTGCCGGTGGCGGGAGCGGTCGAATACATCGCCGCCGACGGTACGCCGACCGGCCTGGCGCTGCTGCAAGGCCATGTCGCGAACCAGGGCGACGGCTGGTCGTACACGCTCGACTATCTCGAGCGTTGCTTCGAGAGCCAGCTCGCCGCAGCGGCCGAGCCACCCGCGGACGTCCACGGCGCCTATCTGTCCTTGGTGCAGACCCTGGGCACGCGCACCGCGGAGTTGCACAAGGCGCTGGCGCTGCGCACGGGCGATGCGGCCTTCGATCCGGAGCCGCTGGAACCGGGCGATCTCGCCGGATGGAAGCGGCGCGTGCACGACGATGCGCTCGCCGTGTTCGCACTGCTGGAGCAACACCAGGCGCAGTTCCCGGCGCCGGCGCTGGCGAACGCGCGCTCGCTGCTCGATCAGCGGCAGCGGCTGCTCGATCGGATCGAGGGCTGCGGCATGCTGGCGGGCCCGTGCCTCAAGACCCGCTACCACGGCGACTACCACCTGGGCCAGGTGCTGGTGAGCAACAACGATTTCGTGATCATCGACTTCGAGGGCGAGCCGGCGCGGCCGCTGGCCGAGCGGCGCATGAAGCATTCATCCCTGCGCGACGTAGCCGGGATGCTGCGCTCCTTCGATTACGCGCGCTGGAGCGCGGTGTTGCGCGACACTTACACCGACGCCGACCGGGCCAGGCTAGCGCCGCTCGCGCAAGGCTGGGCACGCGAAGCGCGCGAGATGTTCCTTCGCGCCTACGACGAGACCGCGCGCGATAGCGGCCTGTACGGGGCTTTCGCCGAGGTGCAGGGTCTGATCGAGCTGTTCGAGTTGGAGAAGGCGCTGTACGAGTTGCGCTACGAAGTTGGCAACCGTCCGGCCTGGATCAACGTTCCGCTGCAGGGTGTGCTCGCGCTGTGCGGACTTCCGCCGGACGCCGCAGGGGACAACGCGACGCATTCACAAGGAGGTTGATATGGAAAAAGTCGACATCATGCTCGAACCCGTGCGGGCGTTCCTGCTCCAGACCGCCGGGTTCCTGCCCAAGCTCGCGCTCGCCATCGGGGTGCTCATCGTCGGCTGGCTGCTCGCGAAGTTCGCGAGGTTCGCGATCACCAAAGCGCTGCGCGCGATCAACTTCAACGTGCTCACCGAGCGCGCCGGCCTGGACGGATTCCTGCATCAGGGCGGCATCGAGACCGACACCACCGGAATCCTGGGACTGCTCATCTACTGGCTGGTGATCCTGGCGGCTCTGATCATCGGCTTCAACAGCATGGGGCTCACTTACATCACCGGGCTGCTGGGCCAGGTCGTGCTGTTCGTGCCCAAGGTCATCGTCGCCCTGCTGATTCTCGCCTTTGGCGCGTACTTTGCGCGCTTTGTCGGCAATGCGGTGGTCACCTACTGCAAGAACATCAGCATCCAGGACTCCGAGGTGCTCGGCAAGCTGGCGCAATACGCCATCATGACCTTCGTCGTGCTGATCGCGCTGGACCAAGTCAACGTGGGCGGGGACATCGTGCGGCAGAGCTTCCTCATCATCCTGGCGGGGGTCGTATTTGCCCTGGCGCTCGCCTTCGGACTCGGCGGAAAAGCCGCGGCGGCCGAGCTCATCGATCGCTGGTGGCCGAGGGAAAAGAACAACGACGGCGATTAGCGCGCGCAGCCGCGCGGGGGCGCCTGCCGCGGCGGCAAAGACCTATAATTTGGGTACTCCAACGCGGCCAGGGGGTGGGGCAATAGCGTGCCCGCACCAACGCGCATTAATTGAAATAGTACATTCTCCAAAAGGTATTGAGCATGAACCCCATCACCGCGGTTTGGCCAGGCCGTTCGCATCCGCGCGGTGCCATCTGGGACGGCGAAGGCGTCAACTTCGCGCTGTTCTCGGAGCACGCGCACAAGGTCGAGCTGTGCATATTCGACGACCAAGGCCGGCGCGAGCTGCAGCGCGTCGAGCTGCGCGAGCAGACCGATCTGATCTGGCATTGCTATCTTCCGGAGGCGCGCCCGGGCATGCTCTACGGCTATCGCGTGCACGGCCTGTACAAGCCCGAGGAAGGGCACCGCTTCAATCCGTACAAGCTGCTGCTCGATCCCTATGCGCGCAATATCGACGGCCAGGTGCGCTGGAGCGACGCGCTGTTCGGCCACACCATCGGCAGCAAGCGCGAAGATCTGTCGATGGACCGCCGCGACAGCGCGCGCGGCATGCCGAAATGCAAGGTGATCGACCCGGCGTTCACCTGGGGCGAGGACCGGCGCCCGAGCGTGCCCTGGAACGACATGATCATCTACGAGGCGCACGTGCGCGGATTCACCATGCGCAATGAGGATATACACCCGGCGATGCGCGGCACTTACGCGGGGCTAGCCAGCGCCCCTTCGATCGAGTACCTCAAGCGGCTGGGCGTCACCACCATCGAGTTGATGCCGGTGCACGCGTTCGTCGACGACCGCTACCTGGTCGAGCGCGGCCTCACCAACTATTGGGGCTACAACACCATCGGTTATTTTGCCCCCGAGGCGCAATACTCCGCCTCGGGCAAGGTGGCCGAATTCAAGACCATGGTGAAGACCCTGCACTCCGCGGGGCTGGAAGTCATACTCGACGTGGTCTACAACCATACCGCGGAAGGCAACCAGCTTGGCCCGACGCTGTCGTTTCGCGGCGTGGACAACGCTTCCTACTACCGCCTGACGCCGGAGAACCGGCGCTACTACGCGGACTATACCGGCTGCGGCAACACGCTCAACATGGTGCATCCGCGCGTGCTGCAGATGATCATGGATTCCCTGCGCTACTGGGTTACGGAGATGCATGTCGACGGTTTCCGCTTCGACCTCGCCTCGGCGCTCGCGCGCGAATTGCACGAGGTGGACCGGCTGGGCGCATTTTTCGACATCCTGCGCCAGGACCCGGTGCTAAGCGAGGTGAAGCTCATCGCCGAACCCTGGGATCTGGGCGAAGGTGGATACCAGGTGGGCAACTTCCCGGTCGGCTGGTCCGAGTGGAACGACAAATACCGCGACACCATGCGCGCCTACTGGAAGGGCGACGGCGGCCTGATCGGCGAATTCGCCCAGCGCATCACCGGCTCGAGCGATCTGTACGGGCGCGGCGGCCGCCGCCCGCACGCGAGCATCAACTTCGTCAGCGCCCACGACGGGTTCACGCTGAAGGACGTCGTTTCCTACAACGACAAGCACAACGAGGTGAACCAGGAGGGCAATCGCGACGGCCACGACAACAACCTGTCGTGGAATTGCGGCGTGGAGGGCCCTACGGACGACCCAGAGGTGCGCGCCCTGCGCGCGCGCCAGCAGCGCAACCTGATTGCCACGCTGCTGCTGTCGCAGGGCGTGCCCATGCTGCTCGCCGGAGACGAAATCGACCGCAGCCAGGAGGGTAACAACAACGCCTACTGCCAGGATAACGAGATCTCCTGGATCGACTGGACGCTGGACGACGAAAAACGCAAGCTGCTCGCGTTCACGCAGCGCGTCATTGCGTTGCGCCGCACGCACCCGGTGTTCCGGCGGCGCGACTTCTACAGGGGGCATCCCGTGCGCGGCCTCGGCGTCAAGGACATCGTCTGGCTGCGGCCCGAGGGCGGTGAAATGACCGACGACGAGTGGAGCCAGCACTTCGCCCGCTGCCTCGGCGTGTACCTGGCAGGCGAGGCGCTGACCGAAACCGACGGGCGCGGCCGCCCGGTGCGCGACCGGAACTTCCTGGTGCTGTTCAACGCGCATCACGAACCGCTCCCGTTCAAGCTGCCGGATTACGCCGGCAGCCGCTGGCACGCGCTGCTCGACACCGCGTTCGACGACGGGCTGGCGATCAACGGGACCTTCAACGCCGGCGTCGAATACGAGCTGAAGGGCCGTTCCCTCGTGCTGCTGCAGCAGGTGGACGCGTAATGTGCGCTTCGGCGCGCAGGGCTCTCGAGGAGCGCTTCCGACAGGGCAAGCAGGACACCCGGCCGACCACGTGGAAACCGAAATGAAGCACCGCCACGCGATGCCCTTCGGTGCGGAAGTGCGCGCCGATGGCAAGACGCGCTTTCGCGACCCTGCGGCGCAGGCGGCGATCCCCGACCCGAACGACCCGGCGACCTTCGCCGCTTCCAAGCTGCGTTGGGACGAAATCGATCGTGCGCCGCATAGCGAATGGCTCGCGCTGCACCGCGAGCTGCTCGCGCTGCGGCATCGGCTGATCGTGCCGCGCCTCGCGGGAATACGCTCGGGCGGCGATTTCCGTGTCGAAGCCGGCGGTCTGCTGCGCGTGCAATGGACCTTGGGCGAAGGCTCGCGGCTGCATCTGGTCGCGAATGTCGCGGCGACTGCGAGCGGGCCGGTGACAATGCCGCCCGGGCAGATCGTGTATGCGAACCCGAAGGTGGAGGGCGGCGCGCAGCCGCGCAAACTTCCGCCCTGGTTCGTCGCGTACGCGCTGGAGAGCACAGACAAATGAGCGCGCGTGAAGCCATGGCGCGCTTGGGTAGGATGCACGAGATCGCGCCGGATTACTACGACGTCTGGGGTAAACGTCACGAGGTTCCCGAAGCGAGCCTCACCGCGCTGCTCGCCGCGCTGGGCGTAGCCGCGGGCACGGCGCAGGAAGTTGAAGCGTCGATACGCTCGGCCGAATTCGTGCGCTGGCGCGCCGTGGTTGCGCCGGCAATGGTGCTGCGCGAAGAGGCCGCGCCGTGGACCATCCGGCTGAACCTCCCGGCTGCAGCGGCGAATTCACCGCTCGCCTGGCGCCTCACGCTGGAAGATGGCGAACGCCACGAGGGCACCCTGGAAACCGCGACGCTGAACGTCGTCGAATCCGCCGAACTGGACGGCGAGGGTTTTGTCGCGTACGAGTTCGCGCTGCAGGTAGCCGCGCGCTGCGGCTACCATCGCCTCGCGATCCTGCGCGATGGTGCTGTCCTCGGTGAAGCGATGTTCGTCGTCGTTCCCGACCGGTGCTACCGCCCGCCTGCGGTTGAGAACGACGCTCGCATCTGGGGCGCGGCGGTGCAGCTGTACGCGGTGCGCTCCGAGCGCAACTGGGGCATCGGCGATTTCACCGATCTGGCGACGCTGCTCGCGCAGTGGGGCGCGCGCGGAGCGGGCGTAGTGGGAGTCAATCCCCTGCACGCCTTGTTCCCCCACAACCCGGAACACGCGAGCCCCTACAGCCCGTCCTCGCGCTGCTTCGTCAACGTGCTCTATCTCGACGTCGAGGCGATTCCCGACTTCAGCGAGTGCGACGAGGCGCTGGCGCAGGCGCGCACGCCCGAGTTTCAGTCGCGCCTGAAGGCGCTGCGCGACACCGACTTGGTGGACTACGCCGGTGTCGCGGAGATCAAGCTGGCGATGATCCAGCGCTGTTTCGCGCATTTTTTCAGCCGCCATCTGGCCTCCGGCACGCCGCGCGCGCAGGCGTTCCGCGCCTATCAGGCCGCGCACGCGCCGGCGCTCAGGCAGCATGCCTTGTTCGAAGTGCTGCAGGAGCATTTTCACCGCGAAGATGCGAACGTCT
The DNA here is from genome assembly GCA_001770575.1 of Betaproteobacteria bacterium RIFCSPLOWO2_12_FULL_64_23. GTDB lineage: Bacteria > Pseudomonadota > Gammaproteobacteria > Burkholderiales > SG8-39 > 2-12-FULL-64-23. The sequence continues at coordinate 6,491 of MERK01000070.1, forward strand.
GGGGCTGGCCCGCCTGGCCCGAAGCGTATCGCATCGCGGCTGCGCCAGAGGTCGCGCGCTTCGCCGAATCGCACGCCGAGCGCGTCGAGTTTTTCGAGTACCTGCAATGGCAGGCCGAACTGCAACTCGAAGCCGTCGGCCGGCGCTCCACGAACCTGGGGCTCGGCGTCGGGCTGTACCAGGACCTCGCGGTTTCCGTCGACCGCGGCGGCGCTGAAGCGTGGGCGAACCAGGACCTGTACTGCGTCGCGACCAGCGTCGGCGCCCCGTCCGACGAGTTCAACCTTCGCGGCCAGGACTGGGGACTGCCGCCGCTCGTTCCGGAGCGGCTGCGCGCGGCGGCCTATGCCCCGTTCATCACCACCCTGCGCGCCAACATGCGCCACGCAGGTGCGCTGCGCATTGATCACGTCATGGGCCTTGCGCGGCTGTTCTGGGTGCCGCAGGGCGGCGAGCCGCGCGACGGCGCCTATGTGCATTACCCGTTCGAGGACCTGGTGGGCATTGTCGCGCTGGAGAGCCATCGCAACCGCTGCATGGTGATCGGCGAAGACCTTGGCACGGTGCCGGACTATGTCCGCGCGACGCTCTCGCGTACCGGCATTCTTTCCTACCGCGTGTTGCTTTTCGAACGGCAGCAATCGGGGGATTTCAAACTTCCGGCCGAATACCCGGCGGATGCTCTGGTCACGGTGGCGACGCATGATCTGCCCACGCTCGCCGCCTATTGGGAAGGGCGCGACCTTGCGTTGCGCCGGGAATTCGGCTTGTTCCCGGCGGAGGAAGTACGCCAGGCGCAGGTACTTGCGCGCGCGCAGGACCGAATGCGGCTGCTGCTCGCCCTCGAGCGCGAGGGACTGCTGCCACAGGGCGCCAGTACGGACTCGGCGTCGCTGCCCGAAATGACACCGGCATTGATGCTAGCGATACACGCTTTCCTCGCGCGCAGTGCCGCGCGTCTCCTGGTGGTGCAGCCGGAGGACGTGCTCGGCGTGCGCGAGCAGGTGAATCTTCCCGGCACCAGCAGCGAGCATCCGAACTGGAGGCGCAAGCTGCCGTTGCTGCTCGAGCGCTGGCCAGATGATGAAGGCATTTCCAGGCTCGTGCGCTTGTTGGCGGCGTTGCGGCCGTCTTCCACGGCGGCCGGTTGAAGGTCTAGTGGCAGACCGAGGCGCGCACATGACTTCACCGATTACACCGACCCCGTCCGAAGACGCTGCGCTGATCGAAGCGTGCCGGCATAAATCGGTGGAGTTGCTGCGCACTAATCTCTCGCCGCAGGGCATCCTCGCCGCGACCCCGGGTGCGCGCGCCGAGTCGCGCGGCTACGCGGCGATATTCGGCCGCGATGCCGCGGTGTGCGCTATCGGCATGGCGCTGTCGGGAGACGCCGTACTCGAGCGCGAGGCTGCAACCGGACTTGTCACGCTAGCCCGGCACCAGGCGAACAATGGACAGATCCCGAAATTCGTCGACTTGCGCGGGCAAGAGGCCGACTTCTGGTACCTCGGCTGCATTGACGCCACCCTTTGGTGGCTGATTGCGCTCGACTTTCTCGATGGCCGCGAGCCCGCCGGCGGGCTGCGGCAGAATCTCGCCCCCGGCATCGCCAAGGCCCTGCAGTGGCTGGAAGCGCAGGAGCACCAGCGTTTTTTCCTGCTGCAGCAGAACGAAGCCAGCGACTGGGCCGATATCATGCCGCGCTCGGGCTTCGTGCTCTACACCAATGCGCTCTGGTACCGCGTCAAACACCTCTACGGGCTTGCGCGCATGGAGGAGACGCGCGCGAATTTCAACGAGTTGTTTCATCCATTCAGCGCCGTGCTGGCCGAATACCGCCGCGCCCGCTTGCTGACGCACTACGTGAAGCGCAAAGCGAAAAATCGCGACCTCTACCTCTCCTTCGTCAACTTCTCTTTTTTCGGCGAGGAAGGCGACGTCTTCGGCAACCTGCTCGCGCTGTTGTGCGGCCTCGCCGACGGCGAGGCCGCGCGGCGCACGCTGCACGCGCTGGACCGCGCGGGCATCGCCGATCCCTGGCCGGTGCGCGTGGTATGCGAACCGATTCCGGCCGGCAGCTCCCTGTGGCGGGCCTACATGTCGCGCCACCTGCAGAACCTGGAGTGGCAATATCACAACGGCGGCATCTGGCCGTTGGTCGGCGGATTCTGGGTCGCGACGCTGGCGCAGGCGGGCGAGCGCGACCGGGCGAACACCGAGCTGGCGAAGCTCGCGCGCGTGAATGCGCTCGATGGCTGGTCATTCAACGAGTGGTTGCATGGCCGCACCTTGGCGCCCGGCGGCATGCGCGGCCAGTCGTGGAATGCCGCGGCCTTCCTCATCGCCTTGAATGCCGTGCGCGAGGGCAGTGGCGCCTTCGCGCTCCGGCCACGCTGGAGCGGATCGCGGTAGGCGCGCCGACAACGGAAACCGGGGCGCCATTCCGCTACGGCGAGAGTACCGGGTCGCCGGCTAGACCCAGTCCCTGGCGACGAGGAAATCGCTGTACAGCGCCGCCTCGGCGCTGCCCGGCTCCGGCTTCCAATCGTAGCGCCATTTCACCAGCGGCGGCAGCGACATCAGGATCGCCTCGGTACGGCCGCCCGACTGCAGGCCGAACAATGTGCCGCGGTCGTAGACCAGATTGAATTCGACATAGCGCCCGCGGCGGTAGGCCTGGAAGTCGCGTTCGCGCTCGCCGTAGGGCGTGTCTTTGCGGCGCGCGATGATGGGTTGGTAGGCGTCGATGAAATGATCGCCCACGCTTTGCGTCAGCGCGAAGCACGCATCGAAGTCCGGCTGGTTGAAATCGTCGAAGAAAATACCGCCGACGCCGCGCGGCTCGTTCCTGTGCTTGAGGAAGAAATAACGGTCGCACCAGGCCTTGAATTGCGCGTGCCGGCCGGCGCCGAAAGGATCGAGCGCGAGCTTGCAGCTGCGATGGAAGTGCTGCGCGTCCTCGGCGAAACCGTAATACGGGGTCAGATCCATGCCGCCGCCGAACCACCACGCAGGAGAGGCGCCTTCCTCCGTCGCGACGAAAAAGCGCACGTTCATGTGCACCGTGGGGCAATACGGATTGCGCGGATGCAGCACCAGCGACACGCCCGTCGCCTCCCAGGCGCGGCCGGCCAGCTCGGGGCGCGAAGCGCTCGCGGATGGCGGC
>MERK01000071.1 GCA_001770575.1 Betaproteobacteria bacterium RIFCSPLOWO2_12_FULL_64_23
GCACCGTGGGTGCGGGGGTCGTCGCCAAGGTGATCGAGTAGAGGTCAGAGACTGGAGGTCAGAGGTCGGCGCAGGGGCACGGTGTTGCCGGCCCCTGATGCGCAGGACCTGGCTCCCTAAAGGAAAAACATGCAAAGCACGAAAATCAGAATTCGTCTCAAAGCGTTCGACTACCGTCTGATCGATCAGTCGGCGCTGGAGATCGTTGAAACCGCGAAACGCACCGGCGCCGTGGTCAAGGGACCCGTACCCCTGCCCACCCGGATCGAGCGCTTCGACGTGCTGCGCTCCCCGCACGTGAACAAGACTTCGCGCGACCAATTCGAGATCCGTACCCACCTGCGGCTGATGGACATCATCGATCCCACCGACAAGACCGTGGATGCCTTGATGAAGCTGGACCTGCCGGCCGGGGTGGATGTGGAGATCAAGCTGTAACGCGTAATTGCAGTAACGCGCAGCGAAAACGAATCGCCGAGCGCGAATGGATAATTGCCGGCCAATTGTAGTCGGTGCCTTTTAACGAAGGGAAAGAAGATGAGCTTAGGATTAGTCGGTCGTAAGGTCGGCATGACCCGCGTTTTCACGGACGAAGGCGACTCCGTCCCGGTGACCGTGGTGGACGTGTCCGACAACCGCGTGACCCAGATCAAGACCGCCCGGACCGATGGCTATGCCGCCGTGCAGGTGGCGTTCGGCAAGCGCCGGCCGTCGCGCGTGAGCAAGCCCGCTGCCGGCCATTTCGCCAAAGCCGCCGTCGAGGCCGGCCACACGCTGAAGGAATTCCGCGTCACCGAAGAGCAGCTGGCCAACTTCAAGGTTGGCGGCAAGGTGGGTGTGGACCTGTTCCAGGTGGGGCAGATGGTGGATGTGACCGGCACCTCGCAGGGCAAGGGTTTCTCCGGTGTCATCAAGCGCCACCATTTTTCGTCCCAACGCGCGAGCCATGGCAATTCCAGGTCGCATAACGCCCCGGGTTCGACCGGCATGGCGCAGGATCCCGGCCGCGTGTTCCCGGGAAAGCGCATGGCGGGCCAGCTCGGTAACGTCAAGCGCACCGCCCAGAGCCTGGAGATCGTGCGCATCGATGCGCAACGCCAGCTGCTGCTGATCAAGGGCTCGGTCCCGGGCAGCAAGGGCGGCGATTTGCTGGTGCACCCGGCCACCAAGGCGCGCGTGAAGAAGGCGGTCGCGGCGCCGGCCAAGGGAGGTAAGAAATAATGGATCTGAAACTGATCGATGCCAAAGGCCAGGCAGCTTCGACCATGGCCGCCTCCGACGCGCTGTTCGGCCGCGACTACAATGAACCGCTGATCCATCAGGTGGTGACGGCCTACCAGGCCAACGCGCGCCAGGGCACGCGCGCGCAGAAGGGGCGTGCCGAGATTGCCAAGTCCACGCGCAAGCCATGGCGTCAGAAGGGAACCGGCCGCGCCCGTGCCGGCATGGCCTCCAGCCCGCTGTGGCGCGGCGGCGGCAGGATTTTCCCGTCGAGTCCGGACGAGAACTTCACGCAGAAACTGAATAAAAAAATGTATCGCGCCGGCGTCGCCTCGATTCTGTCGCAGCTGGCGCGCGAGGACCGCCTCAAGGTGGTCGAGAGTTTTGTCCTGGATGCGCCGAAGACCAAGCTGTTCCTGCAGAAAGTGACCGACATGGGCGTCGCCGATTCGCTGCTGTTGATCACGGACCAGCTCGACGACAATCTGGTTCTGTCCTCGAGAAATCTGCCCAACGTGCTGGTGCTGGAAGTGGCCGAAGCCGACCCGGTGTCGCTGATCCGTTATCAGAACGTGATTCTGACCCGCAAGGCGGTCAGCAAATTCGAGGAGATGCTGGGATGAATGCGCCCGTATCGAAAGCCGCGGTGAGAAATCCGCAACGCCTGATGCAGGTGCTGCTCGCGCCGCAGGTGTCGGAGAAGAGCACCTATGTCGCCGAGAAAAATGAGCAGGTGGTGTTCCGCGTCGTGGGCAATGCGACCAAGCCGGAGATCAAGGCAGCGGTCGAACTGCTGTTCAAGGTCGAGGTCGAAAGCGTGCAGGTCGCCAACGTAAAGGGCAAGCAAAAGCGCTTCGGCAAGCTGAGCGGCCGGCGCAAAGACTGGAAAAAGGCGTATGTGTGCCTGAAGCCCGGCCAGGAAATCAACTTTCACGCGGCGGAGTAGAGCATGGCACTCGTCAAGGTTAAACCCACTTCACCCGGCCGCCGTTCCCTGGTCAAGGTCGTCAACCCCGATCTGCACAAGGGCAAGCCCCACGCCCCCCTGCTCGAGGCGCAGTCGCGGCGCGCCGGACGCAACAACAGCGGCCATATCACCATGCGCCATCAGGGCGGTGGCCACAAGCAGCATTATCGCATCGTCGATTTCAAGCGTGCCAAGGACGGCGTCACGGCCAAGGTCGAGCGCCTGGAGTACGACCCCAACCGCAGCGCCAACCTGGCCCTGCTGTGCTACACGGACGGCGAGCGGCGCTACATCATCGCGCCCAAGGGCGTCGCAGTGGGCGCGCAACTCCTGTCCGGTGCGGAGGCGCCGATCAAGCCGGGCAATACGCTGCCGCTGCGCAATATCCCGGTGGGCACCACCGTGCACTGTGTCGAGATGCTGCCCGGCAAAGGCGCGCAGATCGCGCGCGCGGCCGGCACTTCGGTGCAGCTTCTCGCGCGCGAGGGCAGCTACGCCCAGTTGCGGCTGCGCTCCGGCGAAGTGCGCAAGGTGCACATCGAGTGCCGCGCCACCATCGGCGAGGTCGGCAACGAAGAACATTCACTGGAATCGGTGGGCAAGGCAGGCCGCATGCGCTGGCGCGGCGTACGCCCGACGGTGCGCGGCGTGGCGATGAACCCGGTCGATCACCCGCACGGGGGCGGCGAAGGCAAGACCGCCGCCGGCCGGCATCCGGTCAGCCCCTGGGGCACGCTTACCAAGGGCTACCGCACGCGCAAGAACAAACGCACCAGCGGCATGATCATCAATCGCCGTAACAAGAAATAGAGGATAGGACATGGGACGTTCAGTCAAGAAAGGCCCGTTCGTTGACCACCATCTGGTGGGCAAGGTGGACAAGGTGCGCGGCAGCAGCGACAAGCGCCCGATCAAGACCTGGTCGCGCCGCTCCACCATCCTGCCGGATTTCGTCGGCTTGACCATCGCCGTGCATAACGGCAAGCAGCATATCCCGGTCTATATTTCCGAGAACATGGTGGGTCACAAGCTGGGTGAGTTTGCGCTCACCCGCACCTTCAAGGGCCACTCGGCCGATCGAAAAGTCGCAGCCCCCGGCGGCGGAACCCCCGCTCCGGCGCCGGCTCCGGCGGCGAAGAAATAGGAGTGACAGCCATGCAAACCAGAGCCAGCTTGCGCGGTGTCCGCCTGTCGGCGCAGAAAGGGCGGCTCGTCGCCGACCTGATCCGCGGCCTGGCGGTGGACAAGGCGCTCAACGTCCTTGCGTTCAGCCCGAAAAAGGGCGCCAAGATCATCAAGAAAGTGCTGGAGTCGGCCATCGCCAATGCCGAGCACAACGATGGCGCCGATATCGACGAGCTGAAGGTGCAGACCATCTTCGTCGAGCAGGGCTCGATGCTCAAGCGCTTTCACGCCCGCGCCAAGGGCCGCGGCAACCGCATCAACAAGCACTCCTGCCATATTTTCATCACGGTGGGCGACGAGGTCAAAGCAAAACGCAGCCCGGTCAGGGCCGTAGCCAAAGCACGCGCGGCGGATGCCGCGGCCAAAAAATAAAGGACAGTCATGGGACAGAAAATCCACCCGATCGGGTTTCGCCTCGCAGTCAACAAGAACTGGGGCTCGCGCTGGTACGCCAACACCAAGAACTTCGGCGGCATGCTCAACGAAGACCTGAAGGTACGTGACTACCTGAAGAAAAAGCTCGCGCACGCCTCGGTCGGCCGCGTGGTGATCGAGCGTCCGGCCAAGGACGCGCGCATCACCATCCACAGCGCCCGCCCCGGCGTGGTCATCGGCAAGAAGGGAGAGGACATCGAGGTGCTGAAGGCCGAGCTGCGCAAGATTCTGGGCGTGCAGATGGTGCACGTCAACATCGAGGAGATCAGAAAGCCCGAGATTGATGCCCAGCTCATCGCCGATTCCATCGCGCAGCAGCTGGAGAAGCGCATCATGTTCCGCCGCGCGATGAAGCGCGCCATGCAGAATGCGATGCGCCTGGGCGCGCAGGGCATCAAGATCGCGAGTTCGGGCAGGTTGAACGGCATCGAGATCGCGCGCAACGAGTGGTACCGCGAGGGCCGCGTGCCTCTGCATACCCTGCGTGCCGACATTGATTACGGTTTTGGCGAAGCCAAGACCACCTACGGCGTGATCGGCATCAAGGTGTGGGTGTACAAGGGCGAGACCGTGGGCAAGAACGAACAGCCCCTGGCCGTGCCCGGCTCCGTACCCGAGGAAATGCCGTCGCCGCGGAAAGCGAGAAAGATTCCGGCCCCGGCGGCCAAGACCGAGGCTGCCCCGGCCAAGCCTGAAGGCGAGGCCAAGCCCCGGACCGCAACGCGCGCACGCAAGAAACCCGCAGCGGGCCACACCGCCAAGGGCAGCGAAGCAACCAAGACCGAGGCCAAGGCCAAGGCCGAGGGATCGACCGGCGAACCCGCCAAACCCGCGGCCAAGGCCAAGACTACGGTCCGGCGCGTGACGAAGAAGACAGGAGCCTGAGATGCTTCAACCAGCCAGATCAAAATACCGCAAGCAGCAGAAAGGCCGCAACAAGGGCATTGCTACGCGCGGCAACAAAGTCTCTTTCGGCGAGTATGGGCTCAAGGCCATAGCCCGCGGCCGACTGACCGCGCGCCAAATCGAGGCCGCGCGCCGCGCCATGACGCGTCACATCAAGCGCGGCGGCCGCATTTGGATCCGGATTTTTCCGGACAAGCCGATTTCGCAGAAGCCGGCCGAGGTGCGCATGGGCAACGGCAAGGGCAATCCGGAGTATTTCGTGGCGGAAATCGTTCCCGGCAAAGTGCTGTACGAAATGGACGGCGTGGACGAGGTGCTGGCGCGGCAGGCTTTCCGCCTGGCCGCGGCCAAGCTGCCGATTGCCACGGCCTTTGTCCACCGTTTAGTGGGGTAGACCGATGAAACCGAGTGAATTGCGCGCCAAGGACGTGGCGCAACTGAACCAGGAACTGAACGACCTGCTGAAGGCGCAATTCAGCCTTCGCATGCAGGTTGCGACCCAGCAGCTGAGCAACAACAGCCAGCTGAAGAAGACCCGCCGCGACATCGCGCGGGTGCGCACCATCATTGCACAGAAGGCGACAAGCAAATGAACGATACCCAGACAGCGAAGGTAACCAAGGTAGTGCGCGCCCTCACCGGCCGCGTGGTCAGCGATAAGATGAACAAGACCGTCACGGTGCTGATCGAACGCCGTGTACGTCACCCGCTGGTGGGCAAGATCGTGACCCGGTCGAAGAAATACCACGCGCACGCAGAGAATAACGAGTACAAGATCGGCGATCTGGTAATGATCGAAGAGACGCGCCCGGTTTCCAAGACCAAGGCGTGGAAGGTCACCAAGCTGGTGGAGAAGGCCAAGAACATTTAATCGGCATAAAAACCTTGCTCCGGCAGTCGGGGTCGGATATAATTTACCGTTTTTCGCGTTACCGCTTCGCCTCAGGCCGAAGCGTCCAACCCAAACGGGTTCCAAGACTGGCCGCAACGTGTTATGCGCACTTGAGCGTGTGCTCGCAAGCGGTCCAAGTTGGAGAGGATACAAATCATGATTCAGATGCAAAGTGTATTGGATGTGGCCGACAACACCGGCGCGCGCGCGGTGATGTGCATCAAGGTATTGGGCGGCTCGAAGCGGCGCTATGCCGGCATCGGCGACGTGATCAAGGTCAGCGTCAAGGACTGCGCTCCGCGCGGCCGCGTGAAGAAGGGCGAGATCTACAGTGCCGTGGTGGTGCGCACGGCCAAGGGCGTGCGCCGCGCCGACGGCTCGCTGATCAAGTTCGACACCAATGCCGCGGTGCTTCTCAACGCCAAGCTGGAGCCGATCGGAACGCGCATATTCGGGCCGGTGACGCGCGAACTGCGCAACGAGCGCTTCATGAAGATCGTGTCGCTCGCGCCCGAAGTTTTGTAAGAGACGGGTTGATGGAACAAGGGGGCACCCCCCTCGTAACTTCCCCAAGTCAGGAACATAGGAATCGAAGGCCATGCAAAAGATCCGCAAAGGTGACGACGTGATCGTCACCACCGGCAAGGACAAAGGCAAGCGCGGCACGGTGCTGCGCCGCGTCGATGACAAGCACCTGCTGGTCGAGGGCATCAACCGTGCGAAGAAGCACCAGAAGCCCAACCCGATGAAGAGCCAGACCGGCGGCATCGTCGACATGGACATGCCGATCGATATCTCCAACGTTGCGCTGTTCAATCCGCAAACGCAGAAGGGCGACCGCGTCGGCTTCAAGACGCTGGAGGACGGACGCAAGGTGCGTATTTTTAAGTCCAACGGCGAAGTAGTGGACGCCTGAGAGAGAAAACGCTATGGCACGCTTATACAGCTATTACAAAGAGACGGTGGTACCCGACATGGTCAAGAAGTTCGGGTACAAGACGGCGATGCAGGTCCCGCGCATCGAAAAGATCACGCTCAACATGGGCGTGGGCGAGGCCGTCAACGACAAGAAAATAATCGACAACGCCGTTGGCGACATGACCAAGATTGCCGGGCAAAAACCGGTGGTTACGTTGTCGAAGAAACCCATTGCCGGCTTCAAGATCCGCAAGGGCCTGGCGATCGGTTGCATGGTCACCTTGCGCGGTGTGCGCATGTACGAGTTTCTCGACCGCCTGGTCAGTATCGCGATACCGCGGATCCGCGATTTTCGCGGCCTGTCGCAGCGAGCCTTCGACGGCCGCGGCAACTACAACCTGGGTGTGAAAGAGCAGATCATTTTCCCCGAGGTCGAATACGACAAGATCGATGCCCTGCGTGGCATGAACATCAGCATCACCACCACCGCGAAGACCGACGAGGAAGCCAAAGCGCTCCTCGCGGCCTTCAAATTCCCGTTCAAGACCTGAAGGATTGCGCCATGGCAAAAACCGCAGTCATCAACCGCAACGAAAAGCGCCGCAAGACC
>MERK01000072.1:0-80 GCA_001770575.1 Betaproteobacteria bacterium RIFCSPLOWO2_12_FULL_64_23
CGGTCAGCCTGCGCCTTTATTTCGACCAGGTGTGGCAGGCGCCGCTGATCCTGGTGCTGCTGGTGTTCTTCGCCGCGGGC
>MERK01000072.1:98-13060 GCA_001770575.1 Betaproteobacteria bacterium RIFCSPLOWO2_12_FULL_64_23
GCCACGCTGGCCACGGTGTTCAGGCAACGGCGCGAGATCGCGCGGCTGCAGCGCGAATTGCGCGGCCGTCCGCGTGAAGGCGGCGCCGGCCCCGCGGCCGCCGACGGCGGCATCGACTCGCAACCCATGATGTAGCGCAGCGGCATGGAATTCGAATTCTGGTGGCTGCTCGCGTTTCCGCTGTTCTTCGGGCTGGGCTGGCTCGCGGCGCGCATCGACATCAAGCACCTGGTGTCCGAATCCCGCTCGCTGCCGCGCTCGTATTTCAAGGGCTTGAATTTCCTGCTCAACGAGCAGCCGGACAAGGCGATCGAGGCGTTCATCGAAGTGGTCAAGGTCGATCCGGAAACGATCGAGCTGCACTTTGCGCTGGGCAATCTGTTTCGCCGCCGTGGCGAAACCGAGCGCGCGATTCGCATGCACCGCAATCTGCTCGAGCGCGGCGATCTGGGCCAGGAGCAGCGGCTTGCCGCCCTGTTCGAACTGGGGCAGGACTATCTCAAGGCGGGATTGCTGGATCGTGCCGAGGAAGTATTCGTCAAGCTGCGCGACACCCCGCACCGCGGCGCCGCGCTAAGAGCCCTGCTCGACATCTATCAGCAGGAAAAGGACTGGGAAAAGACCATCGGCGTGGCCGGCGAGCTCGGCGCGGACCTGGGCCAGTCCTGGGACAAGGAGATCGCCAACTACTATTGCGAACTCGCGGCGATCGAGATCACGCACTCGCGCACCGACGCGGCGGTGGCGCGCCTGGAGGAGGCGCTCAAATCCAACCGCAAGTGCGCGCGCGCCAACGTGCTGCTGGGCGATATGCATGCGGCCGCCGGCGACCACGCAGCGGCGATCGAGACATGGAAGCGCATCGAGCAGCAGAACCCCGCCTACCTCGCGCTGGTGGCGCAGCGCCTGCTCGATAGTTACAGCGCGCTGGACAAACGCGACCAGGGGCTGACGCTGCTGCGCGGCTTCCTCGCCAGTTCGCCCTCGCTGGATCTGCTCGATGTGGTGTTCCAGGCGACGCTGGAGGCGCAAGGGCCGGAGGCGGCGCACAAGTTGGTGCGCGACGAGCTGCGCCGCAACCAGACGCTGCTCGGCCTGGACCGGCTGCTCGATGCCGAGCTGCTGGTGGTCCGGCCCGAACGCCGCAGCGACGTGCAGCTGGTGAAGAACCTGGTGCACAGTCACACGCAGCGCGTCGCGCGTTACCGCTGCGAGAACTGCGGCTTCAAGGCGCGCCAGTTCTACTGGCACTGTCCGGCCTGCGGCGGCTGGGAAACCTATCCGCCCCGGCGCAGCGAGGAATTTGATTTGGCGCCCTGAGCGGATAAGAATTATCGAGACCTCCAGTAGTCATCATTCCGAGGCCAAGGGCCGAGGAATCTGCTTTCTGGGCCTTAGTAAAAGCAGATTCGTCGCGTTGCTCGGAATGACAGAATTGGAGTTCTCGGAGATGGTTCATATGTTTTTCGGAGTCTAGATTGAAAATCACAGTGGTCGGTACGGGGTATGTGGGACTGGTCAGCGGCGCCTGCCTTGCCGACGTCGGCAACGACGTGCTGTGCCTTGACCTGGATGCGGGCAAGGTCAAGACGCTCGATGAGGGCGGCATGCCGATCTTCGAGCCGGGACTGCAGGAAATCGTGAATCGCAACCACAAAGCCGGGCGTCTGGCTTTCACCACCGACGTCGAGCAGGCGGTTGCATTCGGTACGGTGCAGTTCATCGCCGTGGGGACCCCGCCCGCCGAGGACGGCTCGGCCGATCTCCAATACGTGCTCGCGGCGGCACGCAGCGTCGGCCGCCACATGAGCGACTACCGCGTGGTGGTGGACAAATCCACCGTGCCCGTGGGAACGGCCGACAAGGTGCGTGCCGTCATTGCCGAGGAGCTGAAGCGACGCGGCGCCGACATCGCCTACAGCGTGGTGTCCAATCCGGAATTCCTGAAGGAAGGCGCCGCGGTCGGCGATTTCATGCGCCCCGACCGTATCGTGGTGGGCAGCGACGACGAGCGCGCAACGCTCATCATGCGCAACCTCTACGCGCCGTTCCAGCGCAGCCACGAACGCGTGATCGTCATGGACGTGCGTTCGGCCGAGCTGACCAAGTACGCCGCCAACGCCATGCTGGCCACGCGCATTTCGTTCATGAACGAGCTCGCCAATCTGGCGGAGCGGCTGGGCGCGGACATCGAGTGCGTGCGCCGCGGCATCGGCGCCGATCCGCGCATCGGCTATCATTTCTTGTACCCGGGCGCGGGCTACGGCGGCTCCTGCTTCCCCAAGGACCTGCAGGCGCTGATGCGCACCGCGGGCGAGGCGGGCATGAATCTGCTCATCCTCGACGCGGTGGAGCGGGCCAACGCCGCGCAGAAGCAGGTGCTGGGCGGCAAGATCCTGAAGCGCTTCGGCTCCGACCTGAAAGGCCTGAGTTTTGCTCTCTGGGGGCTCGCATTCAAGCCCAATACCGACGACCTGCGCGAGGCGCCGAGCCGGGTGCTGCTGGCCGAGTTGCTCGCGCACGGCGCGAGCGTCACCGCCTACGATCCGGCTACCATGGCCGAGGCGCGGCAGATCTACAAGGCCGAGAGCCGGGTCCGGTTTGCGGATTCGCCGATGGCGGCGCTCGAAGGCGCCGATGCCCTGGCGATCGTGACCGAGTGGAAGGAATTCCGCAGCCCGGATTTCCAGCGAATCAGGCAGGTGTTGCGCACGCCGGCGATTTTCGACGGGCGCAATATGTACGATCCGGCCGAGGTCAGGAAGAACGGCCTGGAGTACTATCCGATCGGAAGGTTGTAAGACAAGAGAAGAGACGCAACGGGAGGGCGAGCGGGTTGAGGGTGAAACTGAAATTATTGCCGGACCTGTCCAAAGCGCGGCTGCTGGTGGTCGGCGACGTGATGCTCGACCGCTACTGGTTCGGCGAGGTGAGCCGCATTTCGCCCGAGGCGCCGGTGCCGGTAGTCAAGGTCGAGCGCACCGAGGAGCGCCCTGGCGGCGCATCCAACGTCGCGCGCAATGCGACCGCGCTCGGAGCGCGGGTGACGCTGTTGTCGGTGGTCGGCGACGACGAGGCCGGCGCGCGCCTGCGCGAGCTGGTCGAGGCCGAGCAAATCACCGCCTGCCTGCACAAGGATCCGGGCATCCCGACCACGGTCAAGCTGCGCGTGATCGGCAGACAGCAGCAGTTGCTGCGCATCGATTTCGAGACCCTGCCCAGCCACGAGGTGCTGGCGGACAAGCTGGCCGATTTCGAGTTGCTGCTCGCCGACTGCAACGTGCTGGTGCTGTCCGATTACGGCAAAGGCGGACTCGCCCATATCGCGAGAATGATCGAACTCGCGCGCGCCGCCGGCAAGACCATCCTGGTTGATCCCAAGGGCGACGACTTTTCGCGTTACCATGGCGCCACCGTGGTGACGCCCAATCGCGCCGAAATGCGCGAAGTGGTGGGACGCTGGAAGGATGAACGGGATCTCACGCAACGGGCGCAGGCGCTGCGGCGCGAGCTGGGCGCCGAGGCGCTGCTGCTCACGCGCAGCGAGGAGGGCATGAGCCTGTACCAGGACAGCGGCGTGCTGCACGAGGCGGCGAAGGCGCGCGAGGTGTTCGATGTGAGCGGCGCCGGCGATACCGTCATCGCGGCCCTTGCCGCCATGCTCGGCGGCGGCGCGGCGCTGCCGCAGGCGATGCACGTGGCCAACTGCGCCGCCGGCATCGTGGTCGGCAAACTGGGCACGGCCGTGGTTCAGCGCGAAGAGCTGCAGGCGGCACTGGCACAAGATTAGAAGAGGAAACCATGTACTACGTAGTCACCGGCGCGGCCGGATTCATTGGTTCCAACCTGGTCAGGGCGCTGAACGAGCGCGGCGAGCGCGACATCATCGCGGTGGACAATCTTGCGCATGCCGACAAGTTCCTCAACCTGTCCAGTTGCGAGATCGCCGATTTCATCGACAAACGCGACTTCGTGGTGCAGTTGAGCGCCGGGGAGTTCGAGGGCGCGATCGAGGCGGTGCTGCACCAGGGGGCCTGCTCCGACACCATGGAGACCGACGGGCGCTACATGATGGAGAACAACTACCGCTATTCGGTGGCGCTGCTCGATTACTGCCAGGAAGAGGAGGTGCCGCTGTTGTACGCCTCGTCCGCCTCGATTTACGGTTCCGGCACGGTGTTCCGCGAGGAACGCGAATTCGAGGCGCCGCTCAACATCTATGGCTACTCCAAATTCCTGTTCGACCAGGTGGTGCGGCGGCGCCTGCCCGATGCCGAAAGCCAGATCGCCGGCTTTCGCTATTTCAATGTCTACGGGCCGAACGAGGCGCACAAGGGGCGCATGGCCTCGGTCGCTTTCCATTTCTTCAACCAATTCCGCAGCGAACAGCGGGTCAAGCTGTTCCAGGGCTGGGACGGCTACGCCGACGGCGAGCAGAAGCGCGATTTCGTCTCGGTCGAGGACGTGGTCGAGGTGAATATGCATTTCCTCGAGCAGCCGGCGCTGTCGGGAATATTCAACCTCGGCACCGGCCGCGCGCAGAGCTTCAACGATGTCGCCGCGGCGACGATCAACGCCTGCCTGCGCGCCGAGGACCAGGCCGCGCTCACGCTGGAGGAAATGCGCGCGAGAAACATGATCGAATACATCGCCTTCCCCGATGCGCTCAAGGGCAAGTACCAAAGCTATACGGAGGCCGACTGCGGCGCGCTGCGCCGCGCCGGCTACACCGAGCCCTTCCTGACGGTGGAGGAGGGCGTGGCGCGCTATTGCGAGCAGCTGCTTGGAATATGACGACACGAGAGGGCATGAAACCGTACCCGAGCATCGAAGACGGCGTAGGCAATACGCCCCTGGTGCGCTTGCAGCGCATCCCCGGCGCCGCCAATGACCGGAGCGGCAATCTCATCCTGGCGAAGCTCGAAGGCAACAACCCGGCAGGCTCGGTCAAGGACCGGCCGGCGCTGTCCATGGTGGTGCGCGCCGAGCGGCGCGGCACGATCAAGCCGGGCGACACCCTGATCGAGGCGACCAGCGGCAACACCGGCATCGCCCTCGCCATGGCGGCGGCGATGCGCGGCTATCGCATGGTGCTGGTCATGCCCGAGCACCTGTCGGTGGAGCGGCGCCAGACCATGCGCGCTTTCGGCGCCGAGCTCATCCTCACGCCGAAGGCGGGCGGCATGGAAGGCGCGCGCGACCTGGCCGAGAAAATGCGCGACCAGGGCAAGGGCGTGATCCTCGATCAGTTCGCCAATCCGGACAATCCGCTCGCCCATTACGAAGGCACCGGACCGGAAATCTGGCGCGACACCGCCGGAGAGATCACCCATTTCGTGTCCAGCATGGGCACCACCGGCACCATCATGGGCGTGTCGCGCTTCCTCAAGGAAAAGAATCCGCAGGTGCAGATCGTGGGCTGCGAGCCGACCGAAGGCTCGCAGATTCCCGGCATACGCAAATGGCCCGAGGCCTACCTGCCGCGCATCTACGACGCTGCGCGCGTGGACCGGGTCGAGTCGGTGAGCCAGGCCGATGCGGAGGAGATGACGCGGCGCATGGCGCGCGAAGAGGGCATATTCGCCGGCATTTCATCGGGCGGCGCCCTGTGCGTGGCGCTGCGCGTCGCGGCCGAAGTGAAAAACGCGGTCATCGTTTCCATCGTCTGCGACCGCGGCGACCGTTATCTGTCCACTGGTGTCTTCCCGGACTGAGGGCGAATGACGCCGGTCCTGGCCTTCGACATCGAGACCGCGCCCGACTGCGACGGCCTGAGGCGGCTGTACGACCTCGATCCGGCGCTGTCCGACAAGGACGTGGCGGAGATCGCGTTCCAGCGCCGGCGCGCCGCTGCGAACCACGATTTCCTGCAGCTGCACCAGCACCGCGTCATTGCCATCGCCTGCGCGCTGCGCGAGGGCGAGGCTTTTCGCGTCTGGTCGCTCGGCACCCCGGAGGACAGCGAAGCCGAGCTGATCCGGCGCTTTTTCGACGGTGTCGAGAAATATACGCCGCAGCTCGTGTCCTGGAACGGCGGCGGGTTCGACTTGCCGGTGCTGCATTACCGCAGCCTGGTGCACGGCATTGCGGCGCCGCGCTACTGGGACCAGGGCGAGGAGGACCGCGATTTCAAGTGGAACAACTACATCAGCCGCTATCACGCGCGCCATCTCGACCTGATGGACCTGCTGGCGTTGTATCAGCCGCGCAACAACGTGCCGCTGGACGAGATGGCCAAGCTGATCGGCTTTCCGGGCAAGCTCGGCATGGACGGCTCGCAGGTGTGGGACGCCTACCTCGACGGGAAGCTGCGCGACATCCGCGGCTACTGCGAGACCGACGCGGCCAACACCTATCTGCTGTATTTGCGCTTTCAGTTGCTGCGCGGCGTGTTCGACGCGGCGCAGTACGCGCGCGAGGCCGAACTCGTGCGCGTTACCCTGGGAAAATCCGCCGAGACGCACTGGCGCGAATTTCTGGAAGCCTGGAAATAATCCATGGCCGTGGTGATCGAATCGCTCGACCGCGAGGGGCGCGGCATCGCCCGCGTCGAGGGCAAGGCGATTTTCATCGAGGGCGGCCTGCCCGGAGAAACGGTTTCCTACGCCTCTTACCGGCGCAAACCCAGCTACGAACAGGCGATCGCGACTGAGATACATGAAACCAGCGCGGAGCGGGAACTGCCGCGCTGTCCTCACTTCGGCGTTTGCGGCGGCTGCAGCATGCAGCACCTGGAAGCGCGGGCGCAGGTGGCGGCGAAGCAACGCGTGCTCGAAGACACGCTGTGGCATATCGGCAAGCTGCGGCCGGAGGCGATGCTGCGCGCGGTCTACGGCCTATCCTGGGGTTACCGCCAGCGCGCGCGGCTGTCGGTGCGCCTGGTGCCGAAGAAAGGCGGCGTGCTGGTCGGCTTCCACGAGCGGAAAAGCAGCTTCATCGCTGACATGACGGGTTGCGAGGTCCTGCCGCGGGCGATTTCCGAGCTGCTCCTGCCGTTGCGCCGGTTGATCGGCGGATTGTCCAATCCGGCGCGCCTGCCGCAGATCGAGCTCGCCGCCGGCGAAGCGGTGACGGTGCTGGTGCTGCGCATACTCGATCCCCTGAGCGCGGCGGACGAGGACGCGCTGCGCGGCTTTGCGGCGCGGCACGGCATCCAGTTCTGGCTGCAGCGCGCAGGGCCGGATACGGCCGAGCCCTTCTTCCCGACCGATGCAGCGCCGCTGTACTACTCGCTACCCGAATTCGGCGTCCAGATCCACTTCCGTCCGACCGATTTCACCCAGGTCAATCATGCGGTCAACCGCATCCTGGTGCGGCACGCGATGGCGCTGCTCGATCCGCGTCCGGGCGAGCGCATCGCCGACTTGTTCTGCGGGCTGGGCAACTTCAGCCTGCCCATCGCGAGTCGCGGCGCCGAGGTGCTGGGCGTGGAAGGCAGTGCGGAACTGGTGCGCCGCGCCGAAGCCAACGCGCGCGCGAACGGGCTCGGCGCGCGCGCGCGCTTTGAGACTGCCAATTTGTTCGAGGCGTCCAGTTGCGCTCGGTTTGGCGCCAGCGACGGCGGCGGGTTCGACAAACTGCTGATCGATCCGCCGCGCGACGGGGCGGTCGAAGTGGTGAAAGCGCTGCAGGAGGGCGGTCCGCGGCGCATCGTCTATGTATCCTGCGACCCGGCGACGCTGGCGCGCGACGCGGAAGTGCTGGTGCATGTCAAAGGCTATCGCCTGGCCGCCGCCGGCGTGATCAACATGTTCCCGCACACTTCGCACATCGAGTCGATCGCGCTGTTCGAACGGCCTTGAGCCGCAGGATCCATTGGGCAAGCGCGCAGCGGCCGGCGCAAATGCCTCCTCTGCATCAACAAAAAGGGCGGCCGCAGCCGCCCCGTTCGAAGATGCGCTCCGGCCTCAGTCGCGCTGGCCGGTGAGGGCCATGAGGATATTGAGCAAGCTGATGAACAGGTTGTAGATGTCGAGGTAGAGCGCCATCGTCGCCATGATGTAATTGGTTTCCCCGCCGCGCACGATGCGGCTCACGTCGTAGAGCAGGAAGAGGGAGAAAACCAACACCCCGACCGCAGAGATCGCCAGCGATGCCGCCGGCACCTGGAAGAACAGGTTGGCCAGGGAGGCGACGATCAGCAAAATCAGGCCGACGAACAGGAAATTGCCGAGAAAGCCGAAGTCTTTCTTGGACACAGTGGCGATCGTCGCCATGGTGAAAAACACCACGCCGGTGCCGCCTGCGGCCATGCCGATCAGTTGCGGGCCGTTGCGGAACCCGAGGGCCACCTGCAGCATCGGCCCCAGCCACCAGCCCGCGATGAAAGTAAAGACCAGAAGCAGCAGCACGCCGATGCTGCTGTTGCGAAAGCGCGAGACGCTAAACAACAGGCCGATCATCACCGCCAGCATCAGCAGCGGGCCCATGACCGGGTAGCCGCGCAGGAACGAAAAATCGGTACTGACGCCGACTGCAGCGCCGATCACCGTCGGTATCATGGTGAGCGCGAGCAGCATGTAGGTATTGCGCAGCACTTTGTGCTGCTGCAGCGCGAAATCCTGTGTCGCTCCGGGCATTCCGGTTGTTGCCGTTCTCAGTTCAGGTTGCATCGTGTTCCTCCGTTTCAATACCGGCGTTAGACTAGGTCAAAAGCAAAAAAGTTGCAACTGGCGCAGTATAACTGCGCCGGAGTTAAATATCTATTGCAAAAAGGTATTTTGGGGCGGAAGCGCGATATGCAAGCCCAGTGAATGCCGTGGCCTATGGCTCTCGTCCTGCTTGCAGTGCCGACGTGATACGAGCAACATGCTGGCTGTGCCCGCATGTTGCGGCGTAGGCTAACCTTTAGGTTATGCCGGAGCCAAAACCGGCAGGCACAGTTAGCAAAGGAAGGTTGGCCGAGCGGTTGAAGGCACCGGTCTTGAAAACCGGCAGGGGCGCAAGTTCCTCGTGAGTTCGAATCTCACACCTTCCGCCAGAATAGTGTGTAATATATTGATTATATTACATTTAATAGCCGATGCAATTATCCATTCTCGATGCTGCTCGCGCTCATGCTTGCCGTTTCGCCCTGCAGCCGCCGCGACCTCGACGTCTCCCCCTACCTGACTCAAGAGTACGCTTCCTGCGTACACTTCCTGCGACTAACAGGAGATGGACACGGGAACGACGGGCGTTTCTGATTCTGAATGTGAATTAGTTCCTTCGATTAACTGCACACAGCCGGTTAAACTTCATGCGCATACTCCTCCTCCTTGAACCCGCTCCGGCGGGTTTCTTTTTGGTGCGCTTTCCAGACTGTTCGTAATTCCGGACGTGCGGCCCCATCCCATCGGCGCGTTTGTGGCTCCCAAAAAGCAGACGCGGCACCGCCTCGCAGGGGCGTCGGTTGTGATAGCCAAGAGCGAAAAAATCGGTCAAACTGACGCGCAATTCAAGAGTTTATCAATTGGAGGCTCCATTGACTCACGCGCGGATGCTGAAGGCCAGGCGAACCAAGCAAAAAACCAAGAAGCACCTCGCGGGGATAGCCAAGCGAGCGAAGAAGCTGAAGAAGCAAGACGTCAAGACGGTCGCTGCGGACGCCGCGGAAAAGGGACGCCCCTAGCCGTCGTTCAACGCCAACCGGGGAACCCAAGGGGTACGCTGCAACAGCTCACTTGGTGAAATCGCCTCCGAGCTCGCGCAAGGGATCGGCACCGTTCTCCAGCTTGCGCACAATGCCCGCCTTGTCGAAATATACCGACATGAACGAATCCCACACGCCATTCTCTTTGAACGGATAGGACCACGCTTCCAGTTGAGAAGCAGAGTAGAACCGCGTTTCGCTGGGTGCGCCAATCGTCCGCAGCACCTTGTCCTTGTCCGCTTCGCCAATCTTGATCGTGGCGAACATCTGCAGCGTCAAGACCTGTTCGTAGGAAACAAGCCTGCCGTCAGGCCCGATCCGCGCCATATCGGTAGTCTGACCCATGCGGCCATGCATGTACTCCAACAAACGGCTCGCGCCATCCTGATACACGTGAGTTGGCTGACCCAATCGCGCGATGACTTCCGCTTCGGTCTGGCCCGGGCGAGGCGGAGCCGGCCACCAAGTCGCGCATGAATTCAAGCTTGCCGAGGCAATAACCGCCGCCAAAATTCGTAAGAGACTCTGCATGATCTTCACCTGTATGCGAGAAGATGATTGCGTATTATCTTCCAAAGCAGAATAAGCCGTTGCCGCCGCGGGAATGGCAAAGGTGGCGAAGCCGGGACCGGGGCCGTATGATCATGCCATGTCGCCGCCCGGGATCGCGGGTGCGCATCGTGGTCTGCGTTCGTTGGTGTAATGCTTACAGAAAGAGAGAAAATCCATGACCCAGCCGCTCCTGTTCACGCCGCTACGCGTCCGCGAGCTCACGCTCAAGAACCGCGTGGTGGTCGCGCCCATGCACCAGTATTCCGCGGTGCGGGGTTTTCCCACTGACTGGCACATCATGAACGCGGGACGCTACGCGGCGGGCGGCGCGGGACTGGTGATCCTCGAGTCGACCAAAATCGAGCGCCGCGGCTGCGGCACCGTGGGCGACCTGGGCATCTGGGACGATGCGTTCGTACCGCAGCTCGCGCGCATCGCCGATTTCGTGCATCAATGCGGGGCGGCGGCGGGCATCCAGCTCGGCCACTCGGGGCGCAAGGCGCGCACCCAGCGCCCGTGGGAAGGCGGCCGGCCGCTCGCGCGCGCCGAAGCGGAGGCTGCGGGGATCGAAGACTGGGAGGCGTGGGAGCTGGTCGCCCCGAGCGCGCTCCCCGCCGACGAAGGCGTGCCCCTGCCGCGCGCGCTTACGCCTGGGGAGATCCGCGCCGTGGCCGAGGCCTGGGGCAAGGCGGCGGCGCGCGCACACGCGGCCGGGTTCGACGTGGTGGAGATCCACGGCGCGCACGGTTTTCTGATTCACGAGTTCCTCTCGCCGCTGGCGAACCAGCGCACGGACGAGTACGGCGGCTCGGAGGCGAAGCGCATGCGCTTCGCGCTCGAAGTGTGCGAGTGCGTGCGCGCAACCTGGCCGCCGGGAAAGCCGCTGTTCCTGCGCCTGTCGGCCGAGGACGACGCGGGCTGGGGGCTGGCGCAAAGCGTAGAGCTGGCAAAGCTGGTGAAGCCGATGGGGGTGGACGTGATCGACTGCAGCTCGGGCGGGATATTCGCCAAGCCGCCCGCCGGCGCGGCCAAGCCCGCCTATGGCTACCAAGTGCCCTACGCCGAAACGATCAAGAAAGAGGGCCGGATCATGACCATGGCCGTAGGCTTGATTGTGCACGCCGAGCAGGCCGAGCGCATCCTGCAGGAGGGGCGCTCGGACCTGGTCGCGCTTGCGCGCGAAATGCTCTACAACCCGAACTGGGCCATGGATGCCGCGCAGAAACTGGGGTTCGATGCGCAGTTCGCGCTGGTGCCGCCGCCCTACCGCTACTGGCTCGCGCGGCGCGCGGCCACCGTGCCTGAGGTGAAACCGTCGACCTTCGGCACGGGAAAGTAGGGTGAGAGTGATTTTTCGCCGGCCCGATGCGAGCGCAATGGCTGGACCCTCATCGGAAAAACTCTGACCCTATTTTCCGCAGGAGCAAGGCATAATAACGCGGTCCACCTGCGACCCGCGCAATGATGAACCCGCCGAAAACCCGCATCGACCCCCAGGCCGAGATATTTCGCGAGCAGCGTAGCGCGATGCTTGCACTGATTGAGCAGCTGCATGCCCTGGAGAGCCGCGCGGCTGCCACGTCGGCGGCATCGAAACCGGCGTTCGACAAGCGCAACGCCCTGCTGCCGCGCGAGCGGCTGGCGCGGTTGCTCGATTCGGGCGCTCCATTCCTGGAACTCGCCGGCCTGGCCGGCTATTGCACCGACGATGCCGATCCTGAGAGCAGCATTCCCGGCGCCGCGGTGCTTGCCGGCATCGGCGTCATTTCCGGCGTGCGCTGCATGGTGGTGGCCAACGATTCGGGCATCGGCGCGGGCGCGTTGAGCGCGCTCGGCGGGCGCAAGGTCATGCGCTGCCAGGAAATCGCGCTGCAGAACAAGCTGCCGTTCGTGCAGCTGGTGGAAAGCGGCGGCGCCAATCTGCTCACCTATAAGGTCGAGCGTTTCATCGCCGGCGGGGGGCTATTCTACAATCTGGCGCGCCTGTCGGCGGCCGGGCTGCCGGTGATCGCGGTGGTGCACGGTTCTTCCACCGCGGGCGGCGCCTATCTGCCCGGACTGTCCGATTACGTGATTATGGTGCGCGGCCGCGCCAAGGCATTCCTCGCCGGGCCGCCGCTGCTCAAGGCCGCGACCGGCGAGATCGCAACGGACGAGGAGCTGGGCGGTGCCGAAATGCACGCGCGCGTTTCGGGTCTGGCCGAGTTCGTCGCCGAGGACGACGCCGATGCCATCCGTATCGCACGCGATCTGCTCTCCAATCTCAAGTGGGAAAGGGTCGGCGCGCAGGCTCCGGCCGAGCGCCCGCCGAGACTGGATGCGGACGAGATCGCCGGCTTGATGCCGCTCAGCATGCGCAAGCCCGTGGACATGCGCGAAGTGATCTGGCGCATTGTCGACGATTCCGAGCTCCTCGAATTCAAGCCGCTGTACGGCAGGTTCACCGTGTGCGGCCTTGCCGCGATCGCCGGGCACAAGGTCGGTTTCATCAGCAACAACGGGCCGCTCGATCCGGCCGGGGCGACCAAGGCGACGCAGTTCATCCAGCTTTGCTGCCAGGCGCAAACGCCGCTCATCTACCTGCAAAACACCACCGGCTACATCGTCGGCACCAAGTCCGAAGCCGCGGGCATGATCAAGCACGGCTCGAAAATGATCCAGGCCGTGTCCAATGCGACCGTGGCGCAGATCACCGTCATGTGCGGCGCATCTTTCGGTGCGGGCAACTACGGCATGTGCGGGCGCGCGTTCAATCCGCGCTTCGTCTTCAGCTGGCCCA
>MERK01000073.1 GCA_001770575.1 Betaproteobacteria bacterium RIFCSPLOWO2_12_FULL_64_23
AAAACCCCCGCACTGCCCTTGTTGTTAACAATAACCGTGTTTCTTGTGCGGATGCGCTTTTCATCCGCGCAAGAAACACGGTTGGCGCGCGTCCCCCAGGAGGACTTGCTTCGCGGCGCAGCGCGCAATTCTGCAGGTCGCATGCCCCAGAATCCAAGACGCGCCACGTTACGATCACGCCGCGGCCGGCACGAAGCCGCGCGGAATCGCGGACAGCAGACGCCGCGTGTATTCCTGTTTCGGCGCAAGATAAATGTCGTCCGAATTCGCCATTTCGACGAGTTTCCCGTCGTGCAGCACCATCACCTGGTCGGACATGTACTTGACCACGGCGAGATCGTGAGAAATGAAAATGTAGCTCATGCGGAATTCGTCCTGCAAGTCCTGCAGCAGATTCAGCACCTGCGCCTGGATCGAGACGTCGAGCGCGGACACCGACTCGTCGCAGATCAACACGTCGGGTTTCATCGTGAGGCAGCGCGCGATCGCGATGCGCTGGCGCTGCCCGCCCGAGAACTCGTGCGGATACTTGTTGAACGCGACGCGGCCGAGCCCGACGCGGTCCAGCAGTGCATAAGCCAATTTCGAGCGCGCCGCGAGATCGGCGCCGATGCCGTGGATCTGCATCGGCTCGATCAGAATGTTTCCCACGGTGAAACGCGGATTGAGCGAGGCATAGGGATTCTGGAAGATGATCTGGATGCGCCGCTTATAGGGCATCAGTTCGCGCCGCGAAAGCTTGAGCAGGTCGGTTCCCTCGAACAGCACTTCGCCGCCGCTCGCGTCGATGAGACGCATCAGCGCCAGGCCGATGGTGGTCTTGCCGGAGCCGGATTCGCCGACCAGGCCCAGCGTCTTTCCCTTGGCGAGTGTGAACGACACGCGCTCGACCGCGCGAAACGCCTTGTGCCCGAACAGACCTTCGCGCAGGCGGAATTCCTTGGACAGGTTGCGCGCCTCGAGAATGATGGCATCGTCTCCGGTGACACCGCGCTTGCGTTCCTGCTGCCCCGCGGGCTTGCCCTCGGTGCGCATGAAGTCGTCGATCACCGGCAAGCGCTGCGGCCGCCGGTCCAGCCGCGGCCGGCATTCCAGCAGCGCCCGGGTGTAGGGATGCCGCGGGCGCTGAAAAATCTCGGCCGCCGGCGCCGATTCGCGAATCTCGCCCTCTTGCATCACCACCACATGGTCCGCGATTTCGCCCACCAGCGCGAGATCGTGGGTGATGAACAGCACCGACATGTGGCGGCGCTGTTTCAGGTCCGCCAGCAGTTCCAGGATTTGCCTCTGGATGGTGACGTCGAGCGCCGTGGTCGGCTCGTCGGCGATCAGCAGTTTCGGTTCGCAGGCGATGGCCATCGCGATCATGACGCGCTGCTGTTGGCCGCCGGAGAGCTGGTGCGGATAGGAATTGACGCGCAGCTGCGGCTCCGGGATGCCGACTTCGCTCAGCACCTCTATGGCGCGCGCGCGCGCCTGCGCGCGGCCAAGACCCATGTGCAGGCGCAGCACCTCGCAGATCTGGTCGCCGACCGTGAACACCGGGTTCAACGACGTCATCGGCTCCTGGAAAATCATCGAAATCTCTTTGCCGCGGATCCGCTGCAGGCTCTCGCGCGGTTCGGTGAGCAGGTCGCGCCCTGCATACATCACGCGGCTGCCCTCCAGGATCATCGCCGACTCCGGCGGCAGCAGGCCCATGATCGCCATCGCCGACACCGACTTGCCGCTGCCGGATTCGCCGACCAGCGCCACCGTGGCGTGGTTCGGGATGTCGAAGCTCACGCCCTTGACGGCGTCGAAGGTCTGCGTCTGGTCGAGCCGGAAGCGCACCCGGAGGTCGCGGATTTCGATCAGGTTTTGTTGTTCGGTCATAATGCTCTCGAATCCTGCTACAGCAAGGCTTTCAGTTTCGGGTCGAGCGCATCGCGCAGCGCGTCGGTGAACAGGCTGAACGCGGTCACCAGCACCGCCATGCTGGCGGTCGCGGCGGCGAGCTGCCACCACTTGCCGATCACCAGCTCGTTCTGGGCTTCGGCAAGCATGGTGCCCCACGATACCAGTTCGACCGGCACGCCGAATCCGAGGAACGACAGAATCACCTCGGCCTTGATGAACTGCACCACGTGCTGCGACAGCTGCACCAGGATGACGTGACTCACGTTGGGCAGGATCTGCACGAACATGCGGCGCATGTCCGAGGCGCCTATCGCGTCCGCCGCGCGCACGTATTCGCGCTCGCGGTGCTTGAGGTACTCCGCCCGCAACAGCCGGTAGATGCCGGTCCACCCGGTGATGCCGAGAATCATGATCACGGTGACGATGCCCTTGCCGAACACGGCGGCAAAGGCCAGGATCAGCAGGATGTAGGGTATCGAGGTGAAGACGTTGTAGATCCACTCGAACAGGTCGTTGATCCGGCCGCCGAAATAACCGGCACAGGCGCCGAACACGGTGCCGAGAACGGCCGCCAGCAGCGCCGCGGCGAAACCGACGAAAATCGATATCTCGGCGCCCTTCACCGTTTTCTTGATGATGTCCTTGCCCCACTTGTCGCCGCCGAATGGCAGTGTGTCGGAACGCTGGATCTCGGTCACCTTTATTCTAGCGGTGCGTTCGTCGAGTTCCTTGTAGTAGGGCGCCAGCGGATCAATATCGGAAAGATCGACCGGCGGCACCTTCGACTGCGCCGTGAGGTTGCGGCTCGACTCGGCCTCGAGGTTCTCGAGATGCGGGAGGAAACCGGGATTTGCGTAGGACACGCCGACTTCGCGGTTCCAGTCGCGGGCGACCAGTCCCAGCGCGGAGGCGAGAACTATCAGCATGTAGGCGACGACGATGACCACGCAAACCATGCCGAGGCGGTCGTTGCGCAGCCGCCGGAATGCGGCGCGCCACGGGCCGGCAGAGTCATGCCTGGTTTCCTCTGCGGTGCTTTCGATCACGGCGCTCATCGCGGCCCCGACCGGGTCTGGTTCGAACTCATGTGAGCCTCATTTGAATTCGACGCGTGGATCGACCCACTTGTAGAGCACGTCGACCAGCAGGTTGAGGAACATGGTGAACACCGCGAGGTACACGGTGATCGCCTTGATCACTGGGAAATCGCTGCGCTCCACTGCGGTAATGACTTCGCGGCCCAGCCCCGGGATGGAAAAGAACTTCTCCAGCAGGAACGACCCGATCATCAGCGACGGCAGCGCGATCGCGACGTTGGTGAGGATCGGGATCATCGCGTTTCGCATCACGTGCTTGAACATCACCGTCGTCTCCGACAGGCCCTTGGCGCGCGCGGTGCGTACGTAATCCTGGTTGATTTCGTCGAGGAAGAACGAGCGGTACAGCCGCAGGGTCGGCGCGACGCTGACGAGCAGCGCGAGGAACACCGGCAGCGGCGCGTACACGACCAGGTTCTTCCAGTAGGATTCGCTCCAGCCCTGCACCGGGAACCAGCCCAGCAGGAAGCCGAACAGCCACTGGCCGAGGATGATGTAGACCAGGAACGAGATCGACATGGCGAAGGTGCAGGCGATCATGATCGCGCGGTCGGTAAGCGAACCGCGCACGTAGGCGACCCCCAGTGCGAAGACAATTCCCAGCGTCGTTTCCAACAACAGGAGCGGGAACATGATGGTGAGCGTCGGCCCGATGCGCGTCGCGAAAATGCGCGAGACCTCCTCGTTGGTGCTCCAGCTGCGGCCGAAGTCGCCGGTGACGATCTGCTGGCAGAAAATGATGAGCTGCCTCCAGAAGGGCTGGTCGACGCCGAGCTGCTTGCGGATGTTTTCGATCTGCTCCGGGTTCGAGATCTTGCCGGCGAGCACCTGCGCGGGGTCGCCGCCGACCCAGTTGAACAGGAAGAAAATCAGCAGCACGACGCCGAGCATCGTCGGAATCATCTGCCACAGCCTGCGAATGATATAGGCGGTCATGCGCCCCTCTTCGTTTTGTGATTCACGCTTCAGCGCTTTCCGGTGATTTCCGCGAAAAACGCCTTGTTCGAAGGCTCGCGGCCGAGGAACTTCCTTACCAGCACCTGCGCCGGCACCTGCCCGCCGTTGGCGAGGATGAGGTCGCGGAAGCGATGTCCGACCTTTGGATTCATGATATTTCCGCCGAACGCCGAGAGCATGTCGAGTGCCAGCACCTCCGACCACATGTAGCCATAGTAACCCGCGGCATAGCCGCCGGCGATATGCCCGAAGTTGCCGGGAAACTGCGTTCCCGCGACATACCCCAGCGGCGTCTCGGTTTCCATCCCGACCCAGGTCGCCAGCGCGTCGCCCGGTGCCGGCCCGGCCAGCGCCATGTCGAACGCAGCGTACAGGTGCTGGCGGCTGTACTTGATGCCCATGCCGTGCTTGCGCGCGTCGTCCAGCCGGCCGATGAGGTCCGCGCCGAGCACCGGGCAGTCCTTGCACGAGAGCCGCAGCAGCGCAATCGACTCCGGCCGCCGCGCCCATTCCTCGAACATTTGCGACGGCGCCTCGACGAAATCGCGCATCACGTTGGTGCCGCCCTGCGGGTTGTAGTCCGCGCGCGACAGCACGCCGTGCAGCACGTGGCCGAATTCGTGGAACAGAGTTTCGACTTCGTCGTGGGTGAGGCCTTTGCGGTCAAAGTTGGTCACCAGCACCGACACCGGGGTGCGCCCGGTTTTCTTCGATACGCTGCGCACGCCGAATGCCGCTGCATGCTTGTACTTGCCGTCGCGCGGGAACAGGTCGAGATAGATGCCGGAAATGAATTTCCCGCCGCGCGCATCGAGCACGTCGTAATAGCGCACATCCTCGTGCCAGGTCGGCACCTTTACCTCGCGAAACGTCACGCCATAGAGCCGGCTGGCCACGTTGAGCGCCCACTCGATGCTGGGAAGCGTCGGAAAATAGGCGCGCAGCGCCTCCTGGTCGACCGCGTAGCGCGATTTGCGCAGCTTCTCCTGGTAGTAGCTCACGTCCCAGCGCCCGATGGCGAGCTCGGCGGGCGGCTTGCCCAGTGTCGCCGCTTTCAGCGACCGCAGCTCCTCCACCTCGCGCTTCTCCAGCTCGCGCACCGCGTCCTTCACGCCGTCGAGGAAAGCGGTTACGTTTTCCGGTGTTTCCGCCATCCGGCGGCGGATCACGTAATGCGCGTAGCTCGACAGTCCGTAGAGCTGCGCCATCTCGAGCCGCAAGCGGGAGATCTCGTTCATGATCGCGAGATTGCGCTCGCCGCCGCGGTTCTGGAACGCGACGTAGTAGCGTTTGCGCGCCGCTTCGTCGTCGGCATTCGCCATGAACGGGATGAATTCCGGATAGTCGAAGCCGAGCAGGTAATTGCCCTTGTCGTCGCGTTTCGCCTTGTCGAGATAGTCCTGCGGCATGCCGCGCAATTCGTCCGGCGTGAACGTGAGGCGTGTCTTGTTGTCGCGCACGTTGCGGTCGAACTCCTGGCGTAGTTCTTCCAGCCGGTTGATGATCGCTTTCGCGCGGCTGCGCGCTCCGGTGCCGAGCGCCACGCCGGTGTCCTCGAATTCGTCGAGCAGGTCGCGTTTGAGCTTGCGCGCATTGGGCGCGGCGGGTTTGACTGCGACAAAGCGCCGGTACAGCGCTTCGCGCTGCATGAACTCGGTGCGCGCTTCGGTCGCCTTCAGAATGCACGCCTCAGCCGCGTCGCGCACCGGCTTTTCGGTATGCACGCTGCCCAGAAGGTAGATCAGGTCGAACACGTTCTCCGCATCGATCGACATCCGGTTCCAGGCATCGATGGTGTTGGCGATGTTTACCTTGGCGACTGGCAGCGCTTCGATCTGGCCGACCTGCTGCTGCGCTTTGGCTATTGCAGCCGCACATACCGACTTTATCTCGGTGGCGTCGTACACCTTCAGCACCGGGCGTGCCGGCGGCGTAGTCGTGGCACCGGCGAGCGCCGTCACGCACGCCGTCAGGAGAAGGGAGCCGAGTACGGCGCAATTCAGATTGCGGACTTGCATGAAATCTCCGTCAGATAGGAAGGCTGAGCTGCACCAATCGCGAAACCGGTGAATCTTATCAAAATACATGACTTCGCAGGTGTCATTCGCTGCGAACGTCGCAATGCCGTTGGCAGCTCGCCCTCCCCGGCGCGCCTTGCAACGCAGCAATCGGCCGCGCTAACGTGCAACAGCACGCTGTTTCTCCAGATCGACGTCGACGTAGCGCAGGACCGATCGCATCGTCGGGTGAGGCTTGTATCCGGCCACCCAAGGCTGCGCCAAGTGGGTCTCGATGCGATAAATGCCGAGTTTCCACGGCGCATAAGCAACTGCGAGTCGCGACAGCTCGTGAAACAGCCGGTTGCGCTCGGGCGAATCCGGCAACCGCTTCGCCTGGCGGTAGATGCGGTCATAGGCTTCGAGGCTGAAGCGCGAATCATTGCTCTGGCCGGCGTTGGGCCCGTAGAGCAGTTGCAGAAAATTGTCGGCATCCGGTATGTTGGCTAGCCAGCCGATGGTGCGCATCTGCAGTTTGCCGAGCTGGCCCGCCTTCAGCAGATCGGGCCAGGTGGCTTTGCGGAAGGTGAAACGAATGCCGATGGCGTCCATCGAGCGCTTCCACAGTTCGTCGTATTGGCGATCGAGCAGCGTCGGCGTCGAGGCATACTCAATGCTGAGCGGGCTGCCCTCCGGACGTTCGCGGTAGCCGTCGCCGTCGCGATCGATATAACCGAACAGATCGAGTAAGGCCTTTGCGCGCGCCGGGTCGTAGCCGTTCATCGGATTGCGAAACGCGGGGTCAAAGCCGGCAACGCCGGGGCCGATCGGCTGTTCGGCAGGCACCGCCTCGCGCTTGCGTATCACCGCGATCTCGGCATCGCGATCGTAGCCGAAGGAAATCGCTCGCCGCAGCGCGATTTTCTCCGCGGTGTAGCCGCCGACCACCGGATCCTGCATATTGAATACGGTGAAGAACAGCGACGGCTCATGCCCGCGGTGCGCCGATATCCCGCGCTTCGCCAGATTCGGCGCGAGGCTGCCGTTGGGCACCGCCAGATTGATGTATTCGTTGGGGACGCGCTCGAGTACGTCCAGCTCGCCATTCACAAACGCGAGCCAGCGCGGTTGTGATTCCTCGATTACGGCGTACTCGATGCGGCCGATGAGGGGCAGCAGCTTGCCGCGGTTCCTCGCGTAAATCGCCTGGGATTCCGCATCGTCGCCCGGCACGGCATCGAAGCGCAGGCTGCGAAAGCCCGGGCTGGCTTCGAGCACGATTTTGCTCGCCCGCTTCCACTCGGCAAGACGGAACGGACCGGTCCCGACCGGATGCGCGGCGATATCGTCGCCATAACGCTCGACCACCTCGCGCGCCATCGCGGCGGACGGTGGTGTCGCCAGCACATAAATGAAGGTGAAATCGGGCTGCGTCAGCCGGATGCGCAGCGTGTAGCGGTCGACGACCTCGATGCCTTCGATCGGCGCGTCGTAGTCGAATTTTCCGGTCTTCTTTGCGCGTTCCATCGCGTCGTCGGCGCCGACGATCTTCTTTTCAAATTGAAATAACCAGGGCGAGCGCCAGCGCGGGTCGAAATGGCGGCGCAGGCTGTAGGCGTAGTCCTGCGCCGTCAGCTCGCGCCGCGCGCCGTTGAAGGCCGGATCGTCATTGAAGTAGATGCCGCGGCGCAGCCGAAACGTGTATTCCGTGCCCTCCGTATTTATCTGGGGCATGCCTTCCAGCGTGTTCGGAATGAGCTTCGGCGGCCGCGCCAGATAATCGTATTGCAGCATGGCGTCGAACACTGCCTCGGTGATCGCCGCGGAATAGATGTCGCGCTGGTCCAGCGGATCGAAGGTGCTTTCGGCCACCGGGAACGCGATGCGGATGATCTTCGCCGGGTCGGCCGCAAGCGCGCCATGGACGGCGCCAATGAGGATCCACGCCAGCACCGCACCGAACGCGTGCCGCGAAGACCCGACCCGGATTGGCAAGCGCATGTACACGCGGAATCGGTTGCGCCGTTCCGCCGGCCCGCTAATTCCGGGCCTTGCGCTGCAACCCGACATCCACGTCAAGGTAGCGCAGGTTGAACAGCATGATCGGATGCTTGCGGTAGCCGATCACCCAGGGATGCGTCATGAACGTTTCGATACGGTGCATGCCGAGCTTCCATGGCGCATAGACCACCATCAGCCGCGTCATCTGCTGATAGAGCAGGTTGCGTTCGGGCGAATCCGGCAGCTTCTTCGCTTTTTCGTAGAGACGGTCGAATTCCGGCAAGCGAAAACGCGCATCGTTCGATTGTCCCGAATTCGGGCCGTACAGCAATTGCAGGAAATTGTCGGCGTCCGGGTAATCCGCGTACCAGGCGTAGCCGCGCATCTGGATTTTGCCCAGCTTGGACATCTTGAGCAGATCCGGCCATTTCGCCTTTTTGATGGTCAGCATTACCCCGATCGCGTCCATCGATTTTTTCCACAGCTCGTCGAGCTCGCGATTGGCCGCATCCGGCGAGGACGCGTATTCGACGGATAGCGGACGGCCGTCCGGACGTTCGCGGTAACCGTCGCCATTGCGATCGATATAGCCGAACATATCGAGCAGCGCCTTGGCCTTGGCCGGGTTGTATTCCGCAAACGGATTGCGAAAATCCGGGTCGTATCCGGCAACGCCGGGGCCGATCGGTGTCTGCGCAAGAATCGCCTGCCCCTTGCGCACTACCAGGCGCTCCTCCTCGTTGTTGTAGCCGAGGCTCATCGCGCGCCGCAGCGCGATTCTTTCCGGCGTATAGCCGCCGATCACCGGATCCTCCATGTTGAAATAAGTCCAGGTGACTTCGGGTTCCGCCAGCTGCTGCAAGCCTATACCCAGCTTTGTGAGATTCGGCGCAAGCTTGCCGCCCGGCGCGGCCAGGTGAATGAACTCGTTTGGAACCCGCTCGATGAAATCGTGCTCGCCGTTGAGAAAGGCGAGCCAGCGCGGCTGCCGCTCCTCGATGACGTCGATTTCCACCCTCCCAACCAGCGGCAGTTTCTTCCCCCTGCTCTTGGCAAGAAATGCCTGCCCCTCGGCATCGTCGGCGGCCGGCGACGCGTCGTAAGGCATTTCCCGGAAGCCCGGATTCGCTTCGAGCACCATGCGGCTCGAACGCCGCCACTCCTTGAGCATGAACGGTCCAGTACCTACGGGATGCGCGCCGACGTCGGTGCCATAGAACTCGACTACCTCGCGCGCCACGGCACTGGTCATCGAGGCAGCGAGGATCCACAGCAGGTTGTAGTCCGGGCTGGTGAGCTTGAGCCGCAGGGTGTAGCGCTCGGGGACGCTCAGGCCGTCGATCGGCGCGTCGTAATCGAATACGCCGGTCTTCGCCGCCTGCTCCATCACCGCGTTTGCCCCAACGATCTTGCCGTCGAACAGGAACAGCCACGGCGATTTCAGTTTGGGATCGAAGAAGCGGCGCAGGCTGTAGGCGTAGTCTTGCGCGATGAGCTCGCGCTGCTTGCCCTTGAACGCCGGATCCGGAGTGAAATGAATTCCGGAACGCAGGCGAAACGTGAACAGTGTGCCGCCCTCGCCCACTTCCGGCATTTCCCGCAGCGTGTTCGGGATCAGCTTGGGCGGCTGCGCCAGGTAATCGTAGGCCAGCATCGGATCGAGCATGCCCTCCAGCGCAGTATGCGAGTACAGATCAGACGCCACTACCGGATCGAAGGTGCTTTCGGCGATTCTCCAGGCGTAACGCAGCACCTTGTTCGGATCGGCCGCGGCGACTTGGGGCGGCGCGGCCAAACACGCCGCAAGCAGCACGGCGGCGGTCAGGCTGGAGCGGCAACTGCGTGTGGGCAGGTTCATTGTTTCGTCCCGGATACGCCTAGCACGACGACACGTTAATTTCGAAGCCTGTCGACCTTGAACCTGTAGGAGCGAGCTTGCTCGCGAATTCGATGATTCGCGAGCAAGCTCGCTCCCACAACGCCTTATGTCGGAGATCTCGAATACTCGGCACAATGTTTCGCAACTTAGGTGTCATCGCACTATTTGCGCGCCGCAGCCTGCTGCGCGACGTCGACATCGAGAAAGCGCCATTGCGTGCGCAGGATCGGGTGCTTCTTGTAACCCGTAATCCACGGGTGGAGCAAGTATCCTTCGACGCGGTTGACGCCGAGTTTCCATGGCGCATAGGCGAGTATCAGACGGTTCATCTCCTGGTACAGCCGCGTGCGCTCGGGTGTGTCGGGCAGCCGCTTCGCCTGCTCGTACAGGCGGTCGAAAGCGGCGAGGCGGAAGCGCGCGTCGTTCGACTGCCCCGCGTTCGGGCCGTAGAGCAACTGCAGGAAGTTGTCGGCATCGGGATAATCCGCGCCCCAGGCAAGGCCGCGAAACTGCACCTTGCCGGCCTTGCTCTCCTTCAGCAGGTCGGGCCACTTCGCCTTGCGCACCGTCATGCGGATGCCGATGGTGTCGAACGATTTCTTCCACAGCTCGTCGTACTGGCGATCGAGCAGCGACGGCGTCGATGCATATTCGATGGCGAGCGGCCTGCCGTCCGGCGCCTCGCGGTAGCCGTCCCGGTCGCGATCGACGTAGCCGAACAAATCGAGCAGCGCCTTCGCTCTCGCCGGATTGTATGCGGCGGCCGAAGTGCGGAAATTCTCGTCGTAGCCGGCCACCCCCGGCGGCACCGGGCTCTCGGCGCGAATCGCCTGGTTCTTGCGCAGGATCTGGATTTCCTCGTTGTCGTTCATCGACATGCTGATGGCGCGGCGCAGCGCCACTTTCTCCGGCGTGTAGCCGCCGACCACGGGGTCTTCCATGTTGAAGTAGTAGTAGGTGAGATTCGGTTCCACCAGCCGCTGCAGCGTGATGCCCTGCTTCGCCAGGTTCGGCGCAAGCTTGCCGCCGGGCGCCGCGATGTTGGCGTACTCGTTCGGAAAACGCTCGATGTAGTCGTGCTCGCGGTTGAGAAACGCGAGCCAGCGCGGCTGCGTCTCCTCGATGATGCTGATCTCGATGCGGCCCACCAGCGGCAGGCGCTTGCCCTTGAGATGCGCGGCGATCTT
Source organism: Betaproteobacteria bacterium RIFCSPLOWO2_12_FULL_64_23 (assembly GCA_001770575.1). GTDB lineage: Bacteria > Pseudomonadota > Gammaproteobacteria > Burkholderiales > SG8-39 > 2-12-FULL-64-23. The sequence goes on from MERK01000073.1 coordinate 11,018, forward strand.
CCGGTCTAACGGGTCGGCGCCGGGCTCGGAGCCAAAAAACTCCTCGCGATATTCCGGGTTCGCCTCGAGCACGATCTTCGACGACCGTTTCCATTCCTTGATCATGTAGGGGCCGGTTCCGACCGGATGCGAACCCACGTCGTCGCCGAACTTCTCGACCACCTCGCGCGCGAACGCCGCGGTCGCCGGCATCGCCATGATGTAGAGCAGGTTGTAGTCCGGCGCCTTGAGCCGCAGCTGCAGCGTGTAGCGATCGAGCACCGTGATGCCCTCGATCGGGGCGTCGTAGTCGAACCGGCCCGCGGCCTTGGCGCGGTTGTACGCCTCCTTGGCGCCGATCAGGCTGTCCTCGAGCAGGAACATCCACGGCGATCTGAGCTTGGGATCGAACAGGCGTTTCAGGCTGAATTCGTAGTCCGCGGCGACGAGTTCCCGCTGTTTGCCCTTGAACGCCGCATGAGGCGTGAAATGGATTCCCGGCTTGATGCGGAAAACATAGGTCGCGCCGTTGTCGCGGATCCCGGGCATGGCGACCAGCGTGTTCGGCACCAGCTTCACCGGCCGCGCGAGGTAATCATAGGTGAGCATCGGTTCCAGCACGTCCTCGATCAGCGTGTTCGAATAGCGGTCCGATGCAGCTACCGGATCGAAGCTGGTTTCAGCAACCGGGAACGCGTAGCGGATCACCTTGTTCGGATCGGCAGCAATGGCGCAACCCGCCGCCAGCATTGCCGAGGCCAGCGCCAGGCGGACGAGAATGTGTCGTTTCAAGCCATGCCTCCAGTGGCCGTTGCCGCGTCGATGCGGGTGTTGCCGCGATTCATCGCTGCGCCGCTGCGCGCTGCGCGACGTCGACATCGAGATAGCGCCAGCTGGTGCTGACGAACGGATGCTTCTTGTAGCCTGCGACCCACGGGTGCAGCAGGTGGTTCTGCAATCGATGCACGGACAGGCGCCACGGGCCGTACACCAGCACCAGGTTCGACATTTTCCGGTAAAGCGCGTTGCGTTCGGCCGAATCCGGCATGGCGGCCGTATATTCGTACATTCTATCGAATTGCGCGAGCTTGAATTGCGAATAGTTCGCCTGCCCCGCATTCTGACCGTACAGCAACTGGAAAAAATTCTCGGCATCGGGATAATCCGCCTGCCAGCCGTCGGTACGCATCTGCAGCTTGCCCTGCTTGCTCAGTTTTCTCAGCTCCGGCACTTTCTCCTTCTTCAGCGTGATGCGGATGCCGATCTCCTGCAGCGAACGCTGTATCAGCTCGTCCATCCGGCGCGCCGCCAGCGTCGGCTGGCTCGCATACTCGATCACCAGCGGCCTGCCGTCCGGAAGCTCGCGATAGCCGTCGCCGTCGCGATCCAGGTAACCGAAAAGGTCGAGCAGCGCCTTCGACCGGGCCGGGTTGTAATCGCCGAAAGGATTGCGGAAATCCGGGTCGTAGCCGGCGATGCCGGGTGGAATCGCGGATTGCGCCTGCACCGCTTGATTATTGCGCACAATCGCGATCTCGACCTGCGTGTTGATCGACAGCGCGATGGCGCGGCGCAACGCGATTCTTTCCGGCGCGTAGCCGCCCACCACCGGGTCTTCCATATTGAAGTAGGTAAACCAGACGTCGGGCTTTGCCTCCCGGAACAGGCGTATGCCCTGCTTCGCCAGATTCGGCGCGATCCTGCCGTTGGGCGCCGCTATGTTGGCGAATTCCTCGGGGAGGATTTCGATGACATCGATCTCGCGGTTGAGGAAGGCGAGCCAGCGCGGCTGACCCTCCTCGATGACGTTGACCTCGATGCGTTGGTTGAGCGGAATCCGCCGCCCATCCAGCGCCTTCACGATCGCGGCATCCCAGGGCGTGTCCTCGGGCTCGGCCGCGAAACGCACTTCGCGATAGCCGGGATTGGCCTCGAGCACGACGCGGCTCGAGCGCGTCCATTCCTTGAGCAGGTATGGGCCGGTGCCGACCGGGTGCGCACCGACGTCGCTGCCATAGCGCTCCACCACTTCGCGCGCCAGCGCGCCGGTCGCCGGCGTCGCCAGGATGTAGGGCAGCTTGAAATCGGGCGCGGTAAGACGAATGCGCAGCGTGTAGCGGTCGACGGCCTCGAGCCCCGCCATCGGCGCATCGTAGTCGAAGCTTCCGCTTGCGGCGGCGGCAGCGGCGACCGCATCCGCGCCGGCGATCTTGCCGGCCAGCAGGAACTGCCAGGGCGATCTGAGCTTCGGGTCGAGCAGGCGCTTCAGGCTGTAGGCGTAGTCCGCGGCGACGAGTTCGCGCCGCTGGCCCTTGAACGCCGGGTCCGGCGTGAAGTAGATGCCGGGCTGGATGCGGAACGTATAGACCGAGCCGTTCTCGGACACCTCCGGCAGCGCGCTGAGCGTGTTCGGCACCAGCTTCGCCGGGCGCGCGAGGTAGTCATAGGTGAGCATGGAATCGAAGATGTTCTCGCAGTACTGCAGCGAGGCTTCCTCGGATTCACGCGCCGGATCGAACGAGTTCTCGCTCTGCAATGCCGCCAGGCGCAGCACCCTCGCGGGTTCGCCTGCCGCATGGACCGCGAAAACGGACGCGCACAACAGGATCGCCGCTATCGCGATTGCAAAGCGTGGAATCATCGAATCCATCAAGGCGCTGGTGGGCGCTGATTATACGGTATCGGGCGGTCGCGCCGAACGCGCACCATCGAGGCTGCCGGCTATCGGTGTTGCGGCGCCGTCAACGCATGCCAAGCTGCGCGAACAGGAATGCGAACGCATCCGCATCCTGCTCGATGGCCTATGCGAGCGAGGTTCCGATGCCGTGCCCGGCGTCGGAGGCCACGCGCAGCAGGACCGGCCGGCCGCCCGGATTGGCTGCCTGCAGGCGCGCCGCCATCTTGTAGGACATCCACGGATCGACGCGGCCGTCGTGCTCGCCCGTGGTGAGCAGCACCGCGGGGTACGCCGCGCCGTCCTGCACATGATGCAGCGGCGAGTAGGCGTAGAGCGCCTTGAACTGGGCGGCATCCTTGACTGTGCCGAACTCGGTGACGTTGAAGGCGCCGTTGGGGGTGAGCTCGACGCGCAGCATGTCGTAGAGGCCGACGTGGCTGACCACCGCGCGATAGAGCTCCGGCCGCTGCACCATGGCCGCGCCCACCAGCAGGCCGCCGTTGCTGCCGCCCTCGATGGCGAGCCGGTCGCGCGCGGTGTAGCCGCGCTCGACGAGCAGCTGCGCGCTGGCGATGAAATCGTCGAACACGTTCTGTTTTTTCGTCAGATTCCCGGCAAGATGCCAGTCCTGGCCGTACTCGCCGCCGCCGCGCAGATTGGCCACGGCGAACGCGCCGCCGTGGCGCAGCCAGAACGCGACGCGGCGCGAAAAGAACGGCCGCAGCGAAACGCCGTAGCCGCCGTAGCCGGTGAGCAGCATCGGCTGCGATCCGTCGCGCTTGCCGCCCTTCGGGTAAACGATGTTGACCGGCACCCTGGTTCCGTCCCTGGACAGGGCGAACTCGCGCACCACCCGTACGCCGGGGATGCCGCCATTGACCGCGTAGACCGGCGCGTCCGACAGGCGCGTCTTCACCGGTTTCGCGCCGCGCCGCGCCGGATCGTAGGCGTACCACGCGAATGCGCGCACGAAGCTCTGGCTGCCGAACAGGATCGCGTCGCCGGCGAGACGCGCGCCGGCACTGATGTTTGAAATCGGCGCGGCGCCGAGCTTGCCCAGGGGCTTGCCGTCGAGCCCGAACACGCGCAACTCCGACGGCCCGCCGGCGAGATAATTGACGTACAGCCGGCTCGCCGTCGGCACCACGTTCTCGATCACCGCGTCGGACTCGGGCACCACCACGGCCGCCGCAGGCAGGCCGCCTCCGGGCGAATCGAGTTGCAGCGCGACGATGCGGCCGCGCGGCGAGTTCTTCAGTCCGAGCGCATAGAGACGGCCGTCGCGGCCGAATTCCGCTCTGCGAAAGCCGTCGGTGTAGTCGGCGATGCGCAGCCAGTTGGCGTCACGCCCGCGCAGGAAATAGGCATGCTCGCCGCCATCGCCGTTGGCCACTTCGGCGAGCAGATATTTGCCGTCCTCGCTCGTCGACAGCTTGATTTCGGCGATGCGCGGGAAATCCTTGCCGATCACGTATTCGTCCTGCGCCGCCGGCGTCCCGATGCGGTGGAAATACACCTGCATGTAGAAATTCGCATCTTCTTTCGGCCGCTCGTCGCCCTGCGGATAGCGCGTGTAATAGAAACCGCTGCCGTCGGCGTTCCAGGCGACGCTGCCGCCCCCGGTGGGGTATTGCACGCGGGGCACCACGTCGGGGAGCGGTTTCCCGCTCGCCGTTTCGTAGATGTAGAGCGTGCCGTCTTCGCTGCCGTTCTTCGACAGGGAAACGGCGACGCGCTCACCGTCGAGCGAGGGCTCGAACCAATCGATTGCAGTCTTGCCGCTGGGGTCGAGGACATTGGCATCGAGGACCAGGCGCTCGGACTCCAGCCGCGCGCGGCCGTCCAGCACCACGATCATCGCCTGGTTCTTGGGCGGCGCCCGTTTGAGCGCGAACAGCTTGCCGCCGGCGAAGGCGAAGCTGCCGCGCGTCACGCGGCCGCCGCCGACCATCGCCTGCAATTCCTTCTTGATCGCCGCGCGCTGCGGCAAAGCATCGATCACGCCGCGCGTCAGCGCATTCTGCGCGCCGATCCAGGACTTTACCTCGGGGCTGTCGGTCTTTTCGAGCCAGCGGTAATCCTCGCTCACCACGGTGCCGAAATAGCTGTCGCTGACCGGTTGCCTGGGCGCCGAAGGATAGTCAAGCGGCGCAGCGCCGGCTGCGCCTGCGAAGACCGTGAAAGCCAAAAGCGCGGCGAGGGGATGCACAATTTTCATCGGATCTCCGGATTTGATCGGCGCAGGCTCGACCGGCCCGCCGCCCAGGGTCGCTATGGTAGCTGATCCGGTGGATTGCTTCCCGTCCGCCCGCGCTGAATCAGTACCAAACCGTCGCCCTCGGCCAGCGACCCATGCCGCAAAGGTCACAGCAATTTTGGTTCTATGACTTTCGTCTTATTGACAGCCCTTTTCACCCAAGCTACGGTGCATATCCAATACGCTGTCATTTGCGACACTTTCCGCGGGCATGGGGAGGCAAATGGGAGAGTCGGCGCTGTTCCGTCCCGAAGCCCTCGCAGCCAAACGCGGCGAATGGTTCGGCCGCGTCATCCTGGTTCGCCCGTTTTCCTTCGCCTTTCTCACGGCGTTTGCCGTTCTCTGTGCCGGGGCGATACTCGTCTTCCTGTTTTATGGCGAGTACACCAAGCGCGCCCAGGTGACAGGCCTCTTGGTGCCCGACCGTGGCTTGATCAAGGTGATGGCCCAGCAACCCGGCGTGGTCGTCGAACGCCGCGTCAAGGAAGGGCAATCGGTCAAGGAAGGGGATGTGCTCTACGTGCTGTCCTCGGAGCGCCTCACCGGCGGCCTGGCGCCATCGCGGGACGGCAGTCAGGTCGGCGTCGGCGCCAATGCCGCCATACTCGAAACCGTGCGCGCCCGGCAGGAAAGCCTGAAGGACGAGCACACCCAGCAAGCCCGCCTCGCCGCGCAACAACACGAACAACTCACGCGCCGGATACTCGACCTGCGGGCTGAAGTCGCCCAACTCGACAACGAGATCGCCACCCAGGCCGCGCGCGTCGCCTCCTCCCACTCCCAGTACCAGCGCCACAAGAATCTCGCCGAGCGGCATTTCCTGTCCGAACTCGCCTTGCAGCAAAAGCAGGACGAACTGCTCGACCAGCAAGGCCGGCACCAGGCCCTGCAACGCAACCGCCTGACGCTGGCCCGCGAACTGACGTCGGCGCAAAACGAACTGGCGCAACTGCCCGCCCGCAGCAAACGCGAACAGGCGCAAATCGCCCGCCTGGTCTCCGAACTCGAACACACCGGCGTCGCCACCGAGGCGCAGCGGCGCATCCTGATCACCGCGCCGCAGGATGGAACGGTCACCGCGATCCTCGCCGAGCCCGGCCAAACGGCCACCAGCCAGCCGCTGCTGACCCTCCTGCCGGCCAACACCCGGCTCGAAGCCCAGCTTTACGTCCCCAGCCGCGCGGCGGGCTTCATCGAGCCCGGCCAGAAAGTCCTGATCCGCTATGCCGCCTTCCCCTACCAGAAGTTCGGCCAATATGAGGGCACGGTAGTCGGCGTATCCCGCACCGCCCTGTCGCCGCAGGAAATCCCCGCCCAGCTTGCCAGCGCCGCGCCACCGGGCGGCGTCCCACAGGGACTTCCGTTTGTCGGCGAGGGCCTGTACCGCATCCAGGTGGCGTTGGCCTCCCAAGCCGCCACCGCCTACGGCAAACCCCAACCGCTTGCCGCCGGCATGGCGCTGGAAGCCGATGTGCTCCATGACACCCGCAGCCTCATCGAATGGGTGCTGGAACCGCTCTACAGCCTGAAAGGCAAAGTTTCGTGACGACTCTGGCCGCCCGTCTCCCGCCGCTCTATTTCGGCTTCGGCCGACAGCTTCCGCTGGTCATGCAGAGCGAAGCCGCTGAATGCGGGCTGGCCTGTCTGGCCATGATCGCCGGCTATCACGGCTACCGCACCGATCTGCTCAGCTTGCGCCAGCGCTTCGCCATCAGCCTCAAGGGGGCCACGCTCAAGAGCCTCATCGATGTCGCCGCCGCTCTCCACCTTTCCGCCCGTCCCCTGCGGCTGGAACTGGAGGATTTGGGCAAGTTGCGGACCCCCTGCATCCTGCACTGGAACTTGAATCACTTCGTGGTGCTCAAGCGCGTGCTGCGCAACGGTTCAGGCATTGTCATCCACGACCCGGCGCGGGGCGAACTCAAGGTGCCTGCGGCGGAAGTATCCACGCGCTTTACCGGGGTAGCGCTGGAACTCACCCCCACTCCGCGCTTCGAGAAGAAGGAAGAGAAACAACGCATCCGCCTGCGCGAAATGATGGGCAGTGTGGTCGGGCTGAAGCGTTCGCTCGCGCAAATTCTGCTGCTGGCAATGGCGCTCGAAGTCTTCGCCCTGGTCAGCCCCTTCCTCATGCAGTGGGTGGTCGACGGCGCGATCCTTTCTGCGGATCGGGACCTGCTCACCCTGCTGGTGCTGGGCTTCGGGCTGCTGATGGTGATCCAGACCGGCATCGGCCTCGCGCGCTCCTGGGTGGTGATGTTCATGTCCACACACCTGAACCTGCAATGGATCGCCAACGTCTTCACCCACCTGCTGCGCCTGCCGGTGAGCTATTTCGAGAAACGCCACCTCGGCGACGTGGTCTCGCGCTTCGGCGCCGTCGGCGCCATTCAGCGCACGCTGACCACCAGTTTTGTCGAAGCCATCCTGGACGGCCTGATGGCGGTCGCCACTCTGGGTATGATGCTGGTGTACAGCATGAAACTGTCCATCGTCGTGTTCGTGTCTGTCGCTCTTTACGCCCTGCTGCGCTGGGCGGCGTACCGGCCCTTGCGCCGCGCCAGCGAGGAGCAGATCGTGCTCTCGGCCAGGGAACAGTCGCTATTCCTCGAATCGATTCGCGGCGTACAGTCGATCAAGCTGTTCAATCACGAGGAGGCGCGCCGCGCCCGCTGGCTCAACGCCGTGGCGGACGCCACCAATCGCGGCATCGCCACGCAGAAGATGACACTGGGTTTCGGCACCGCCCACAGCTTCGTCGCCGGCGCGGAAAACCTGCTGATCGTCTGGCTGGGCGCCCACCTGGTGATGGACAACGTCTTCTCGGTCGGCATGCTGTTCGCCTTCACCAGCTACAAGGCCAGCTTTACCGGCCGCGTCTACTCCCTGATCGACAAATGGGTGGAACTGAAAATGCTCTCGCTCCAGGCCGAGCGCCTGGCCGACATCGTGTTGTCCGAGCCGGAGTCGGAGGAGAATACTCCGGCGACCGGCAACGGCAGCGAGACCGGCGAGAACATCGTTCTTGGCGGACGTGCCGAGCGCGAATTGACGGACACCACACTCAAAGCGAGGAACCTTTCCTTCCGCTATTCGGACGCCGAACCGTGGGTACTCAGGAACCTGAATCTCAGAATACTCCCCGGCGAAGCCGTCGCCGTGGTCGGCCCCTCGGGCTGCGGCAAGTCCACCCTGGTCAAGCTCCTGCTCGGACTGCTGAAACCCACCGAGGGCGAGGTGCTGGTCGGCGGCATACCTCTCGGGCACATTGGGGTCAAGAACTACCGCACGCTGCTCGGTGCGGTGATGCAGGAGGATCAACTGCTGGCCGGGTCGATTGCCGACAACATCGGTTTCTTCGATCCGCAGATGGATGGCAAATGGCTGGAGTCGTGCGCCAGACTCGCCGCCATTCACGCGGAGATCGAGGCCATGCCGATGGGCTACCTGACCCTGATCGGCGATATGGGCACGGCGCTCTCGGGCGGGCAGAAACAGCGTTTGCTGCTGGCGCGGGCCTTGTACAAGCGGCCGCAACTGCTGTTCTTAGACGAGGCCACCAGCCATCTGGATGTGGCGCGGGAGAGCGAAGTCAACCTCGCCGTGAAAGCTTTGAAACTCACCCGCGTCATCGTCGCTCATCGGCCGGAAACGATCCGGGCGGTGGAACGGGTGGTTGAACTGGGTGGCGGGACGGTGGTGCGGGACTTAAGAGCGGAGCCGGACTATGCGTGAGGGGTTTTCGAACGGAATCCGGAATTCTTCACTGGAACATCAGTGGAGTATGGGCGCGGTAGATGGGGTGGTCACCACTACGGATACCGCAATTTTGCTTTGTTTTTTCTTAGGAGATCATCATGCGAGAAATGACGGTAGGGGAAGTTGATGCGGTTAGCGGGGCGCTCGATAGTGAAACCGCTGGACTTGCGATTATTGGTATGTCGATGATTCCAGCTATCAATGTCGTCCTGGCTGGGGTTGCCTTAGGCATCGGGATGGGACTGCTCTTGGGACCATCCATTACTAATCTCTTGAGGTAGGTGTTCTTTGGGTTGTGAATGGATTGGAAGGATGTGGTACAGATACCATATCCTTCCACTAAGCGTTGCAATGTTGCCCTAGCGCTGTGATACTTTCAAAATACTGTTCGCACTTCGGACCAGCGCTCCGGGTAAGGGGATGAGATGAGTTGTCGCGAACTGCCCGAACAGCAATGGGCCGATCCAGCATCGTGTCCGTCGCACGATCCAACTGGCTGGGCCATTTGGAAGGGAAATCGATCTGTCCCGTGTAGTGGCGTAGGCGATGTTCTCGCGAAATTGAAAGGATGGCATCCGTTACACGGCATTTTGGTGGGGAGACCGGGTTCTGAGCGCTTTGTTGCTCCGATGAGTGTCGATGAACTCAGGGAGCCTCTCGCCAGATCGCTCGTTCGCAGCCAGCGGGTCGGACTTTGGTCCATGGTTGTGTTTGCCTGTTTGTCGATCGGGGCGCTCGGCTTGGTCTTCACGCGAGCAAGCATCGTATTTGCGACTATCGTCGTGCTTGGTGTTCTGATGCACACGACCGACTATCTTCTTTTGAGCGGTGAGCGAGCAGCGAATGAAAGGACGCTATTTTTCTACTCTTTGTGGTTTGGTCGATCCGGTAGGTCGGGCCTGGTGTTCTGGTGTGTCGTCGGCCTGGGAATGGGCATCACCCAGAGCGTCCTCCAACATAGCCTAGGCGGGTTGGAACCCTTGGTAATCAGATTCGGCGCTTACTACCCGGCCATATCGGGAGGGGAGTGGTGGCGGATTGTCATCGGGCCGTTCTTCCATAGTGGGATTCTTCATTTCCTTGCGAATCTTTCTGGCCTCATTCTTGTCGGGCCGATGCTGTGGTTGGCCGTCGGGCCGTGGCGTGGGGTCTTGACGTTCTTGCTTGGCAATTCCGCCGGCGTGTTGGCGGCTCTTGTTATGAACGTGGCGGGTCACGATTCTTATCTGGGTGTTTCTGCCGGCGTCTTCGCGCTGCTCGGCCTTCTGGTTACGGCAGGGATGTTGAATCCGCGTTTGCTGCCGCGCGGTTTGGCGATCATGTTCGCTTGGTTTGCGGCAATCTGTGGAGTCGGCGCTGAAGCATTGCCGAGCACTTCAACCGTCGCTCATTTGGCGGGGTTTGCGACGGGGGTTCTTGCGGCCTGTTGGCCGTTTTCACGGGCTATTCGAACGCCTATGTCGCATTGATAGCGATCATAAATGCATCGGGCTCAATATGGGATATTCACTGGGCCATTGTTGTTGGCACCTATATTCCAGCAGACGCGACAGTTAGAGCCAGTTCAGGATATTTGTGGTGGCACAAGGTTGATCGTCTCCCCGGAAGCAGATTGGACTTAAGCGGGAAATCTTGTTCATAATTAGCAAGGGCCACCTCTGGTTAACCCAAACCCGCAATTGGTGTCCCCCGGTATAATTCGCTTTTTTCGCACCCCGGAGTCCTCATGGGTTTTCTGGCAGGAAAGCGCATTCTCATCGCCGGCTTGCTCAGTCACCGGTCGATTGCCTACGGCGTCGCCAAGGCCTGTCACCGCGAGGGCGCCGATCTCGCGTTTACCTACCAGAACGAGCGCTTCAAGGAACGCGTGACCACGATGGCTGCCGACTTCGGCAGCCGCCTGGTGTTTCCCTGTGACGTCGCCAGCGACGCGGAGATCGCCAAGCTGTTCGCCGAACTCGGCGGCGTGTGGGGCGGCATGGACGGACTGGTGCACTCGATCGCCTACGCCCCGCGCGAAGCCATCGAGGGCGATTTTCTCGAAGGCATCTCGCGCGAGGCCTTTCACATCGCGCATGACGTATCGAGCTACAGCTTTGCCGCCCTGGCCAAGGCGGCGCTACCGCTGATGCAGGGCCGGCGCGCCGCGCTGCTGACGCTCACTTATCTTGGCGCGGTGCGCACCATGCCGAACTACAACGTGATGGGTCTGGCCAAGGCCAGCCTGGAGGCCGCGGTGCGCTACATGGCCGCGAGCCTGGGCCCGAAGGGCATACGCGTGAACGCAATTTCCGCGGGGCCGATCAAGACGCTGGCGGCTGCCGGCATCGGCAACTTCGGCAAGCTGCTCGCCTACAACGCCAAGCATGCGCCGTTGCGGCGCAATGTCACCATCGACGAAGTGGGAAACGCCGCTGCGTTCTTGTGCAGCGACCTCGCCAGCGGCATCACCGGCGAGGTGACCTACGTCGACGGCGGCTTCAACACCACTGCGCTCGGCACCGTGGAAGTCTAAGCGGGGATCGCGCCGCGATCCCCCGCTATGGGCTCTTCTTCTCCAGACTTGCCCTGTTGATTTCTATCTTGGCCGCGGCCCTGAGGCCGGCGATATAGGCGGCCGAGTCCTCCTGCGCGGCTTGCCGCGCCAGCTGCTCCTGCATCTCTTTCTCGCGCGCGGCGTCGGCCGGCGGCGCGTCGATCACGCGCGAAATCCGGTATATGCCGTAGCCGCGGTCGCGCAGTTCCACGCCCAGGTAGACCGGCAGCTTGCCGCTATCGGCGCGGAAAATCGCCTTCAACGCATCCGGGTGCACCGCCGGCTTGCCCTGACGCTCGACCGTCCTGGCCGCGCTCCAGGTCAGCCCTGCGTCTTTGCCCTGCTGCAACTCGGCGTATTTGGCCGCGCCGCGCTTGACCGCCAGTGCCATGGCTTCCTGCGCGGTCAGCTTTTTCGCAATCTCGGCCTTGACTTCATCCAGCGGTCTCGGCGCGGCGGGTTTGTGCTCGATCACGCGCGCCACCAGCAGCGTGTCGGAGCCGGCGTCCACCACCTCCGTGTTGTGCTTGTTCTTGATCGAATCGGGCGAGAACAAGGCATCCAGTATCCTCTGGTTATTGAGCACGCCGGCCGCAGCGTCGACCTGGCGCGTGAGCCACCCGGACTGCTGCAGCTTGAGCTTGAACTTGTCGGCGATCGGTTGCAGGCTGTCCGGCTGCTCGTAGGCGAGATTGCTGAAGGTTTCTGCGGCTTCGGCAAATTTCCTGCCCAGGTGCTGCTTCTTCAGGTCTTTTTCGATGTCGGCACGCATTGCCTGAAAATCCTTGACCGCCGGAGCGGTAATCAGGATATGGCTGGCCTGGCGCTGCTCGGGCTCGCCGTCCTTGGCCGGCTTGATTCCGGTCTGCTTGATGATGTGAAAACCGAAGCTCGACTCGACGATGCCGCTCAGCTGCCCCGGTTTGAGCTTGAACACCGCGTCCTCGAACGGCTTGACCATTGCGCCACGCGCGAAGTAGCCGAGATCGCCGCCGTTGTCCTTGGAGCCGGGATCCTGAGAATGCTGCTTGGCCTGCTCGGCAAATGTTCCTGGCGCGGCGCGCAGCTGCGCCAGCAGATCTTCGGCCTTCTTCTTCGCCGCGGCGCGTTCCTCGAATTTGGCGCGCACGTTGCTGTCGTACCAGCCGCGCACCTCGGCCTCGCTCACCGTCTCCAGTGCGGCCAGCGCGTCCGCATTGAGCACGGCGTACTCCGCGCGCACCTGCTCCGGCAGCACGAACTCGCCCGGATGGCTGTTGTAATAGGCCGTGACCGCGTCGGGCGCGAGCTTGACCTCGCCCGCGAACTGCTCGAACGCCAGCACCACCTCGGATATTTCCCGTCGCTGCCCCTGGATCGCGAGCATGCGCGCGACCTGCGCTTTGCCCACCAGGCTCGATTCGGCCAGTGCGCCGTTCAGCTGCTGCAGTTCGACGTCCCGGCGCAGTCGGGCCTCGAATACCACGTCGCTCATGCCTTGCGCGCGCAGCATGGCATCGTAGCGCGACTTGGAGAACTGGCCGTTTTCCTGGAACGCCGGCAGTCCCGTGACTATGTCGCGCAGCTGCCCGTCGGTCACCACCAGGTTGCTCTTGGCCGCGCGCAGCGCGAGCAGGCGCTGCTGTATCAGCTGTTCGAGAAGCTCGGCGCGCTGTTCCGGCGTATCCAACAGCGCGGCGTCGAAATTGCGCCCGAGAAGCGCGCGCAGACGCTCCTGCTGGTCGCGCTGCGCCAGACTGAATTCCTGCAGGGAAATCTTCTGCCCGGCGACCTCGGCCAGATCCTGCACCGTACCCCCGCTGCGTTGATAGGAGTCAATGCCCCAGAATGCGAACGGAAGCACCATCAGCGCCAGCAGCAATTGCACCAGCCTCTTGTGCTTATGGACTAGATCGAACATGAAGTTAAGCTCTCAAGTAAAAAGGCGAACCCCTGTCTGGGTTCGCCTTTCGTTGCTGGCGGAGTGGACGGGACTCGAACCCGCGACCTCTGCCGTGACAGGGCAGCATTCTAACCAACTGAACTACCACTCCAGCAATACGGAACACCCTGGTGGGTGCTGAGAGGCTCGAACTCCCGACATTCGCCGTGTAAAGGCGACGCTCTACCAACTGAGCTAAGCACCCTATTGGACTGATTGAAACGCGGGGCGCTCTGGTCCAAAAAGGGCGCTAGTTTAACGCATCTTTCAGTGCTTTGCCAGCGCGGAATTTTGGAACGCGCGCGGCCTTGATCTTGATGCTCGCGCCGGTGCGCGGATTGCGCCCGTTGCGCGCCGCGCGTTTGCCGACGTAGAAAGTACCGAATCCTACCAGCGTCACCATGCCGCCTTTCTTCATCGTGGTCTTGATTGCGGTTACGGTCGCGTCCAGGGCGCGTCCGGCCGCCGCCTTGGAGACGTCAGCCGACTTGGCGATTTGATCAATCATTTCGGATTTGTTCACGTTGAACCCCCTCTTCTCTTATTGAGTTTGGCCATGGGAAAAAAAAGATTGGAATAGATGCGCTGTCGGGGTGAGAATGCGACCGCAACCTTGTCTTGGCCGACAATGGCTGCACGGCCTTTATAGCAAGCGCCATTCACGCGTGTCAAGCGCTTTTCCGGTGCGATCGGTGCGCGCTCAGTGCGTGATGACGCCGCTTACCGGTTGGCCTTCGGCGGCCGGCGCAATCGGGGCGACCTCGTCCTTCTTGCTCAATGCCTCCGGCCTGCGCTCCAGCGCCAGCTCGAGCACCTGGTCGATCCACTTGACCGGCACGATCTCGAGGCGGTTCTTGACGTTGTCCGCAATCTCGGCGAGATCCTTCACGTTTTCCTCTGGAATCAGCACCGTCTTGATGCCGCCGCGGTGAGCCGCGAGCAGCTTTTCCTTCAGTCCGCCGATGGGCAATACCTCCCCGCGCAGCGTGATTTCCCCGGTCATGGCAACATCGGCGCGCACCGGGATGCCGGTGAGAATCGATACCATTGCGGTGCAGATGCCGATGCCGGCGCTGGGCCCGTCCTTGGGCGTCGCGCCCTCGGGCATGTGAATGTGCAGATCGATCTTCTGGTAGAAGTCCTCGGCAACACCGAGCTTGGCCGAGCGGCTGCGCACCACGGTGAGCGCCGCCTGGATCGACTCCTGCATCACCTCGCCCAGCTTGCCGGTGGTGATGCTCTTGCCCTTGCCCGGCATCACCACGGCCTCGATGGTGAGCAGTTCGCCGCCGACCTCGGTCCAGGCAAGACCAGTCACCTGTCCAACCTGGCTTTTCTTTTCGGCGACGCCAAAGGTGAACTTGCGCACGCCGAGGAACTTATCCAGGTTCTTCGCCGTAACCACGATCTTGCTGTCGCGGCTCTTGGTTACCAGGGTCTTCACCACCTTGCGGCAGATCTTGGAAATCTCGCGCTCCAGGCTGCGCACACCCGCCTCCCGGCTGTAGTATCGAATAACGTCGCGGATCGCCGACTCCGTGATCGAGACCTCGTCGAGCTTGAGGCCGTTGTTCTTGAGCTGCTTGGGCAGCAGGTAGCGCGTGGCGATGTGCACCTTCTCGTCTTCGGTATACCCCGAGAGCCGGATGACCTCCATGCGGTCGAGCAGCGCCGGCGGGATATTGAGCGTGTTCGCGGTGGCGACGAACATCACTTCCGACAGGTCGTATTCAACTTCGACGTAATGGTCGACGAAAGTATGATTTTGCTCCGGATCCAGCACCTCGAGCAGCGCCGAAGACGGATCGCCGCGAAAGTCCATGCCCAGCTTGTCCACCTCGTCCAGCAGAAACAGCGGATTGCGCACGCCGATCTTGGTCATGTTCTGCAGGATCTTGCCCGGCATGGAACCGATGTAGGTACGGCGGTGGCCGCGAATCTCCGCCTCGTCGCGCACGCCGCCCAGCGACATGCGCACGAACTTGCGGTTGGTCGCCTTCGCAATGGACTGACCGAGGGAGGTCTTGCCCACGCCGGGCGCGCCCACCAGACACAGGATGGGAGCCTTCACCTTGTCCACGCGGCTTTGCACCGCCAGGTACTCGACGATGCGCTCCTTCACCTTCTCCAGCCCATAGTGATCTGAATCGAGGCTCTTATCGGCGGCGGCGATGTCCTTGGAGATCTTGCTGCGTTTTTTCCACGGCAGGCCCACCAGTATGTCTATATAGTTGCGCACCACGGTGGCCTCCGCCGACATCGGCGACATCAGGCGCAGCTTCTTCAACTCGGCCTCGGCCTTGATGCGCGCGTCCTTGGGCATGCGCGCAGCCTTGATCTTCTTCGCGATCTCATCCAGGTCCGCGCCGTCCTCGCCCTCGCCCAGCTCTTTCTGGATCGCCTTGACCTGTTCGTTCAGGTAATACTCGCGCTGGCTTTTTTCCATCTGGCGCTTGACCCGGCCGCGGATGCGCTTTTCCACCTGCAGGATGTCGATCTCGGTCTCGAGCTGCCCGAGCAGGTGCTCCAGGCGCGCCTTGACGTCGAACATCTCCAGCACCTGCTGCTTCTGTTCCAGCTTCAGCGGCAGGTGCGCCGCAACCGTGTCCGCCAGGCGCCCTGCCTCCTCGATGCCGCCGAGCGAGGTCAGAATCTCGGGCGGGATCTTCTTGTTCAGCTTCACATACTGATCGAACTGGGTCACCAGCGCCCGGCGCATCGCCTCGACCTCGTTGTTGTCGCTCGCATCCGCGGGAACGGGTCGGGCCAGAGCCACGTAATGGCTGCGCTGGTCCTCGATTTCCTTGATCACCGCGCGCTGGCTGCCCTCGACCAGCACCTTCACCGTGCCGTCGGGCAGCTTCAGCATCTGCAAAATGTTGGCGATGCAGCCGATCTGGTACATGTCGTCGGCGCCGGGCTCGTCCTTGGCCGCGGATTTCTGCGCCGCCAGCATGATGCTCTTGCCCGCTTCCATGGCAATTTCCATCGCCTTGATCGACTTGGGACGGCCGACAAACAGCGGAATCACCATGTGCGGGAACACCACCACGTCGCGCAGCGGCAGCAGCGGAAACTGGGTCGGTTCGGAAGAGTATTCAGTAGTGGACATGGCGATACCTCAGCGGGACGTTCATTGGTAGATGGGGACGGGGGACATTAGTTCAACCCCGTCTGCACACTCAGGAAAGAGAACCAGCGACCTTGGGCGGGTCGGAATAGATTAACAGCGGCCTGCCCTCGCCGAGGACGGTCGACTCGTCGATGACCACCTTGCTGACATTCTCCATGGTCGGCAGCTCATACATGGTGTCGAGCAGCACCTGCTCGAGGATGGAGCGCAAACCGCGGGCACCGGTCTTGCGCGCGAGTGCTTTCTGTGCAATTGCCGAGAGCGCCGGAGGACGTATTTCCAGCTCCGCTCCTTCCATGCCGAACAAGCGCTGATACTGCTTTACCAGCGCGTTCTTGGGCGTGGTCAGGATCTCAATCAATGCCGCCTCGTCCAGCTCTTCCAGCGTTGCGATCACCGGCATGCGCCCGACGAATTCCGGAATCAGACCATATTTGATCAAATCCTCCGGTTCCACCGCGCGCAGCACCGCGGTGATGTCCTTGCTGTCCTTGAGGCTGCGCACTTCGGCGCCGAAGCCGATGCCGCTCTTCTCCGAACGGTTGCGAATGATCTTCTCCAGGCCGTCGAAAGCGCCGCCGCAGACAAACAGGATGTTGGTCGTGTCCACCTGCACGAAATCCTGGTTGGGATGTTTCCGGCCGCCTTGCGGCGGCACCGAGGCGACGGTGCCCTCGATCAGCTTCAGCAGCGCTTGCTGCACGCCCTCGCCCGAGACGTCGCGCGTGATAGACGGGTTGTCCGACTTCCTCGAAATCTTGTCGATCTCGTCGATGTAAACGATGCCGCGCTTGGCCTTGTCCACGTCGTAATCGCAGTTCTGCAGCAGCTTCTGGATGATGTTCTCCACGTCTTCGCCGACGTAGCCCGCTTCGGTCAGGGTCGTGGCGTCGGCGATGACGAAGGGCACGTTCAGCAACCGCGCCAGCGTCTGCGCGAGCAGCGTCTTGCCCGAACCAGTGGGCCCGATCAACAGGATGTTCGACTTCGCCAGCTCGATCTCGTCGTTCTTCGACAGGTGCTTGAGCCGTTTGTAATGGTTGTACACCGCTACCGACAGGATCCGCTTCGCCAGTTCCTGGTCGATGACGTATTCGTCGAGAATGTCGCAAATCTCCTTCGGCGTCGGCAGGTCGGACTTGGCCGACTTGCCCGACTTGTCGGGGCTGGTCTCCTCGCGGATGATGTCGTTGCACAGCTCGATGCATTCGTCGCAAATGAACACCGAGGGCCCGGCGATAAGCTTCCTCACCTCATGCTGGCTCTTGCCGCAGAAGGAACAGTACAGGAGCTTTTCACCGGTGTTTTTTTCGGTCATTTAAGCCTCATTTCCGAACGTCGGCGCGGTTGCTCAGTACATTGTCCACCAAACCGTATTTCACGGCTTCGTCCGCAGACATGAAATTGTCCCGGTCGGTATCGTGCGCGATGGTGTCCACGCTCTGGCCGGTGTGCAGCGCCAGCATTTCGTTCAGCCGTCCGCGCAGGTACAGGATTTCCTTGGCGTGGATCTCGACGTCCGACGCCTGCCCCTGAAAACCGCCCATGGGCTGATGGATCATGACGCGCGAATTGGGCAGGCAGAAACGCTTGCCCTTGGCCCCGGCTGCGAGCAGGAACGAGCCCATGCTGGCGGCCTGGCCCACGCACAGGGTGCTCACGTCGGGCTTGACGAACTGCATCGTGTCGTAGATTGCGAGTCCGGCGGAGACCGAACCGCCCGGTGAGTTGATATAGAAAGAGATGTCCTTGTCGGGATTTTCCGACTCGAGGAACAGCAACTGGGCGACGATCACGTTGGCCGTCATCTCGTTCACCACGCCCACCAGAAACACCACGCGCTCCTTCAGCAGGCGCGAATAGATATCGTAGGCGCGCTCGCCGCGGCCGCTCTGCTCGATCACCATGGGGATCAAGCCCAGGCCTTGCGCACCCTCGAAACCGGCCTGCGGCTCGATCCATCCGGCCGCGCGCGGCCTCCAGCCCGGCTGCATCATGCCGCCTCCTTGCGCGTGCCGCAACGCAAGATGTGGTCGCGTCGGCAACTGGCGGCATTCGCTTCGGTCGCATCCCCGCTGCGCGGGGCCCCTGCTCGGTCGCTCATGCCGTCTTCCCCATAAATTCATCGAAATTCACCGCCTTGTCCTCGACGTTCACCTGCCCGAGCACCCAGGCGACCACATTGTCCTCCAGCGCCAGGCTTTCCATCTCGGACAGGCGCTGCGGCTGCGAATAAATCCATTTTACCACCTCATCGGGCTGCTCGTAGCTCTCGGCCTGCTCCGTCACCAGAGCGCGCACCTGCTCCGGCTTGGGCGCAAGATCATGCGCCCTGACCAGCTCAGCGATGATCAAGCCCAGCGATACGCGACGCTGGGCCTGCTGCTCGAACATCTCGGGATTGATGGGCACCTGCTCCATCTTCATGCCGCGCGCCTCCAGGTCGGCGCGCGCAGCCTGCACCATGCGCTGCGTTTCCATCTCGATCAGCGCCTTGGGCAGATCGATCCTGGTCGCGTCGAGCAGCACCTGCATGGCCTTGTTCTTGATATCGGCCTGGCTGCGTTTTTTTACTTCGCGCTCGATATTTTCCCTGACCTCGGCGCGCATCCTGGCGAGGTCGCCGTCCTCCACGCCCAGCGAACGCGCAAACTCGGCATCCACCTCGGGCAGGTGCGGCTCCTCGACCAGCTTGACGCCCAGCTCGAAGCTCGCGCGCTTGCCGGCCACCTCCTTGCCGTGATAATCGGCCGGAAACGTCAGCTCGAACGTCCTGCTGCCGCCGGCCGCGAGTCCGAGGGTATTGGCCTCGAACTCGGGCAGCATCTGCTTCTCACCCAGCACAAAGACAAAATCGCTGGCCTTGCCGCCGACAAACTCGACGCCGTCGATTTTGCCCAGGAAATCCGCGGTCACGCGGTCGCCCGCTGCCGCCGGCCGCTCCACGCTGTGGAAATGCTGGCGCTGCTTGCGCAGGATTTCCAGCGTCTTATCGACCTCGGCATCGCCCACCGAGAGCACGGCGCGCTCGATCCTGCTCCCGCCAATATCGCCCGGCGCCACTTCCGGATAGATCTCGAAGGTGGCGCTAAACTCGATGCTCTTGGCGTCGGCCTCGCCCGATCTGGGCTCGATGCGCGGGTAACCTGCCACCTTGAGATTCTGCTCGCGCACCGCATCGCTGAAAGCTTTCTGCACGGTGTCGCCGATGACCTCGGAACGCACCTGCGGTCCATATTGCTGGGCGACGAGTTTCAGCGGCACCTTGCCCGGACGAAAGCCCGCCATGCGCAGATTGCGCGAGAGTTTTTTCAGCCGCTCGTCGACCTGCTTTTCGATTTCCTCGACTGCAACCGCCATGTTCAGCCGGCGCTCAAGCAGACCCAGATTTTCCAAACTTGTTTGCATCGAATTCCCTCAAAGTCCGTAACTAAACCGCGAAACCGAAAGGGGGCACTCCCGTTTCGCAACCCGCTCTCCAGGCTCCACGGCATGGTGCGAAGGAAGGGACTCGAACCCCCATGCCGTAAGGCGCTGGAACCTAAATCCAGTGCGTCTACCAATTCCGCCACCTTCGCGCGGATGCAATTTTACGCGATTTCCTCCTATACTGTCAGCCCAAGTTTTACTAATTCCTCAAGAATTTCAAGCTAATGTCCGCGGGCCACTACGAAAATTTCCCGGTTGCCTCGGCGCTGCTGCCGGCCCCATTGCGCCATCCGGTCTCGGTCATCTACCGCTTTGCCCGCTCGGCGGACGATTTCGCCGACGAAGGCGACCTGCCGCCGGGCCAGCGGCTGGCGCAGTTGGATGATTATCGTCAAGAACTCGGGAGGTTGGAGGCGGGCGCCGTGCCACACCGGCCTCTTTTCGTCGAACTTGGACAGATCGTGCATCGATACCGGCTGCCATTGCCGCTGTTTCACGACCTGCTTGACGCATTTGCCCAGGACGTCGTGAAGCAGCGCTATGCCGACTTCGCCCAGCTCATGGATTACTGCCGGCGCTCGGCCAACCCGGTGGGCCGCCTGCTGCTGCATTTGTTCGATGCCGCAACCGGCGAAAACCTGAAGCGTTCGGATGCGATCTGCAGCAGCCTGCAGTTGATCAACTTCTGCCAGGACGTGGAGATCGACTGGCGCAAAGGCCGCATCTACCTGCCGCAAGACGAGATACGGCATTTTGGCGTGACCGAACGCCAGATCGCAAGCGGCGACGCTTCGGGACCATGGCCGGCCCTGATGCGGTTTCAGGTCGAGCGCGCGCGCGCGCTGATCGAATCGGGCGCGCCCCTGGGACGCGCGCTGCCGGGGCGCATCGGCCTGGAAATCCGCACCATCGTCCAGGGCGGTCTGCGCATACTCGAAAAAATAGACAAGGCCGACGGTGACGTCTACCATCACCGACCAGTGTTGAGCGCTTACGACTGGCCTTTGCTGCTGTTCCGGGCATTGACGGGCTGATGTCGCGCTGCCGATGTTTTCACTGCGGTTTTATAGGCCCTGCAATCCAGGAATGTGCGTGAGTCCCGACGAATACTGTCAAAGCAAGGCGGCGCAGAGCGGATCGAGCTTTTATTACGCCTTCCTGTTTCTGCCGCCGCAACGACGCCGCGCCATCACCGCGCTGTACGCCTTCTGCCGCGAGGTGGACGACATCGTCGATGAATGCACCGATACCGGCGTCGCGCGCACCAAGCTCGCCTGGTGGCGGCAGGAACTCGCCCGGCTGTACGCCGGCCAACCGCAGCATCCGGTGGCGCGCGCGCTCGCCCCCGCGATCCAGCCCTTCGGCATCAAACACGAATACCTGGCCGAGATCATCGACGGCATGCAGATGGACCTGAGCCAGAACCGCTACCTCGATTTCGACGCATTGGAGCAGTACTGCCACCGCGTCGCCGGCGTGGTCGGCCTGCTTGCCGCCTCGATCTTCGGCTACCGCGACGAACGCACGCTCGCCTACGCCCACACTCTTGGACTCGCGTTTCAGCTGACCAACATCATCCGCGACGTCGGTGAGGACAGCCGCAAAGGGCGCATCTATCTGCCTCTGAGCGAGCTGCAGCAATTCAAGGTCAGCGCGGACGACATCCTGCACGCGCGCCAGACCGAGAACTTCGTCCATTTGATGGCGTTTCAAATCGGGCGCGCCGAGCGCTATTACCGCGCGGCTTTCGAACAATTGCCGCAACTGGACCGCAAGGCGCAGCGGCCCGGCCTGATCATGGCGGCGATCTATCGCGCACTGCTCAGAGAAATCGCAGACGACGGCTGCAAGGTGCTCAGCCAGCGCACGGCGTTGACGCCGGTGCGCAAACTGTGGATCGCATGCAAGACCTGGATCACCGCATGAACGTCGCCATCATCGGCGCCGGCTGGGCCGGCATGGCCGCAGCCGTGGCGCTGGCTCAGGCGAAGATCCGGGTCACGGTATTTGAAGCGGCGCGGCATCCCGGCGGCCGCGCGCGCTCGGTCGAAATCGAGGGCATCGAAATCGACAACGGCCAGCACCTGATGATCGGCGCTTACCGCGAAACCCTGCGCCTGATGCGCACCGTCGGCGCCGACCCGGACCGGCTGCTCGCGCGCCAGCCCCTCGCCATCGAATACCCGGGCAAGTTCAGCCTGCGCGCACCGCGCCTTCCCGCGCCGCTGCATCTGGCCGCCGCCCTGCTGACTGCCGGCGGGCTGACCTTTGGCGAGCGCATGGCCGCGATGCGCTTCATGACGGCGATGCGCCGCAACGCCTATCGTATCGCCGCCGATATGCCGGTCGCCGAACTGCTCGTCCGGCACCGCCAGACCGGAGCGCTCGCGCGCTATTTGTGGGAGCCCCTGTGCGTGTCGGCCCTCAACACCCCGGCCGCCTCGGCTTCGGCGCAGGTTTTTCTCAACCTGTTTCGCGATGCGCTGGACGGCGCGCGCGCGAACAGCGACTTCCTTTTCCCGCGCGTGGCTCTGGGCAAGCTTTTTCCGGAGCCTGCGGCGGACTTTGTGCGCGCCAACGGCGGCTCGGTGCGGCTGGGAACGCCGGTGCGGACGCTGGACAAGACTGCCGAGGGCTTCGTCCTGGACGCGGGCCCGGAGCGCTACAGCCATGCGATCCTCGCCGCGGGGCCGCATCAGATCGATGCCCTGCTCGAGCGGTTCGCCGCGCTCGCGCCAACGCGCCAGAGCGTGGCCGCGCTCGCCTACGAGCCGATTTACACCTGCTACCTGCAGTATCCGCAGGAGGTGTCGATGCCGCAACCGATGACGGGCTTCGACGGCGGCAACGTTCAATGGATATTCGACCGGGGCCGGCTGAACGGGATAGCGGGACTGCTGGCAGCGGTGATCAGCGCGCGTGGCGCCCACCAGCTCGTCTCCCAGAACGATCTCGCAAGCGCCATCCACCGCGAACTCGCCGCTTTCCTGCCCGGCCTGCCCGCGCCCCTGTGGTCGCGCGTCATCGCGGAAAAGCGCGCCACTTTCTCCTGCCGTCCTGGCATTGCACGGCCCGCGAACCGGACTGCGGTCGACCGGCTTTACCTGGCGGGCGACTACACCGCCAGCGACTATCCGTCCACGCTGGAGTCGGCCGTGCGCAGCGGTGTGCTCGCCGCCAAGCTGGTGCTCGAGCAGGGCCTGGCCTAGCGCAGGCGCGCGACGGCGTCCTCGACCCTGTCGCAGGCGATGATTTCCAGGCCGCTGATCGCCTGCCTGGGCACATTGGCCTTGGGGATGATCGCCTGGGTGAACCCAAGCTTGGCCGCCTCGCGCAGCCGTTCCTGTCCGCGCGGCGCCGGGCGTATTTCCCCCGCCAGGCCCACTTCCCCGAACACCACCAGCTGTTGCGCGAGCGGCCTGGCGCGCAGCGACGACACGATCGCGAGCAGCACGGCAAGGTCGGCGGCCGGTTCGCTGATTTTCACGCCGCCCACCGCGTTGACGAATACATCCTGGTCGAAACAGGCGATGCCCGCGTGCCGGTGCAGCACGGCCAGCAGCATCGCCAGCCGGTTCTGCTCCAAGCCGACCGAGAGACGGCGCGGATTGGGAGCGTGCGCCTCGTCCACCAGCGCCTGAATCTCGACCAGCAAGGGACGCGTGCCTTCCTGCGTCACCAGCACGCAGGAACCCGGCACCTGGCCGTCGTGACGCGACAGGAACAGTGCAGACGGGTTGGACACCCCTTTCAATCCCTTGTCGGTCATGGCGAACACGCCGAGCTCGTTCACCGCACCGAAGCGATTCTTGAACGCGCGGATCAGGCGAAAGCTCTGCTGCGTATCGCCCTCGAAGTAGAGCACGGTATCGACGATATGTTCCAGCACCCGCGGCCCGGCGAGCGCGCCTTCCTTGGTCACGTGACCGATGAAGACGATAATCGTGCCGGTCTGCTTGGCCAGGCGCGTCAGCTGCGCCGCGCATTCCCTCACCTGCGCCACCGACCCCGGAGCCGAAGAAAGCGCGTCGGAATAGAGTGTCTGGATGGAATCGATGACCACGATTTCCGGCTTCGCCCCGGCCAACACGGTCTGGATTCTTTCGAGATTGATCTCGGCGAGCAGCTGCAGGCCGCCCGAGTCGAGCCCAAGGCGGGTGGCGCGCAGCGCCACTTGCTCTGCCGACTCCTCCCCGCTGACGTAGACCGCCAGATGCGCCCCGCTCATGGCGGCGAGTGCCTGCAACAGCAGCGTCGACTTGCCGATGCCCGGATCACCGCCGATCAGCACCACCTGCCCGGCGACCAGTCCGCCGCCTAGCACGCGATCGAACTCGGCCACTCCGGTGGGCAGGCGCGGCGCTTCGCGCGCGCTCACCTCGGCCAGCTTCTGCAACTTGGATGCGGCCGCAACGCTCTTGTAGCGGTGGGTCGATGCCGTCTCCGCCGCGGTTTCGACGAGCGTATTCCAGGCGGCGCAACTCGGGCACTGGCCCTGCCATTTCGGCGCGCTGCCACCGCACTCGGTGCAGGTGTAGACGGATTTGGATTTAGCCACGTTCAGGACTCGAACTCTGAGCGTGGCAGGCCGCATTGCCGGATGATCGACTGCAGTGTGCCGATCTTCAACTCCTCATGATCGGGCACCGGAACCGTAACGCTGCCGGCAGACGTGCGAACTTGCATCACGACGTGGCTGCCGCGCCTTCTCACCTCCAAGAAGCCGTGGCGCGCTAGAATCCTGCAGACTTCCTTGCCGGAGATAACGGCAAGTTTAGCCATGCACTGCTTCGAATCGGGTCACGTAGACTTCGCCGTGCTGTCGCTTTGCGATCTCCTGCGGGTCGGCGCATTCGACAAACAATTCCACGGCTTCCTTCAGGTTCGCGGTCGCCTGCTCGATGCTTTCACCCTGGCTGACGACATCTAGCTCCGGGCAGAGCGCCACGTACATGTCGCCTTCCTTTTCCACGATCGCGGTATAGCTGTGCATAGCCATGATGACCTCTACTTGAAATTGAACGGCACCTGCATCGTCCGGCGCTTTCAGGGTCGAATGTTACCGCGTTTTCAGACCTCCACGATCGGCACCCGCGCGGCCAATGCGCACAACATCTCGTAGCTGACAGTGCCGGCGCTCGCCGCGACTTCGTCCGCCGACAACCCCTCGCCCCACAGGATCACCGGACTGCCTACCCTGGCTTGCGGGATGGCGCTCAGGTCCACGCAAAGCATATCCATGGATACTCGGCCCACGGTGTGCGTGCGCGCGCCCGCAACAATGACGGGGGTGTTGCTGTCGTTAACCCCAGGCGCATGGCGCGGATAGCCGTCTGCATAGCCGCACGCAACCACGCCTATGCGCATGGAGTGCCGTGCGACAAAGGTGCCACCATACCCGACCCGGTCGCCAGGCTTCAGTTCCTGAACCGAGATAATCTCGCTCGCCAGCGTCATCGCCGGCTGCAGGCCAAGTATTTCAGCGCTCACATCGGCAATCGGCGAGCAGCCGTAGAGCATGATGCCCGGCCGCACCCAATCGGCATGCGTCTCGGGGTAGCGCAGAATCGCGGCCGAATTGGCCAGCGTCGCCTCACCTTGCAAGCCGGCGGTCCATTCAGAGAAGCGCGCCATTTGTGCGGCAACACCAGCGCTGCCGTCCGCGTCTGCAAAATGGGTCATCAACGCGATGGTCCCAGCCTTGCCACCAGCCTGCAGCCGGTCGTAGGCGGCGCGCGCCCGCGGTCCAGCGAACCCCAGCCGGTTCATACCGGTGTTGATCTTCAGGTAAACGCTGATTTGCGTCGATAGTCGGGCGCGCTCCAGCATCAGTATCTGCTCGAGATCGTGCACAACCACGGTCAGCCCGTAGCGATCGACGATCTCCAGGTCTGCCGGCTGGAATACCCCTTCCAGCAACAAGATGGGTTTGGCGCTGCCCGCCTCGCGCAGGCGCACCGCCTCGTTCAGGTCCAGCAGCGCATAGCCGTCGGCGGCGGCCAGGGCCTGCGCGACGCGCGCGAGACCGTGGCCATAGGCATCGGCCTTCACCACCGCCCAGACCCTGGATTTTGGCGCGTGGCGCCGCGCCACGCCGAGGTTGTGCTTCAAGGCGGACAAGCTGATACTGGCGCGGATCGGGCGTGGCATCTACTTCGCCGGACGACCTGGAAAACGGGTCACCGCGTCACCCCTTGAAGGAAGTCTTCAGCTTGCCCTTGGAAAACTCGACAAAACGGCTGACCAGGCGCGAGCGAAATTTCTCCTTCGGATAGACCAGCGAGAGCGTGCGCGTGAGCCTGGGTACTAGCGGCAGCGCCACCAGCATGCCGAGCTGCTTTTCCTTGGCCACGATCACCTTGGACATGATGGCAAAGCCCAGGCCGGTTTCGACCACGCCCTTGATCGCGTCCGGGCTGCCCAGTTCCATCACCGAGTTCAGCTGTTCCGCCGAGAATCCGGCGCTGCGAAAATAGCTGTCCGTCACTTCGCGCGTACCCGAGCCGGGCTCGCGGCTGATGTACGGATGCAGCAGCAATTGCTTCGGCGTCACCGCCTTGAGCTTTGCCAGCGGGTGCGTCGGCGCACACACCACCTGCAGCTCGTCCTCGCAGCAGTCCTCGGTGGAAAGGCTGGGAAGACGCGAAGGCGCTTCGA
>MERK01000074.1 GCA_001770575.1 Betaproteobacteria bacterium RIFCSPLOWO2_12_FULL_64_23
CGCCTTGCGCTGCATCCCAAATTACCCCCGTCGCGCTCATGTGCTGAATGTCAACAGGCCCTAGTGCAAGCGCCGGCGCTGCGCAGGTGTCAGGCCGCGCGGGGCGGTGGTGGAGCCGGACTGGGCGCTGCCGGTCTTTTCGGTCCAATTACGCTCGAACAGCTGATTCACCAGTGCCGCCACTTCGCCGATTTCCGCTTCGGTGAAATGGCGGGCCAGCATGCCGGACACATCGTCGATCATGCGGCTTTTCTGGCGCTCATGGATGGATTCAGGCGTGGGGCCGACAAAGACCATGCCGAATTCGTCCTGACCGTCGTCGTGGTAATAGCTGACTTCGATTTCCGTGGCCGACTCGGTGTGCGGGCAAAGCGCTTGCAGCGCCTCCTCGATCAATTCACGGAACCCTCGGCCTACGTCGCCGGTCCAGCAGATATCCAGAATCTTGCCCTTGGCGTCGAAGCTGAGGCCGGGTTCGTCCTCGTAGACGCTCCTCGCATCGGCGAGGCTGTCCTCGTCGATATAGCGCAGCCACGGACGCAGCGCGGTCTCCACCTGGGACAGGCTCGTCTCGGGCCGCAATGGGATGGTGCCGTGTACGTGTGCTTCGATGCGCATATTGGACTCCAAGTTGCAATTATACGCCGTGGCAAGCGGCGTCCGGCCCTATTTCCAGCGGACGCCGGGGGGCGCGCCCGAGCGCAGGGTCGCACAGCCGCCACATGTCTGCCACAATGGCGGCCTCAGCCGAGCCGGCTGCGCGCGATGATCTCGTCGCAGCGAGCGCTCCCGGGCAGGGTACCAAAGGCATGTCCCCAGTCGCCTTGCACGCGCGAACTGAAGAACGCATCGGCTGCCGCGGGCGCGGCGTGCTGCGCCATCAGGCTCGCCTGCAGCGCCAGCGCCGCCATTTCGACGATGCGGCGCGCGCGTCGCTCGATGGCGCCGGTCTCGGCCAGCTGGGTCTCGATGGCGTCGACCAATAGCGCCAGATGCCGGTCGCCGCTGGCGCCGGCGCGGATTTCGGCGAGCAGCGCCGCCGCCGAGTCGGGCTGCTTCTGCATCGAGCGCAGCACATCCAGGCAGGCGACGTTGCCGCTGCCTTCCCAGATGCTGTTCACCGGTGCCTCGCGGTACAAGCGCGCCAACGGGGCTTCCTCGACGTAGCCGTTGCCGCCCAGGCATTCCATCGCTTCGAACATGAACGCGGGGTTGCGCTTGGCGAGCCAGTACTTGGCCACCGGGGTCAGGATGCGCGCGAGCAGCCGTTCCTGCGGGTCGTGAGCAGATCGATCCAGAGCGCGCGCCAAACGCAAGGCGAGCAGCGTCGCCGCTTCGGTTTCCAGAGCGAGATCGGCGAGCACGTTCTGCATCAGCGGTTGCTGCGCGAGGCGTTTGCCGAATGCATGGCGGTGCTCGCAATGGTGCAGCGCCTGATTGAGTGCGCCGCGCATCATGCCGGCAGAGGCAACGACGATATCGAAACGCGTCAGGTGGGCCATCTCGATCAGCGTGGCGATGCCGCGTCCGTCTGCGCCTATCTTGCGCGCCCAGGCACCGTGGTACTCGATTTCGGCGGACGCGTTGGAGCGGTTACCGCATTTGTCTTTCAGGCGCTGGATGTGGATGCCGTTGCGGCTGCCGTCGGCAAGCCAGCGTGGGGCGAAGAAACAAGTCACGCCGGCGACGGTGCGCGCAAGCGTGAGAAAGCCGTCGCTCATCGGCGCCGAGCAGAACCACTTGTGCCCTTCCAGCGCATACGCGCCGTCGGCGAGCGCCGTGGCGCTCGTCTGGTTGCTGCGCAGATCCGAGCCGCCCTGCTTTTCGGTCATCGCCATGCCCACGGTCGCGGCCCGCTTTTGCGACAGATGCAGCGGGCTGGGGTCATAGGCGTCGGCGAGCATCTTCGGCTCCCACTGTGCGGCGATCTCGGCATCGTTGCGCATCACCTGCACCGCGGCAAAGGTCATGGTAACCGGGCAGGAAGTGCCGTTCTCGGCCTGGTTCCACAGATAATTGAGCGCCGCGCGGGCAACGAAGGCGCCGTCGCGCCGCGCTTTCCAGGCGACGGAATGCAGCCCGGCGCCGAAGGCGAGCGCCATCAGTTCGTGATAGGCCGGGTGATAATCGACGGCGTCAATGCGCTCGCCGAAGCGGTCGTGCGTGCGCAGTTGCGGCAAGTGGCGGTTGGCCTGATCGGCGAGCAGCTGCATGCGCTCGCCGCCCACCAGCTCGCCCAGTCTGTGCGCCCGCGCCCCGATCCAGCCGCCGCCTTCGCGCTCCACCGCGGCGCGCAGGATGGCGTCTTGCTCCCAGGCGTTGTAGCCGACGAGCAATGGCGGCTGGTTGCTTGTTTGCTCCGTTGGTGCAACAGCTCGATCGTTCATGACCGGTCTCCAGATAGCCGTCAAATGTCGTCGAATACGCCGTGCCGGCCCTTGCCCGAGGCAAAGCGCCCGGCGCCCTGAATCGCTTCGGTCAGGGTGCCGGCGCTGTTCGCCCATTCCAGCTTCATCGCCGCGCGCACCGGCAGGCCGTGTTGCGCGTAGGCCGAATGCCGGTCGGCGCGCACCGCGCCCTGCGGAAAGCGCGCAATCTCCAGCGCCAGTGCCTCGGCAGCCTGCCGCGCCTGGCCGCGCGGCACCACGCGCTCGCACAAGCCGATACGATACGCTTCTTCGGCGTCGACCTTGCGCCCGGTCAGAATGATGTCCATGGCGCGCCCCATGCCGACGATGCGCGGCAGGCGCACCGTGCCGCCGTCGATCAACGGCACGCCCCAGCGGCGGCAGTAGACGCCGAAGAAGGCGTCTTCCTCCATGACGCGCAGGTCGCACCACAGCGCGAGTTCCATCCCGCCGGCCACGGCGGCGCCGGCGATGGCGCCGATCACCGGCTTGTCCAGCGCGAGGCGTGTAGGCCCCATCGGGCCGCGCGGAACCGGTGCGGCGCCCGGCGGGAAATCCAGATTGAGTTCGCGACGCGCGTCCTTGCCCGCGAGGGAGGCGCCGTACTTCAGGTCCCAGCCTGCGCAGAACGTGCCGTGCGAGCCGAAGAACACTGCGACCAACGCCTGTGGGTCGCGGTTGAAGGCCTCGAACTCTGCCACCAGCGCGTCGGCGGTCGCCGGATCGACCGCGTTGCGCACGTTGGGTCGCTCCATGATGATGGTGCTGACCGGACCGCTTCTCTCCGTGTGGACCGACATGACGTACCCTTTCTCAGTTGGCGCCGAACGCGGTCAAGGCGCGCGCTAGACGAACGCGCTCACCCGCAGCGGCAATCGGCGGGATCATCTTTCGGTACAGATAGGACCAGGTCGGCTGTCCGTGCAAACATAGCCAAGTATGCGCGGCATCGCGCTTGCCCTCGTCAAGGTAATGCAGGCGCAGGCCCTCGAATCCCGGCAGTTGTTTCAGGTAGTGCGGCGCGTAAGAGTAGCCCGGCAGGTCGAGAAAACGCTCGTCGGCAGTGCGTAGGGCGTGCATGTTGCGGTTCCGCTCGGACTGGTATTTGAAAGTCTACAGCCAAGAAGCGGAAAAAGCAGCCGACTCGCGCCATTATGGTCTAAAATCGCGCCCTGTTTCCCACACCAACCGCAATATCCATGACTCGCAGAAAGAGCAAGGTGCGCCGCCGTTTCGTCGTGCGCAATTCCGGCATCCATGGCATGGGCGTATTCGCCACCACCCGCATCCCGGCCGGCACCCGTCTGGTCGAGTACAAGGGCGAGCGCCTGACCGGGGCGCAGGTGGACAAGCGCTATGCGAAAGACGACAACCCGCATACGTTCCTGTTTGCGCTCGATGACGGCATGGTCATCGATGCCACCCACGGCGGCAACAGCGCCCGCTGGATCAATCACAGCTGCGCGCCCAACTGCGAGGCCGTGGATGACGAGGATCGCATTTACATCGAGACGCTGCGCGCGATCCGCCCGGGCGAGGAACTAAGCTACGACTACCGCATCGAGCTCGAGGAAAGGCATACGCCCGAGTTGAAGCGGCTGTACCTGTGCCGCTGCGGCGCGCGCCGCTGCAAGGGCACTATTCTTTACGCCAAGAAGAAGAAATAGCAGCGCCAGACTGAACTGGATGCTGTGCATCGCAGGTGAAAGGTGAACGACATGGCGCAGTCACAAGACGGAAACGAAATTGCCACCCTGGCCGGCGGCTGCTTCTGGTGCCTGGAGGCGGTATTCGACGGCCTGAAGGGGGTGGAGTCGGTTGAATCGGGCTACATGGGCGGGGAGTTGAAGAACCCCACTTACGCCGACGTGTGCAGCGGCAGCAGCGGTCACGCCGAGGTGGTGCAGATCCGCTTCGATCCGGCGGTGGTCAGCTTGCGCGAGATTCTGGAAGTGTTCTTCGTCATTCACGACCCGACCACGCGCAACTTCCAGGGCAGCGACTACGGGCCGCAGTACCGCTCGGCGATTTTCTATCACGCGCCGCAACAGAAGGCTGTGGCGGAGGAGGTGATAGCCAAGCTCGATACCGCCGGCCTATGGGACAGTCCGATCGTTACCGAGGTCACGGCGGCAAGCAGGTTCTATGTCGCCGAGGCCGGCCACCAGGAGTACTACCAGCGCAATCCAAACCAGCCTTACTGCATGATGGTGGTGCAGCCCAAGGTGGCCAAGTTCCGCCAGCGTTTCATCGGCAAGCTGAAGAAATAGTGCCTCATTACAAAACGAAACTGCCGAGCCCGCAGCCTGGATCGAGCGCGCGTCAGTCCCTGAATTTAGCCGCGCGCTTTTCCCTGCCCGCGGCGAGCGCCTCGTCGAGGTCGGTGGACAAGAGCATCGCGGCATTCCATGTGGCGACGTAGTTCAGGCCGTCAGCGACCGTGTGGTCGCGCGCATAGGTGATCATTTCCTTGCATCCACGCAAGGCCAGCGGCGGCTTTGCCGCGAGCGTCGCGGCGAATTCGCGCATCGCCGCCATCAGCGTTTCCCGATCCGCATAGCAATGGTTGACCAGGCGCAGTTCTTTCGCTTCGGCGCCGCCGACCTTGCGCCCGGTGTAGGCGAGTTCGCGCGCCGCGCCTTCGCCGATGAGCCGGGGCAGCCGCTGCAGTGTGCCGACGTCGGCGGTCAGGCCGACATCG
Organism: Betaproteobacteria bacterium RIFCSPLOWO2_12_FULL_64_23; assembly: GCA_001770575.1. Taxonomy (GTDB): domain Bacteria; phylum Pseudomonadota; class Gammaproteobacteria; order Burkholderiales; family SG8-39; genus 2-12-FULL-64-23. The sequence continues at coordinate 5,110 of MERK01000074.1, forward strand.
ATCTCCTTCACCGAGAAAAATGCATCGGCCGAGCAGTAGCGCAGATCGCAGGCGCAGATGAGGTCGATGCCGCCGCCGACGCAGGCGCCGTGGATCGCCGCGATCACCGGCTTGCGGCAGCGCTCGATCGAACTGAGCGTGTCCTGCAGGTCGAGGATCACGCGCCGCAGTTTCTCGCGCGCGCGGCCGTCGCAGTCGCCGCCGCCGTCATCGCGAATGCGCGCCTGCATCCCGGTGAGCATGCCCAGGTCTATGCCGGCGGTGAAATGCTTGCCGGCTCCGGAAATCACGCCGACGCGTGCCGCGGCGGTCTCGTCGAGCCAGCGCATCGCATCGCGCAGCTCGGTCCACATGCCGAGTTCCATGGCGTTGGCGCGCTCTGGCCGGTTGAGTTCGATGGTCGCAATCTGATCGACGAGTGCGACTTTGAGTGTCTGGAATTCCATGCGCGGGCTCCCGCTGTGGGAGGATCTGGGTAGCGGCTGGAGCACGAGGCGATCGGGCGGGCGCGGAAGGGTCCCGGCCCTTCCGTGATCCCGCGTGCTACGCCAACTCAGGCGGCCTTGACCGAGGGCAGCCCCGCGAGCGCCATCGCCAGCTCGGCCTCGTCGTACTGCAGGTCCTGCAGCTTGCCGCCGAAATACTCGATGTACGCCTGCATGTCGAAATGGCCGTGGCCGCACAGGTTGAACAGGATGGTGCGCGACTTGCCTTCGGCCTTGCATTTCAGCGCCTCTACGATCGCGCCCTTGACCGCGTGGTTCGCCTCCGGCGCCGGCAGGATGCCCTCGGCACGCGCGAACAGTACCCCCGCGTCGAAACAGGTGGTCTGGTGATAGGCGACCGCCTCGATCAGCCCGAGCTGCTTGATGTGGCTCACCAGCGGCGCCATGCCGTGGTATCTCAAGCCGCCGGCGTGGAATCCGGGCGGGGTGAAGGTCGAGCCCAGGGTGTGCATTTTGGTGAGCGGCGTCAGATGCGCGGTGTCGCCGAAATCGTAGGCGTATTGACCGCGCGTCAGGCTGGGACAGGCCGCCGGCTCGACCGCGACGATGCGCAGTTTCTTGCCGCCGCGCAACTGCGCGCCGAGGAAGGGAAACACGATGCCGGCGAAGTTCGAACCGCCGCCGGTGCAGCCGACGATCACATCCGGGTAGTCGCCCGCCATGTCCATCTGCGCCATCGCTTCCTGGCCGACCACCGTCTGGTGCAGCAGCACGTGGTTCAGCACCGAGCCGAGCGCGTACTTGGTGTCCTCGCGCGGCGCCGCCATTTCGACCGCCTCGGAAATCGCGATGCCCAGGCTGCCCGGATGGTCGGCACGCTGGGCGAGGATGGCACGGCCCGCCTGGGTCTCGTTTGAAGGCGAAGGCGTGCAGCTCGCGCCGTAGGTCTCCATCAGCGCGCGGCGGTAAGGTTTCTGGTCGTAGGACACGCGCACCATGAACACCTTCACTTCCAGCCCGAACAGGGCACCCGCGAAAGCGAGCGCGGAGCCCCACTGGCCGGCGCCGGTTTCGGTGACCAGACGCTTCACCCCGGCCTGTTTGTTGTAGAAGGCCTGCGCCACC
>MERK01000075.1 GCA_001770575.1 Betaproteobacteria bacterium RIFCSPLOWO2_12_FULL_64_23
GCGCGTCACCTTGCCGGTCACTACCGCGAGGTTCTCGATCGCGGCGATGGCGGCGTTGATCTGCTTCTCGCGCGTCTCGTGGGTGAGCATGATGATGTCCACCTGCTCCTCGCCCTCGGACGGCTCCTTTTGCACCATGGCGTCGATGGACACGCTGCGGTCGGCGAGGATGCGGGTGATGTCCGCCAGCACGCCCGGCCGGTCCACCACGCGCATGCGCAGGTAGTAGGAGGTGACCACCTCCTCCATCGGCAGGATGGCGACGTCGGACAACTGGTCGGGCTGGAACGCCAGGTGCGGCACGCGGTGCTCCGGGTCGGCGGTGTGCATGCGCGTCACGTCGACCAGATCGGCGACCACCGCGCTTGCGGTCGGCTCCGCGCCGGCGCCGGCGCCGTAGTACAGGGTGGCGCCGACCGCGTCGCCTTTCACCAGGATCGCATTCATGACGCCTTCGACGTTGGCGATCAGGCGCCGCACCGGGACCAGCGTCGGGTGCACGCGCAGCTCTATGCCTTCGGCGGTCCTGCGGGTGATGCCGAGCAGCTTGATGCGGTAGCCGAGCTGCTCGGCGTAGCGGATATCTTCCTGGGTCAGCGCGGAGATACCCTCGGTGTAGACCTTGTCGAGCTGCATCGGGATGCCGAAGGCGATCGCCGACATGATGGTGAGCTTGTGCGCGGCGTCGATGCCCTCGATGTCGAACGTCGGGTCCGTCTCGGCATAGCCCAGGCGTTGCGCCTCCTCCAGCACCGTGCCGAAGGCGAGGCCCTTGTCGCGCATTTCGGACAGGATGAAGTTCGATGTCCCGTTGATGATGCCGGCGATCCATTCGATGCGGTTGGCGGTAAGGCCTTCGCGCAAGGCCTTGATGATCGGGATGCCCCCGGCCACCGCGCCCTCGAACGCCACCATCACGCCCATGTTCTGCGCGGCGGCGACAATTTCGTTGCCGTGGGTCGCGAGCAGCGCCTTGTTGGCGGTGACCACATGCTTGCCGTTGGCTATCGCTTTCAGCACCAGCTCGCGGGCGACGTCGCAGCCGCCGATCAGCTCGACCACGATGTCGATCGCGGGGTCGTTCACCACCTCCCAGGCGTCAGCGGTGACCGCGGCCTTGCCCGCGACCAATTGCCGCGCCCGCGCCAGGTCCTGGTCGGCAACCTTGGTAATGCGGATGCCGCGCCCGGCGCGGCGCTGGATTTCCTCCTGGTTGCGCGCGAGCACGTTCCAGGTACCGCCGCCGACCGTGCCCGTGCCCAGCAGTCCCACGCAGATCGGATTCATTTGAGCCGTTTCCCGGGAATCTGCATCACAGCGCGCCATCCTTCCTGAACATGTCCTTGATGCCCCGCAGCGCCTGTCGCGAGCGCGCCTCGTTTTCGATCAGCGCAATGCGCACATGATCGTCGCCGTAATCGCCGAAGCCGATGCCCGGGGACACCGCCACCTTGGCTTCGTTGAGAATCTTCTTCGAGAATTCGAGCGAGCCCATGCCGCTGTAGTGCTGCGGAATCCTGGCCCAGATATACATCGAGGCCCTGGGATTGGCCACCATCCAGCCCATTTCGTGCAACCCCTTCACCATGACGTCGCGCCGCTTCTGGTACTTGAGGCGGGTTTCCTCCACGCACTCCTGCGGTCCCTCGAGCGCGACGATCGAGGCCACCTGGATCGGCGCGAAAGTGCCGTAGTCGTGATAGCTCTTGATGCGCGCCAGCGCGTGCACCAGATCCTTGTTGCCCACCATGAAGCCGATGCGCCAGCCGGCCATGTTGTAGCTCTTCGACATGGTGAAGAATTCCACCGCCACGTCGCGCGCGCCCGGCACCTGCATGATCGAGGGCGCCTTCCAGCCATCGAAAGTGATGTCGGCGTAGGCGAGGTCGTGCACCACCATGATGTCGTGCGCCTTGGCCAGGGCGATCACACGCTCGAAGAATTCCAGCTCGACGCACATCGCGGTCGGGTTCGAGGGAAAGCCGATCACCAGCATTTTCGGCTTCGGGATCAGTTCGCGGATCGCACGCTCGGCCTCGGCGAAAAAATCGACGCCCGGGGTCATGCGCACCGAGCGGATATCGGCCCCGGCGATGATGGCGCCGTAGATGTGGATCGGGTAGCTCGGATTGGGCACCAGCACCGTGTCGCCGCGCTCCAGCGTGGCGAGCATCAGGTGCGCCAGGCCTTCCTTGGAACCGATGGTGACGATGGCTTCGCTGTCCGGATCGAGCTCCACGCCGTAGCGCCGCCGGTACCAGGCGGTGATGGCGAGGCGCAGGCGCGGTATCCCCTTGGACACCGAATAGCCGTGCGTATCGGGGCGTTGCGCCGCCTCCACCAGCTTGTCGACGATGTGCTTGGGCGTGGGGCCGTCGGGATTGCCCATGCTCATGTCGATGATGTCCTCGCCCGCGCGGCGGGCCGCCATCTTCAACTCGTTGGTGATGTTGAAGACGTACAAGGGCAGGCGGTTGATTCGTGCAAACTGTCTCATATGCTGCAGCGCAAAGTCGCGGTAAGTGCTGAAAAAGTTTATAATTTTAGCTCATTTGAGCACTCCCTTGAAGCTCCATCTGTCCAATATCTCCGGCATCAACCTGTTCACCGGCTACGGTGAGGGCTACGTCATGGTCAACCGGGAACGCCATGAGCACAACCTCGTCGTCCAGCCGGACCGGCTGGTGACCGACTGGCGGCCTGCCGGGTTCGACGATCTTGACGCCGGGGATTTCGCCCGGCTCGCCGAACTGAAGCCGGAAATCGTGCTGCTCGGCACCGGCGCGCGTCTGCGCTTTCCCCGGCCCGAGCTCACGCGCGCGCTGATCGAGGCGCGCATCGGCCTCGAGGTGATGGACCTGCAGGCCGCCTGCCGCACCTACAATATCCTGGCGGCCGAGGAGCGCAGGGTCGCCGCGGCACTCCTGTTCAGTTGAAGATCGCCGTCGCCCGTACTCTCATAGCGCTGCTCGCCTTCGCGGCGGTTTGGTTCTCCAATCTCGAATACCGCAAGCTGGTCAATCCGGACGAGGGGCGCTACGCCGAGATCCCGCGTGAGATGGTGGCGAGCGGCGACTGGATCACGCCGCGCCTGAACGACATCAAGTATTTCGAAAAACCCGCGCTGCAGTACTGGGCCACGGCGGCGGCCTATACCGTGTTCGGCGAGCACCAATGGACCGCCAGGCTATGGAGTGCGCTCACCGGTTTGCTCGGCGTGCTCATGGTATTTTTCACCGGCCGGCGGCTGTTCGGCGCGCAAGCCGGCCTGTATGCGGCGCTGGTGCTGGGCTCGAGCCTGCTTTGGGTGCTGATCGGGCACGTCAACACGCTCGACATGGGGGTGAGCTTCTTTCTGTCGGCTGCGGTGTGCGCCTTCCTGCTTGCCCAGCACGACGCCGCCGAGGCGCGCGCGCGCACCCCCTGGATGCTCGCCGCCTGGGCCGCGCTCGCGCTGGCGCTGCTGTCCAAGGGTCTGATCGGCCTGGTGCTGCCCGCTGCGGCGCTGGTCCTCTACATGCTGATCGAGCGCGACTGGCGGCTGGCCGGCCGTCTGCGCCTCTTCGCCGGCGTCGCGCTATTGCTCGCGCTGACCCTGCCCTGGTTCGTCGCGGTGTCGCGCGCCAACCCGGAGTCCTTTCACTTCTTTTTCATTCACGAGCATTTCGAACGTTTCCTCACCAGGCAGCACGAGCGCTACGAGGCGCCCTACTATTTTGTTTCGGTGCTGCTGGCGGGCATGCTCCCGTGGACGCTCATCCTGATCGATGCCCTGGCGCGCGCGTGGAAGCGCGACCCGCAGCAGCGCTTCCAGGTGCGGCGCTTTCTGTTCCTGTGGGCGGCCGTGGTGTTCGTGTTTTTCTCCGCCTCCAGTTCCAAGCTGCTGCCCTACATCCTGCCCATGTTCCCGGCGCTGGCGCTGCTCATCGGCGCGCGCCTGACGCAGCTCGGCGCGCGCGCGCTCGCCTGGCAGACGCTGCCGGCCGCGCTTGCGGGAATCGCCCTGCTCGCGCTGCTGCCCGGCATCGGGCGTTACGCCAGCCGCGATGATTCGGTCGAGCTGCTCCTGCTCTACGATTACGCCGACTGGCTGTATGTTGCGGCCCTGCTGCAGATCGCCGGCGCCGTCGGCTGCGCCTGGCTGGCGTGGCGCGGCAAAACGCAAGCGGCGCTCGTGGTATTGGCCGGCGCGGGCCTCGCGTTCGCGCAACTCGCGCTGAGCGGCCACGAAAGCCTGTCCACGACCAAATCCGCGTATCATATCGCCCAGAAAATCAAGCCAGAATTGAAACCCGGCATGCCCTTTTACAGCGTCGACACCTACGACCAGTCGCTGCAGTTCTATCTGCGGCGCAGCACCACCATGGTGGCCTACAAGGACGAACTGGGTTTCGGCATCGCGCAGGAGCCCGAAAAATTCATCCCCACGCTCGCGCAGTTCGAAACGACCTGGAACGCCGAACGCGAGGCGCTGGCGCTGATACCGCCCCGCGCCTATGAGGCGTTCCGCGCCAAGGGCCTGCCGATGCGTCTGGTCGCGCGCGACACGCGCCGCATCGTCGTCGCCCGACATCTCGCCGCAAATCCATGAACCTGGTCAGTTTCTCGCTGCTGATGCTGGGCGTGTTCCTCAACGCCACGGCCCAATTGCTGCTCAAGGCCGGCACCAACGCGGTCGGGCAGTTCGAATTCAGCGCCGGCAACATCGTCCCGGTGGGGATGAAGCTCGCGCTGGAACCGCACATCTTGGGCGGCGTGATCTGCTACGTGGTGAGCCTGGTGGTGTGGATCCTGGGCCTGTCGCGGGTCGAGGTTTCGATCGCCTATCCGATGCTCTCCATCGGCTACGTGCTCAACGCCGTGGCGGCCTGGTACCTGTTCGGCGAGGCGGTCAGCGTGACGCGGCTGGCCGGCATCGGCGTGATCATCATCGGCGTCTATATCGTCGCACGCTCCTGATGACCTGCCTACTCGACAACCTGCACAGCGACGATTGCCCCGCGATCACCGTGGTTACGAGCGCCTTGCGCGCGGTCGTCGCGCGCTCCTGATGGACTACCTGCCCTTCACCCGCCCCTCGATAGACGAGGAAACCATCGCGGGCGTGGCCGACGTGCTGCGCTCAGGCTGGATCACCAGCGGCCCCTGCGTCAACCAACTGGAGCAGGCGCTGTCGCAGTATTTCGGCGGCCGGCCGGTGCGGGTGATGAGCTCGGGCACCGGCGCGCTGGAAATTGCGCTGTCCGTCGCCGGCGTGCAGCCCGGCGACGAAGTCATCACCACGCCGCTCTCCTGGGTGGCCACGGCCAACGTGATCCTGCGCGCGGGTGCGCGGCCGGTGTTCGTGGACGTCGATGCGGCGACACGCAATATCGATCTCGCGCGCATCGAAGCCGCGATCACGGGGAACACCCGCGCCCTGCTGCCGGTGGACATGGCGGGGCTCCCGGTGGACCGCGACCGGCTGTATGACATCGCGCGGCGCCGCGGCCTGCGCGTGATCGAGGATGCGGCGCAGAGCATGGGCGCCACCTGGGGCGGCCGGCGCATCGGCAGCTTCGGCGATCTGGTGGCCATCAGCTTTCACGCCAACAAGAACATCACCACCGCGGAAGGCGGCTGCCTGGTGCTCGCCGACGCCGCCGAAACCGATTTGTGCACCCGGCTGCGCCTGCAAGGCGTGGTGCGCCTGCCCGACGGCGGCCAGGAAGTCGAGATCGCGGGCGGCAAGCACAATCTGACCGATATCGCGGCGCGCATCGGCCTGGGCCAGCTGAAGCACCTCGAAGCGTTCGCCGCCAGGCGCCGCACGCTCGCGCGGCGTTATTTCGAGCGCTTCGATGCGGACTCGGGCTGCGTGCTGCCGCTGGCGGATTACGCGAACTGCAACTGGCATATGTTCCAGGTATTGCTGCCGCTGGAGCGCCTGCGCATCGATCGCGGCGGCTTCATCCAGGCGATGCATCAGCGCGGCATCGGCGTCGGCGTGCATTATCCGGCGATGCACCTGTTCAAGCTGTACCGCCAACTCGGCTACAATCCGGGGGACTTCCCGCAGGCGGAACGCATAGGCAGCACCACGCTGACGCTGCCGCTGTTCCCGGCCATGGACGACGCCGACGTCGATCGGGTGTGCGCGGCCGTCGCCGAAGTCATCCGGGACAACAAGAAATGAACGTCCGAGAAATGAACCTCCGACGATGAATCTCGAACTCTCGGTCGTCATTCCGGTCTACAACGAGGAGCAGGGCCTCGCGGCCCTGTTCGCGCGCCTGTACCCGGCGCTCGACGCATTGCACATCCCCTACGAAATCATTTTCGTCAACGACGGCAGCCGCGACCGCTCCGCCGCCATCCTGCGCGAACAGTTCCAGCAGCGCCCGGACGTCACGCGGGTGATTCTGTTCAACGGCAACTTCGGCCAGCACATGGCGATCATGGCCGGCTTCGAGCAGGTGCGCGGCCGGCGCATCGTCACCCTGGACGCCGATCTGCAGAACCCGCCCGAGGAAATCGGCCGCCTGATCGCCAAGATGGACGAAGGCCATGACTACGTCGGCAGCATACGCCGCATGCGCCAGGACAGCGCCTTCCGCCGCATCGCCGGCAAGGCGATGAACCTGCTGCGCGAACGCATTACGCGCATCCGCATGACCGACCAGGGCTGCATGCTGCGCGGCTATAGCCGCGACATCATCGACGCCATCAACGGCTGCCGCGAGATCAGCACCTATATCCCGGCGCTCGCCTACACTTTCGCCCAGCGCCCGGTGGAAATCGAGGTCGGCCACGAAGAGCGCGCGGCGGGCGTATCCAAGTATTCGCTGTATCAGCTGATCCGGCTCAATTTCGATCTGGTGACGGCATTTTCGCTGGTGCCGCTGCAACTGTTCTCGCTTGCCGGCATGCTGATTTCCCTGCTGTCCATCCTGTTCGTGGGCTACCTCGCCGTGCGCCGGCTGCTGATCGGGCCCGAGGCCGAGGGCGTGTTCACACTGTTCGGCATCGTTTTTTTCCTGCTCGGCATCGCCTTGTTCGGCATCGGCCTGCTGGGCGAATACCTTGGCCGCATTGCGCAGCAGGTGCGCCAGCGGCCGCGCTATCTGATTCAGGCGGTGCTGGAACAAGGCGAGGCGGACGCGGCGCTGCTGCGCCCCGCGCCCGCTGCGATCGAACGCGAAGGCAACGAGCCGAGGTGAGAAAGCGTTTGCCTTTCGCTGCCTGCGCCTGAGTTGCCGCGCCTGCCATGACTACGGCCGTCGTCTTTGCCTACCACAACGTCGGCGTGCGCTGCCTTTCGGTGCTGCTCGACCAGGACGTGCGCGTAAGCCTGGTGGTGACCCACCGGGACCAACCGGGCGAGACCATCTGGTTCGACAGCGTGGAACAACTCGCGCGCGCACGCGGCCTGCCCGTGATCACGCCCGAGAATGCGAACGACCCGGCGCTGGTCGCGCAGATCAGGGCGCTCGCGCCCGATTTCCTGTTCTCCTTTTACTATCGCAACATGCTCGGGCCGGAACTGCTGGCGCTGCCGCGGCGCGGCGCCTACAACCTGCACGGTTCGCTGCTGCCGAAATACCGCGGACGCGTGCCGGTCAACTGGGCGGTGATCATGGGCGAGCGCGAAACCGGCGCCACGCTGCACCAGATGGTGGAGAAGCCCGATGCCGGCGGCATCGTCGGTCAGGAAGCCGTGCCCATCGGGCCCGAGGACACCGCGGCCGAGGTATTCGCCAAGGTCACCGACACGGCAGCGCTGGTGCTCGCGCGCGCACTGCCCGGGCTGATCGCGGGCAGCGCGCGCATCACGCCGCAGGACTTGAGCAAAGGCAGCTATTTCGGCGGGCGCAAGCCCGAAGACGGGCGCATCGACTGGGCGAAAAGCGCGCAGGAGGTGCACGACCTGGTGCGCGGAGTCGCCCCACCCTATCCCGGTGCATTTACGCGCATCGGCGCCATGACCCTGCGCATACTGCGCACCCGGCTCGAACCAAATAGACACCCTCGAAGCGGCGCACCTGGGTTATATTTCGAAGCGGGCTCGTTCTTCGCCGATTGCGGCGACGGCAAGGTGCTGCGCCTGCTCGAAATCGAAGCGCAAGGCGGCACGCTCGACCCCAAAGCTTTCGCCCAAGAGAAAATTACCATCGCGTGATCAAATGAAAAAAATCCTCATCCTCGGCGTCAACGGCTTCATCGGCCACCACCTGTCCAAACGCATCATCGCCAAGACCGACTGGGAGGTCTACGGCATGGACATGCAGACCGAGCGCATCTCCGACCTTCTGCACAAAAAGCGCTTCCATTTCTTCGAAGGCGACATCACCATCAACAAGGAATGGATCGAATACCACGTGCGCAAGTGCGACACGGTGCTGCCGCTGGTGGCGATCGCCACGCCGGCGACCTACGTGAAGGAGCCGCTGCGGGTGTTCGAACTCGACTTCGAGGCCAATCTGCCGATCATCCGCTCCGCGCTCAAGTTCAGGAAGCGCGTCGTCTTTCCTTCGACCTCGGAGGTCTACGGCATGTGCCGCGACGCCGAGTTCGACCCGGAATCCTCAGAGCTGGTGCTCGGCCCGATCAACAAGCCGCGCTGGATCTATTCCTGCGCCAAGCAATTGATGGACCGGGTGATCCATGCCTATGGCCTGGAGCAAGGCCTGGACTACACGCTGTTCCGGCCGTTCAACTGGATCGGCGCGGGACTGGACTCGATCAACACCCCCAAGGAAGGCAGCTCGCGCGTGATCACCCAGTTCCTCGGCCATATCGTGCGCGGCGAGAACATCAAGCTGGTGGACGGCGGCGGCCAGAAGCGCGCCTTCACCTATATCGACGACGGCATCGACGCGCTGCTCAAGATCATCGACAATCCGGCGGGCGTGGCGAGCGGCCAGATTTACAACATCGGCAACCCGAAAAACAATTACTCGGTCAGGGAAGTCGCCGAGATGATGCTGAAACTCGCGCTCGAATATCCGGAATATCGAAGCCACGCGAAGAAGGTAAGACTGGTCAAGACCAGCTCGGCGCAGTATTACGGCAAGGGCTACCAGGACGTGCAAAACCGGGTGCCGAAAATCACCAATACCTGCAGGGACCTCGCGTGGAAGCCCAAGGTCAACATGCAGCAGGCGATGAAGCACATATTCGACTTCTATCGCGGCCACGTCGCCGAAGCGCGCCACCTGGTGGACTGAAGTCCTGCGCATCCGACTCGCGAACGGCGCATGAACATCCCTGGAGCCACGTGCCCGTGACGCCGATTCAAATGCTCTGGATCGACGGCGAGCTTTCCACCCTCGAGCGGCTGTCGATCGTCTCGCATCTGCGCAATGGGCACCCGGTTCATCTCTACACCTATGGACCGCCGCACAATGTCCCGCCCGGGACAACCGTGCTCGACGCCCGCGAGATTCTGCCGGAGTCTGCGCTGTTCCAGAAGACGGGTGCCGCCGGCAACGCAAGTTGGGCGCCTTTTTCCAATATGTTCCGCTATAAGCTTCTGTACGAACGCGGCGGCATCTGGAGCGACGCCGATGTGGTTTGCCTCAGGCCAATCGAATTTTCCGAGAACATGCCGTATTTCTTTTCGACCGAGCGGCTGCATCCGTCGACGCCCGGCGCTTCCGCGTCGCACGTCCGAGTCAACTGCACGGTGATCAAAGCGCCGCAAGGCAGCGCGCTGATGAACGACGCGCTGGAAAAGGCCAGGTCCATTGATGTCAACGCCGCGGAATGGGCGGCAACCGGAGGACAGATGCTGGGCGATCTGATCGTTCGCCACGGACTCGGTGACGCCGCGCTGCAGCCAAATGTATTTTGTCCGGTGGATTTCTGGTCTTTTGCCGATTTGATCACGGGCATTGTCACCATGCCGGACAATTGCTATGCGGTGCATTTTTGGAATGAAATGTGGCGCCGCAATTTCTTCGACAAGAATGCCCAATACCCGCCGCTCACGCTCTACGAAAGGCTCAAGGCACATTACCTGGCAACCGAAGCGCAGGCGCAGCGGCCTTGAAATTGGCCCTCAAAATCGATGTAGACACCTACCGCGGCACGCGCGAAGGCGTGCCGCGGTTGATTGAGCTGCTGAAGAAGCACGACGCCGGCGCGACTTTTCTGTTCAGCCTCGGCCCCGACCATACGGGCCGCGCCATAACGCGCGTGTTCCGTCGCGGCTTCATGAAAAAAGTGTCGCGCACCTCGGTGCTGGAGCATTACGGCATCAAGACCCTGCTCTACGGCACGCTGTTGCCCGGCCCCGACATCGGCAAGCGCTGCGCCGAGACCCTGCGCGCCGCGCGCGACGCGGGCTTCGAGGTCGGCATCCATGCCTGGGACCATGTCAAATGGCAGGACCAGGTAGCGCTGCGCGGCGAGCGCTGGACCGGCGAGGAAATGGGCGCCGCCTATGTGCGCTTCGCAGAGATTTTCGGCGAACCCGCGCTCACCCATGGCGCCGCCGGCTGGCAGATGAACCTGCACGCGCTGCGTCTGACCCAGCGCCTGGGTTTCGACTATTGCTCGGACACGCGCGGCCGCTGTCCCTTCATCCCCATCTACCGCGGCGAGATCATCGCCTGCCCGCAACTGCCGACCACCCTGCCGACGCTGGACGAACTCATCGGCCTGGAAGGGTTGACTACGGATAATGTCGCCGCGCACCTGCTCAAGCTGTCGGAGAACCCGCCGCCCACCGGCCATGCATATACCCTGCACGCCGAACTCGAGGGCATGAAGCTGCTGCCGGTATTCGAGGCCTTGCTCGCCGGCTGGAAGGCCATGGGCTATGAGCTGGTCCGAATGCGCGACCTGTTCGACACGCTCAAACTGCGGAATCTGCCGCGGCATGAGCTGATCATGGGCGAAATCCCCGGCAGATCGGGCACGCTCGCCCTGCAAGGGAAGGAATTTCTCGCATGAGCCCGGCGGGCCGCCCCGAGGGCGAATCCTTGGCGCGAAGCGACAAGGCAGACCAATGAGCGCGTTTTTCCCGGGCTTCGAGCGCAACCCGGGGAAGTCGCGCGGCAACTGGAAAGCTTTCTCGCCTGAGGCACTTACGATCGAGGTTGCGTTCCCACCCCGATTCATCAACAATATTGCAGGACCGTCAGCGACGGGTCTGCACCATTCATGAAGCAAAATGAGAAAGTCGGCGATTTTTCCCTGCCTTGCACCGGCGGCAAGACCTTCCGCTTATCCGAGACCGAAGACAGGTTCCTGGTGCTGTATTTCTACCCCAAGGACAACACACCGGGTTGCACCACCGAGGGCATCCAGTTTCGCGACCTGCACCCGGCATTCAGCAAACTGGGCTGCGGCATCTACGGCATCTCGCGCGACAGCTTGAAATCGCATGAAGGCTTCAAGGCGAAATTCGGCTTTCCGTTTGATCTGCTCGCCGACACCGGCGAGCTGGCGTGCAGCCAGTTCAAAGTGATCAAGCTGAAGAATCTGTATGGCAAGCAGGTGCGCGGCATCGAGCGCAGCACCTTCGTTCTCGATCGCGAGCGCGTCATCCGGCGCGAGTGGCGCGGCGTCAAGGTTCCCGGTCATGTACAGGAGGTACTGGATTTTGTTAAAACCCTCTGATAACAGCGCGGCATTCGATGAAAATGCCGACCAACCGACCATGACCAAGCACAAGAAACGTTCCGCATCCGGCAAATCACTGACCAAGCTGTTCGTGCTCGACACCAACGTGCTGATGCACGATCCGACCAGCCTGTTCCGCTTCGAGGAGCACGACGCGTTCCTGCCGATCATGACGCTGGAGGAACTCGACAACAACAAGAAAGGCCTGTCCGAGGTCGCGCGCAACGCCCGTCAGGCGAGCCGCTACCTCGACGACATCGTCAGCAGCGTCGTCGGCAAGATCGACAGCGGCATTCCGCTCAAGCGCCACGCCGCGGATCCCGCCACGGGCAAGCTGTTCCTGCAGACCCAGGCGCTCGATAGCGCGCTGCCCGAATCGCTCGCCATGGGCAAGGCCGACAATCACATTATCGGCGTGGTCATGGCCCTGCAGCGGCAGCAGCCGCAGCGCCAGGTCATTCTGGTGTCCAAGGACATCAACATGCGCATCAAGGCGCGCGCGCTGGGGCTCGCCGCCGAAGATTACTTCAACGACAAGGTGCTGGAGGACATCGATCTGCTCTACACCGGCGTGCGCGAGCTGCCGGCGGACTTCTGGGACCTGCACGCGAAGGACATGGAGTCGTGGAAAAAAGACGGACGAACCTACTACCGCGTCAAGGGGCCGCTGTGCCAGCACCTGAAGATCAACGAGTTCGTGTATCAGGAAAGCGAGCGGCCGCTGCACGCCATCGTACGCGAACAGAGCGGGCGCACCGTGGTGCTGGAAACGATCAAGGACTATTCACACCAGAAAAACAACATCTGGGGCATTACCGCGCGCAACCGCGAGCAGAATTTCGCCCTCAATCTGCTGATGAACCCGGAGGTGGATTTCATCACCCTGCTCGGCCAGGCCGGCACCGGCAAGACCCTGCTCACGCTCGCCGCCGGGCTGATGCAGACGCTGGAGAGCAAGACTTTTTCGGAGATCATCATCACCCGCGTGACCGTGCCCGTGGGCGAGGACATCGGCTTCCTCCCCGGCACCGAAGAAGAGAAAATGAACCCGTGGATGGGAGCGCTGGAGGACAACCTCGACGTGCTCAACAAGTCCGACGAGGA
>MERK01000076.1 GCA_001770575.1 Betaproteobacteria bacterium RIFCSPLOWO2_12_FULL_64_23
GAGGGAGGTCGGCGGCGACAGTTCGCCCCAGACCGACAGCAGGAAGACGAAGAAATGCGCGACCCAGGGATTGATGCCGAGCTTGGTCATGGGCCCGACGATGATGACCGCGCCGATGATGTAGGTCGCCGTCGGCGGCAGCCCCATGCCCACCAGCCAGCCGAAGATGAAGGACATGCCAATCATCGCCATGATGTTCCACGAGCCGAGGTCGAGCAGCATGCCACCCATGCGGTTGATGAAGCCGGTCACGGTGAAAAGGCCGATCATGATCCCGAGGGTCGCGAGCAGCAGCGTCAGATAGGAAGTCATGTCGGCGTGGGTCTCGATGGAGAGGCGCACGTTGCCGAGGAAAGTCTCCTGCGCTGCCGCCGGATCCTTCAGCGCGTATTTGAAGTACAGGAAGTTCAAGAGCAGGAGCACGAACATGAAGGCCGTGGTATAGAGCGCCGCGAGCAGCTCGCCCACGCCGACCCAGCCCATCATCAACATGAGAAACAGGACTCCGAGGAAGAAAATCGAGGTCTTGATCTGCTGGTAAGGCGATACCGTGGGCGCCACGATCGGGTCGCGCGGCAACAGGCGGATACAAATGAGATAAACGGCAAAAGAAAGCGACACGTAGTAGGTGAACGCGAGACCGAAGCCGCGGGTCACCACGTCCCAGTAGGGCACGCCGAGGAACTCCGACATGAGGAAGGCGCCCACACCCATCATGGGCGGCATGATCAGGCCGCCCATCGAAGCCGCGGTCTCGGTGGCGGCGGCGAAATATCCAGGCACGCCGTAACGCTTCATCAGCGGAATAGTGATGCTGCCGACCACCACCGCATTGGCCGAACCGCTGCCGCTCACCATGCCGATCGAGAGCGACCCGAGCACCGCCGCCTGCGGCACCATCTGCCGGTTCTTGCCGGCAAGCCGCTGCATCACATGGATCATCGCGCTCTGCGCCCCAAAGCCGTTGGCCACGGCGGCAAGCAGCAGGAAGGCCGCGATCAGGGTCAATGCAATCTGGCCGTAGATGCCGTAGATCCCGTTGGACATTTCGACCGTGCTCGATGTGACCACGCGATAGAAACTGGTGCCCGGATGCCAGAAGAAGTCGAGCGGGCTCAGGTAGCCGAACATGGTGTACAGCACCAGCACAAAATTGACCCAGAACAGCGTGGCATGGGCGAGCCGCGACAGTTCCATCACCAGCAGGAACATCAGCAGGCCGACGATGAAATCCTGCTTCGTATACGAACCCTGGCGGTAGATTGCGATATCTTCGTATTCAAACAGGAAGTAGACGAAGGCATAGACACAGATGCCGACGTAAATTGCCACCAATATGTGGTTTGCGACGGCGGGCAGGCGTTTGTACAGAAACTCCTTCTGGTACATGAACAGGATCTGCAGCGTCAGCGCGATCGGCAACAGCCGCGACACCAATTCCTGCCCGCCGCCGGAGCCGGTGTAGCAGTACCAGATCACCCAGACGAACATGACCACTGATAGTGCAAAAGCTAGGTTCTTGAGATTGGCGTACCGCTTCAACCAGTCGATCGGCATCGATGTTCCCCTGTTGGTGTTAGGCGGTGTTCGTGTTGCGCGCCGACGCTGCGCCGGTATGACCGATCGCAACGCTCGGCGTATCGGACGGCGCCCGGCAGAACGCCGGCGTCCCCCATCGTCCGATGACGCCAGCGCACAGGCTATGGCATTCTATAGGTGGGAGCTAAGCAGGCTGCGGCGCGGGAGCCTGCACCATCGCCGCCCCCGCCTCCGGCGCCCGCTTTACGCGGTCACTTCGCGATGGCCCACTTGCCGTTCCAGGCCTTTTGCTCTTTCAGGAACTTCGCCAGTCCGGCATGCACCGGGATGTCCGGGTTGGCGCTGATGCCCTGCACCTGCATGCCAACGAAATCGCGGGCCATGGGCGTGAAGCCCGGATCGGCCTTGGCCAGGTCGTCGCGGTGCTTGTAGAACGCGCTCACCAGCTTGTAGACCACATCCTCGGGCATGTCCGCGCGCATGTTGTAGGCGAACAGGATCGGCACGCCATGGATCGTCTTGACACCGACGTCCTTGCTGAACGCTTCCTTCGGATCGACGTCCACGACCGCAAGGCCGGCGGCTTTCAGCTTGGCGATTTCTTCCGGGCAGGGATTGATTATCTTAACGTCCATGCGCACGTCGGTCTCTTTCCAGTAGCTCGCGAGCGAGCGGCCGGCGGTGGTGTACGCGACCGAGCCGGCGATGGTGCCGCCTTGCAGCGCGTCGCTATTGCTCTTGGCGTCGATCTGGACGTGCTTGAACTGGTAGCCCAGCGCCTTGTAGATGCGCTGGAAATTCAGCCAGTTCATGAAGCCGGCGGTGGTGAAGAACACCGGCTTGCCGCTGAAGTCGCCCCAGCACTTGTACTTGCCGGCGTCCTTGGCCGATGTGGCCATGAACGACTCCATCGGGTAGGAATACCAGGTGTGCACCAGCTTCCCCTTGGCGGGTGTGTAGTTCTTGAACCCGCCGTCGCCCGAATAGACCTGTGTCATGC
This sequence comes from Betaproteobacteria bacterium RIFCSPLOWO2_12_FULL_64_23, assembly GCA_001770575.1. GTDB lineage: Bacteria > Pseudomonadota > Gammaproteobacteria > Burkholderiales > SG8-39 > 2-12-FULL-64-23. Next base: position 2,540 of record MERK01000076.1, read on the forward strand.
CGACATCGGCGGTGTAGCCGATCTCGCCGTCGCCATCCATCGTCGCCTTCATCGCGCCGGTGGTCGAGGGGTAGGGATTGACGGTGATGGTGTATTGCCCGCCGAGCGCATCCTCGGCGATTTTCACCATCGAGGCGGCGACCTTGTAGCCGTAGGAATCGACGCTGGAGGTCGCCCAGCGGATCGACTTGCGCTCCTGCGCCTGCGCCGGCTCGATCGCCGAAACAGCGAAAACGGCCGCAACGGCCATCGCGGATAGCACGAGTTTGTGACTCGGCCTGATGTTCAGCATTGTGTTCAGCATTGGTTTCTCCTTTGAGTGTATTTCAGTCTGGACGGCGCGCCGCAATCTGCCGCCTATTTCACTCCAGGCCGGCACTCCTGTCAACCGCTGGCTGCCGCTATGCCAGATATTGGAAATCGTAGTCGATGGTAAGCGGCGCGTGGTCGCTGAAGCGCTGCTCCTTGTAGATCGCGGCCTTCCTCGCGCTGGCCGCCAGTCCCGGCGTGGCGATGTGATAGTCAATGCGCCAGCCCACGTTCTTGGCCCAGGCCTGGCCGCGGTTTGACCACCAGGTGTACTGTTCCGGCTGCTGATTCAGCCGCCGGAACACGTCGACCCAGCCGAGACGGTCGAACACTTCGGTGAGCCAGGCCCGCTCTTCCGGCAGAAAGCCGGAATTCTTCTGGTTGCCGCGCCAGTTCTTCAGGTCGATTTCCCGGTGCGCGATATTCCAGTCGCCGCAGAGCACGACTTCGCGGCCGCTCGCCTTGAGCTTAACCAGGTGCGGCATAAATTCGCGCATGAAGCGGAATTTGGCCTGCTGGCGTTCCTCCGAGCTCGAGCCCGAGGGCAGATAGACCGAGATCACGCTCAACTTGCCGTAATCAGCGCGCAGATAACGGCCTTCGGCATCGAACTCCCTGGAACCGAAGCCGCTTATGATCCTGTCCGGCCGCTTGCGGCAATACAGGCCGACGCCGCTATAGCCTTTTTTCTCGGCGCAGCTGAAATGGCCGGAATAGGGATGCGGGTTGAATATCGCGGGCGCGAGGTCGGTCAGCTGCGCCTTCACCTCCTGCAGGCACACCACATCCGCCTTCTGCGCGGCGAGCCACTCGAGCAGGCCTTTGTTCACCGCCGAGCGTATGCCGTTGAGATTGAGCGTGATAATGCGTAACATGACTGGAATTCAGGCACCGAGCGGCGTGCACCGGGATCGGCAAATGTCGGATTTTCGCAAAGAGTTCATCGCCTTCTGCATCGATTGCGGCGTGCTGCGCTTCGGCCGGTTCGAGACCAAGGCCGGGCGCATGTCGCCTTATTTTTTTGACGCCGGCCTGTTCAATGACGGCGCAATGCTCGGGCATCTCGGTCGATTTTACGCCAAAGCCATCCTCGCCGCCGGCCAGCCTTTCGACATGCTGTTCGGCCCCGCGTACAAGGGGATCCCGCTGGCCGCGAGCGTGGCCATCGCGCTGGCGCAGGCCGGGCACAACGTCCCTTACAGCTTCAACCGCAAGGAAACCAAGGACCACGGCGAGGGCGGGCGCACCATAGGCGCGCCGCTCGCCGGGCGCGTGTTGATCGTGGATGACGTGATCTCCGCCGGCACCTCGGTGCGCGAATCGGTCGAACTGATCCGCGCCGAGGGCGCCACGCCCTGCGGCGTGGCCATCGCGCTGGATCGGCAGGAGCGCGGCGCGGGCGAGCGCTCGGCGGTGCAGGAAATACGCGAACATTTCGGCCTGCCGGTGATCGCCATCGCCGACCTCGACGATCTGGTGCGCTTTCTCGGCGCCGAGCCCGATCTGGCGCAACAGTTGATCGAGATCGGACATTACCGCCAACTTTACGGAGCGGACGCACATGCTTAAGCTGCAAATCTTGATTGTGGCAACCCTCCTCGCGCTCGCGGCTGCACCCGCATCCGCGCAGACGCACCTGTACAAGTGCAAAGACGGCAAGGGGAAAACCTACTATACCCAGACGCCGCCTGCCGAATGCCTGGGCAAGGAAATGGATGAGCTGTCCGGGCAGGGCACGGTGGTGAAAAAGCGGGAAGCCGCGCTGACGCCGGAGCAGCTCGCCGCGCGCGAAGCCGAGGAAAAACGCAAGAGGGAACAAGCGCTGGTGGCCAAGGAAGAAAGGCGCATGGACCAGGCGCTGCTCAACACCTATGCGAGCGAAAAGGACATCGAGGAGGGCCGGCGGCGCGCGCTGGAGCAGGCCGAACAGGCGACGAAGGACATCGAGAAGCGCATTGCGGAGGCGAAAAAGCGCGCCCAGGCTCTCGCGGCTGAAAGGGAATTCTACGCCAAGAAACCAATGCCGAAGAAGCTGCAGGACGACATCAAGAACAACGACATCGACATCAAGGGGCAGCAGGACGCGTTGGCGGGGAGGAAGAAAGAACTCGACGAAATCAACGCCAAATACGACGAAGACAAGCGCCGCTACCTCGAACTTACCGGCGCGAAGCCGAAGGCCGCGGCCGCGCCGAAGAAATAATCAGCCCTCCAGTTTTTTCTTCAGGATGCCGTTGATCTGGGCCGGGTTGCCATTGCCCTTGGTCGCTTTCATGGCCTGGCCGACGAGCGCATTGAAGGCCTTCTCCTTGCCCGCCCTGTATTCCTCGACCGATTTCAAATTGGCCGCGAGCACGCCGTCGATGATCTGCTCCAGCTCCCTTGCGTCGGAGATTTGTGTCAGACCCCTGGCAAGAATAATGGCTTCGGCATCGCCCTCGCCGTTCCACATGGCATCGAATACCTCTTTGGCTTGTTTTCCGTTAATCGCATTGTTCTGAATGCGCTGCAGCAGACCGGCAAGCTGGCCGCTGCTGATTGGCGATTGGCAAATCTCCAGCCCGGCGCGTTTGAGCGCGCCGAACAGCTCGCCCGCAATCCAGCTCGATGCGAGTTTATAGCCCCCTCCCAGCGCCTGGATCAGATTCTCGTAAAAATCGGCCACTTCCCGCGATGAAGTCAGCACGCCGGCATCGTAGGGCGAAAGCTGATAATCGCGCATATAGCGCTCGCGCTTCGCCTGAGGCAACTCCGGCAGCTCGGATCGGATTTGTTCGATGGTTTCGGCGCTTATCACCAGCGGCAGCAGGTCGGGGTCGGGAAAATAGCGGTAGTCGTGCGCGTCCTCCTTCGAGCGCATCGAGCGCGTTTGCTTGCGCTCCGGATCGTACAGCCGGGTTTCCTGTACTACGCTGCCGCCGTCCTCGAGCAATTCGATCTGGCGGCGCACTTCGTAATTGATCGCCTCTTCCAGAAAGCGGAACGAATTGAGGTTCTTGATCTCGCAACGCGTGCCGAGCACTTGCGCGCCCTTCGGCCGCACCGAGACGTTGGCGTCGCAGCGGAACGAGCCCTCCTGCATGTTGCCGTCGCAGATGCCGATCCAGCGCACCAGTGCGTGCAACGCCTTGGCATAGGCCACGGCCTCCTCGGCGCTCCTCATGTCGGGCTCGGTCACAATTTCCAGGAGCGGCGTGCCGGCGCGGTTGAGGTCGATGCCGCTCAAGCCGTGAAAGTCCTCGTGCAGCGACTTGCCCGCATCCTCTTCCAGGTGGGCGCGCGTGAGCTTCACGATCTTCGCTACGTCCTTGATCATCACGGGGAGCGACCCGCCCTGCACCACCGGCAGTTCGTACTGGCTGATCTGATAGCCCTTGGGCAGGTCGGGATAGAAATAATTCTTGCGCGCGAATACCGAGCGGCGGTTGATCTGCGCGCCCACGGCAAGGCCGAGACGGACGGCTTTTTCGACCGCCGCGCGGTTCAGCACCGGCAGCACCCCGGGCAGCGCGATGTCCACCGCGCAGGCCTGGACGTTGGGCGCCGCGCCGAACTGCGTCGCCGCGCCGGAAAAGATCTTCGACGCGGTCGACAGCTGCGCGTGGGTCTCAATGCCGATGACCGTTTCCCAGTCCATCGCCTACTCCGTCCCCGCCGGCTGGCGCAGATGCCAGTCGGTGGCGAGCTGGTACTGGTGCGCCGCGTGAAGCATTTTCGCTTCGGCGAAATAGTTGCCGGTAAGGTGCAGCCCCACCGGCATGTTGCCCTCGCCGAACCCGCAGGGAATCGACATCGCCGGCAGGCCGGCGAGGTTCGCCGCGACGGTGTAGATGTCATTGAGGTACATCTGCACCGGATCCGATGCCTTGGCGCCGAGCGCGAACGCAACGTTGGGCGAGGTCGGCCCCATGATCAGGTCGCACTGCTGGTACGCTTCGACGAAATCCCGCGCGATCAGGCGGCGGATTTTCTGCGCCTTGAGGTAGTAAGCGTCGTAATAGCCGTGCGACAGCACATAGGTGCCGATGAGAATGCGCCGCTTCACTTCCGCGCCGAAGCCCTGCGCGCGGCTCTTGCGGTACATGTCGGCAAGGTCGCTATATTCGGCAGCGCGATAACCGTAGCGCACGCCGTCGAATCGCGACAGATTGGACGAAGCTTCGGCCGGCGCGATCACATAATAGGCGGGCACCGACAGCCCGGAGTTGGGCAGGCTGATGGCAACGCGCTGCGCGCCCAGTTTTTCGAACTGCGCCAGCGCCGCTTCCACGGCAGCCCCGACGTCGCTGCCCAGGCCTTCGCCGAAATATTCCTTCGGCACGCCAATGCGCAGCCCGGCGAGCGGTTTGGCGCGATCTCCCGTGGGGGGCGCCTCGAGCGCACGCGCATAGTCCTCGGCCGGCCGCTCGAGGCTGGTCGAGTCGCGCGCATCGAAACCCGCCATGACGTTCAGCATCAGCGCGAGGTCCGCGGCGCTTTTCGCTAGCGGTCCGCCCTGATCCAGGCTGGAGGCAAAAGCGATCATGCCGTAGCGCGAAACCACACCGTAGGTGGGCTTGAGGCCGCAGATGCCGGAGAGAGCCGCGGGCTGGCGGATGGAGCCGCCGGTATCGGTGCCGATCGCCACGGGCGCCATGCGCGCGGCCACCGCAGCGGCCGAGCCGCCGCTGGAGCCGCCCGGAACCCGGGTCCGGTCCCAGGGATTTTTCACCGGGCCCCAGAAGCAGGTTTCGCTCGATGAGCCCATGGCAAACTCATCCATGTTGGTCTTGCCCAGGATCACCGCTCCGGCCGCGTTGAGTCGCTCCACCACATGCGCGTCGTAGGGGCTGACGAAGTTGGCCAGCATTTTCGAGCCGCAGGTGGTGCGCCAGCCTTTGGCGCAGAAAATGTCCTTGTGCGCCACGGGAATGCCGGTAAGCGCCTGCGCCTTGCCTGCCGCGATTTGCGCGTCGGCCGCGCGCGCCTGTGCCAGGCTCCTGTCGGCATCGACGGTGACGAATGCGTTGAGCCCGGGATTGAGCCGTGCAACGCGATCCAGATAGGACTGCGTCAGCTCGACGCTGGACAGTTTCTTCTGCGCGAGCAAGGCGGAAAGCTGTTTGAGGGTGGAGTTGAGCATCTGGGTGCGCGGCGCGCGACCCGCTGCGCGTGCAGTTCGGGTCCCGCGTCCCGGGTCTTATTCGATCACTTTTGGCACCAGGTACAGCCCGTTCTCCACCTGCGGCGCGATTGCCTGGTAAATCGCGTGCTGGTCGGTTTCGGTGACCCGGTCCTCGCGCAGGCGCTGCACCACGTCCTGGCCGTGCGCCATCGGCGCCACGCCCCCGGTATCGACCGACTGCATCTGCTCGATCAGCTTAAAGATGTCGTTCAGCTGGCCTTGCGCGGCGGCGGCCTCGGCATCAGTAATTTCGATGCGGGCGAGCCAGGCGATCCGTTTGACCTCGGGCAAAGACAGGGACATGGAATTTGCGCTGAAATGGTGCGTTAAAGTGCGGTATTATAACGCATTTACCAGCCCCATTCGGATTGGAACACTAGCAAATGTTCGGATTTTTACGCGGTTATTTCTCCGATGACCTGGCCATCGACCTGGGCACAGCCAACACACTGATCTACGTGCGCGGCAAAGGCATCGTGCTCGACGAACCTTCGGTCGTCGCGATCCGCCAGGAAGGCGGCCCCAGCGGCAAGAAGACGATTCAGGCGGTGGGCAAGGAAGCCAAACAGATGCTGGGCAAGACACCCGGCAACATCGTCGCCATCCGGCCGATGAAAGACGGCGTGATCGCCGACTTCACCGTGACCGAGCAGATGCTGAAGCTGTTCATCAAGAAGGTGCACGTTTCACGTCTGCTCTCGCCCAGCCCGCGCATCATCATCTGCGTGCCCTGCGGCTCGACCCAGGTCGAGCGGCGCGCGATCCGCGAGTCGGCGATCGGCGCCGGGGCGTCGCAGGTTTTCCTGATCGAGGAACCGATGGCCGCTGCGATCGGCGCCGATCTTCCGGTAGCCGAAGCGACCGGCTCGATGGTGGTGGACATCGGCGGCGGCACTACCGAGGTGGGCGTCATATCGCTGGGCGGCATGGTGTACGCGGGCAGCGTGCGCGTGGGCGGCGACAAGTTCGACGAGGCCATCATCAACTACATCCGCCGCAACTACGGCATGCTGATCGGCGAGGCCACGGCCGAAAAGATCAAGAAGGAAATCGGTTCCGCCTTCCCCGGTTCGGAAGTGCGCGAAATGGAAGTGAAAGGGCGCAACCTCGCCGAAGGCATTCCGCGCAGTTTCACCATTTCCTCGAACGAGATTCTGGAAGCGCTCACCGATCCGCTGAACAGCATCGTCAGCGCGGTGAAATCCGCGCTCGAGCACACCCCGCCCGAACTCGGCGCGGACATCGCCGAGAAGGGCATGGTCCTCACCGGCGGCGGCGCGCTGTTGCGCGACGTCGACCGCTTGTTGATGGAGGAAACCGGGTTGCCGGTGATCGTGGCCGACGATCCGCTCACCTGCGTGGTGCGCGGATCGGGTTTGGCGCTGGAGAAAATGGACAAGCTCGCTTCGATCTTCACCGATGACTGAACCCGGCAATGGCAATGAGTAAGGGGCGATGAGCAGAGGCCCGCTGCGCCGCCCGACTGATCGCCCGGCGCTCGTCGCCCGCTAACGCCCGCATGGAACATCAGCCGCCACCGTTCTTCAATCGCGGTCCGGCGCCCCTGGTCCGCCTCACCTTTTTCGTTTCGCTCGCCATCCTGCTGATGGTGCTCGATGCGCGCTTTCGCTACGCCGAGAACGTGCGCCAGGTGGTGGCGCTCGCCGCCTATCCGATGCAACGCATCGCCATGGCGCCGGTGGACCTGTTCCATGGCGCGGCCAATTACTTCGCCAGCGCCGCGGCGCTGCGCGAGGAGAACAGCGCGCTCAAGATGAAACAGTTGCGCGCAGCGCCGGAATTGCTGCAATTGGAGGCGCTGAAAGAGGAAAACAACCAGTTGCGCCGCTTGCTCGAAGCGCAGGAACGGTCGCCGCGCAATTCGGTGTTTGCCGAGATCCTCTACGCCGCGCGTGACCCGTTCTCGCGCAAAGTGGTGATCGACAAGGGCTCGCAGAACGGCATCGCCGCCGGCCAGCCCGTGATCGACGATGTCGGCGTAATCGGCCAGGTGACGCGGGTGTATCTGCTCATGAGCGAAGTGACGCTGCTGTCGGACAAAGACCAGGCGATCCCGCTGCAGGTGCTGAGAAACGGCCTGCGCGCCGTCGCCTATGGCGGCGCCGAGGGCGGCATGCTCGACCTGCGCTTCATGGCCGCGAATGCCGACATCAGGAGCGGAGATACCCTGGTCACCTCGGGCATAGACGGGACCTACCCGCCGGGACTGCCGGTGGCCACGGTGACGCGCATCGAGCGCGATGCGGCCTACGCGTTTGCCAGGATCACCCTCGCGCCGACCGCGGGCACCGACCGCTATCGCCAGGTGCTGGTGCTGTCAAACGAGACCAAGCCGCCGCCGGAAGCCGAGCAGCCGGCGCGCAAGCCGCCCAGAACCAAGCGCCAGCGGAAGACCGAATAACATGCAACTGCAAGCGCATCCGCAGCGCATCCTGCTGCCGGCCAAAGTCAGCTTCATCGTGCTGACCCTGGCGCTGGGGCTGCTGTTCGACCTGCTGCCCTGGCGCAATAGCGCGGGCGTGCCCGAGCTCACCGCGGTGGTACTCGCCTTCTGGTGCATCCACCAGCCGCGCAGAGTCGGCATCGGTACCGCCTGGGCGCTGGGGCTGTTGCTCGACGTCGGCAACGGCGCGCTGCTCGGCCAATACGCGCTCGGCTACTCGGTTCTCGCTTTTCTCGCCCTTGCGGTGCACCGGCGCATCCTCTGGTTCCCGCCGTGGCAGCAGGCGCTGCAACTGCTGCCGTTGCTGTTGTCGACGCAACTGCTGACGCTGGTGATACGCATCGCCGCCGGCGCCGACTTCCCCGGCTGGACCTATTTCGCCGGCAGTTTCATTTGTGCGGCGCTGTGGCCGGTGTTGAGTTTCCTCCTGCTGCTGCCGCAGCGGCAGGCGGAAACAATGGACGAGAATCGGCCGATCTAGCAAATGCGTCTAGCCGAATTCAAGGACCACCAGCGCGAGCTGTATTACTTTCAACTGCGCATCGGCATCGCCGGGGCATTTGTGCTCGCTGCGTTCTCGTTGCTGCTGCTGCGTTTCGTCTATCTGCAGATCGTGCAGTACGATTACTACCGCACCAAGGCGGAGGACAACCGCATCTCCGTCGTGCCCATCATGCCCAACCGCGGGCTCATTCTCGACCGCAGCGGCACCGTGCTGGCACGCAACTACTCGGCTTACACGCTGGAGATTTCCCCGGGCAAGGTCACCGACCTGGAGAAGACCATCAACGAGCTGGAGACCATCGTCGAAATCCGCGCGAGCGATCGCGCCCGCTTCAAGCGTCTGACGATCGAAGCCAAGGGCGCCGAAAGCCTGCCGATCCGCACGCGCCTGACCGACGAAGAGGTGGCGAAGTTCGCCGTCAACCGTTACCGCTTCCCCGGCGTCGACATCCAGGCGCGCCTGTTCCGCCAGTACCCCTTGAACGAGCTGGCTTCGCACGTGACGGGCTACATCGGCCGCATCAACGAACGCGACGTGGATCGCATAGAGGAAGCAGGTCTCACCGCCAACTACAAGGGCTCGGACCACATCGGCAAGACCGGGCTGGAGCAAAGCTACGAAAGCGAGCTGCACGGCTTTACCGGCTACGAGCAGGTCGAAGTGGACTCCGCCGGCCGCGGCGTGAGAACGCTCTCGCGCACCTCGCCCACCCCGGGCAACAACCTGGTGCTGACCCTGGACATCCGCCTGCAGCAGGTGGCCGAGCAGGCTTTCGGCGATAACCGCGGCGCGCTGGTGGCGGTCGAACCTGCCACCGGCGGCATCCTCGCCTTCGTCTCCAAGCCCGGCTTCGATCCGAATCTGTTCGTCGACGGCATCGACCCGGCCAGCTGGGAGCTGCTCAACACCTCGTTAGACCGCCCGATGGTAAACCGCGCGCTGGCCGGAACCTATCCGCCCGGCTCCACCTTCAAGCCTTACATGGCGCTGGCGGCGCTCGAGTTGGGCAAACGCGCGCCGCAACAGACGATCTACGACCCCGGTTTCTTCCAGTTCGGCAATCATCGCTTCCGCGACTCCAGGCCCGGCGGCCACGGCACGGTCGACATGTACAAGTCCCTGGTCGCTTCCTGCGACACCTATTACTACATGCTCGGCAACGACCTCGGCATAGACAATATCGCGCGCTTCATCGGCCAGTTCGGCTTCGGCGAGAAAACCGGCATCGACGTGGAAGGCGAAGCCAGCGGCGTGCTGCCCTCGCAGGAGTGGAAACGCAAGCGCTTCAAGAAACCCGAGCAGCAGAAATGGTATGCCGGCGAAACCATCAGCGTCGGCATCGGCCAGGGCTACAACGCGTACACGCCGCTACAGATGGCGCAGGCGATGGCGGCGCTCGCCAACAACGGCGTCATGTACCGCCCGCACCTGGTCAATTACATCGAGAACATCAGGAGCGGCGAGCGCACCATGGTCGAGCCCAAACTCGGGCGCGCAATAACGCTGAAACCGGAGAATCTCGAGTTCATCAAGCGCGCCCTGGCGGGCGTGAACACCGAGGGCACGGGTGCGCGCGCCTTCGCCAAAGCCGAATACACCAGCGCCGGCAAGACCGGCACGGCGCAAGTAATCGCGATAAAGCAGAACGAGAAATACGACGAGAAGCGCGTGACCGAACGCCACCGCGATCACGCCCTGTTCATCGCCTTCGCTCCGCTGGAAAGCCCGAAGATCGCGCTCGCGGTAGTGGTGGAAAACGCCGGTTTCGGCGCGCGCGCCGCGGCGCCGGTCGCGCGCCAGGTGCTGGACTACTACCTGCTCGGCAAGCGCGTCAACCAGCCTGCCGCCGTGGTTCCTGGAGACGAAGGCGATGATTAGGACGCTTTGGCTGCGCTTCACCGACAAAATCGATCCGCCGCTGTTCGCGCTCGCATTCGCTCTGCTGCTGCTTGGCCTCATCACCCTGACGAGCGCCGCCCACGATACGCCGGCCCGCATCAGCGGCCAGGCGGTCAGCATCCTGGTGGCGCTCGCAGTGATGTGGACGGTCGCGCAATTCCAACCGCAGACGCTGATGCGCTTCGCCCTTCCCGCCTATGCGCTCGGCCTCGCGCTGCTGATCGCGGTGGCGTTATTCGGCGATGTCGTCAACGGCGCGCGCCGCTGGCTCAACCTGGGCGTTACCCGCATCCAGCCTTCGGAAATCATGAAAATCGCCATGCCGCTGATGCTCGCCTGGTATTTTCACAAGCATGAGGCGACGTTGAGGCTGCGCGAGTATTTCGTCGCCAGTCTGTTGCTGCTGCTGCCGGTGATGCTGATCGCCCGCCAGCCCGACCTGGGGACCGCGCTGCTGGTGACAGCGGCGGGTTTCTACGTGATTTTCCTCGCCGGCCTGTCCTGGAAAATCCTGGTCGGCGCGCTGCTTGCGGGCTGCGCCAGCCTGCCGTTCCTGTGGTCGCTGATGCACGATTACCAGCGCCGCCGCATTTTGACCCTGCTCGATCCTACTTCCGACCCGCTGGGTGCGGGCTATCACATCATCCAGTCGGTCATCGCCGTGGGCTCGGGCGGGCTCGCCGGCAAGGGCTGGCTGAAGGGCACGCAGGCGCACCTGGAATTCCTCCCGGAGCGGTCCACGGACTTCATTTTCGCCGTTTTCTCCGAGGAATTCGGGCTGATCGGCAATTGCCTGCTGCTGCTGCTGTACCTGCTGCTGATCGGCCGCGGCCTGGCGATCGCCGCCAACGCGCCCACTTTTTTCGCGCGCCTCCTGGCCGGCGCCGTGACGCTGACATTCTTCACCTACGCCTTCGTCAACATGGGCATGGTAAGCGGCATCCTGCCGGTGGTGGGCGTGCCCCTGCCGCTGGTATCCTTCGGCGGCACCGCGCTAGTGACACTGTTCCTCGGTATCGGCATACTGATGAGCATCCACAGGCACCGCAAACTGGTTCAAACTTGATCACTCCGACCGCAATACAATTTCGCCGCCGGGGACAAGCGATCATTGGTTTGGGTTCCTTTGCGTCCTTCGCGGTCAGAGCTGTTTTCACCTTTGCCATGGTCGCCCTGCTCGCCGGTTGCGGCAGCGCGCCCAAGCGGGCCGCGATAGAGCGCGACGCGGACATCGCCGCGCACAAGCCCGCGCCGGCCGCGGCAGCGCCGCCCAGCCGCCGCGGCGGCGCCTATTATCAGGACGATGGTCCGGGCGACAACCCGCCGGCGAACCTCGATCAAATCGCGGATGCCGAGCCCAGGCTGGAGCCGCTCGCCCGCGCTGCCAACAATCCTTATACGGTGTTCGGCCAGCAGTACGTGCCCTACAAGACGCTCATGCCCTACCGGCAGCGCGGCATCGGCAGCTGGTACGGACGCAAGTTCCACGGCCAGCGCACGTCCAGCGGCGAACCCTACGACATGTACGCCATGAGCGCCGCGCACCCGACGCTGCCGATTCCGAGCTACGCCCGTGTGACCAACCTCGCCAACGGCCGCAGCGTAATCGTGCGCGTCAACGACCGCGGGCCGTTTCATTCGGGACGCCTCATCGATTTGTCCTACGCCGCCGCATATAAACTCGGCTACGCCGGAGCCGGCAGCGCGTCCGTGGAAGTCGAGTCCATCACAGCGGAGCAAGTGCCGCTGATCGCCGCACGGCAGCGACAAGCGCCGCAGACCGTCGCCGCTGCGCCGCCGCCGGCGGCCGAATCAAGACCTATTGCCCCGGTGATTGTGGCCGCGGCCAGCCCGTTGCAGGCCGAGCCGGCCAAATCGGCGCAACTGATTCCGGTCGAGGCCGAAGCGGGCGGCATTTACCTGCAGCTCGGCGCGTTTTCGGCGCGCGACAACGCCGAGAATTTCCGTGTCCGCGTCTATCAGCAGCTCGCCTGGCTCAATGACGCGATCCGGATTTTCGCGCGTGACGGCGTGTACCGCCTGAATCTGGGCCCCTATCGCGACCGCGATGAAGCGGCCGGCATGGCCGAGAAAATCCGCGAGGCGCTGCAATTCAGCCCGCTTATCGTAGTGCGTTAGCGGGCTGTTGAAAATCGCTTTTCTGGCAGAATGTCATGCGCGTAGACGAGGCTGCTGCGGAGGAAAGCGAATTTCGGCAGCCTTTGAAACGGGAGAGCATGAGGGGAGGTATCCCCCAGGGCCGGAGCATTAAAGCGCGTTAACGCTCAATGAGTTAGCCGGGGGGGTTGTAAACAGTCGCATAAACTCGTTTACTCTCGATTTTCTG
>MERK01000077.1 GCA_001770575.1 Betaproteobacteria bacterium RIFCSPLOWO2_12_FULL_64_23
TGTGCTGAATGTCAACAGGCCCTAGGAATGGTAGAGGTTCAAGTGGGTGCGGCGCTTGCGGGCGACGCCGCTCGCGTGGGCCGCCTGCGCGACTGCCTTGGCCACGACCTGCGCCACCTTGCGGTTGAAGACGCTGGGGATAATGTTTTCCTCCGACAGCTCGTGCTTGCCCACCACGCTGGCGATGGCCTGCGCCGCCGCAAGCTTCATCTCTTCGTTGATGCAGGTGGCGCGGCAGTCGAGGGCGCCGCGGAAGATTCCCGGAAAGCACAGCACATTGTTGATTTGGTTCGGGTAGTCGCTGCGGCCCGTGGCGATGATCCGGGCGCAGTCCTGAATGTCCTCGGGCATGATCTCGGGCGTGGGGTTGGCCAAGGCGAAGACCATGGAATCCTTGGCCATGCTCTGCACCGCTTTGCGGGTGATGGTTCCCGGAGCGGATAAGCCCAGAAACAGGTCGGCCCCCTGCATCGCCTGCAGGACCGTTCCCTTGAATTTTCCGCGGTTGGTGTGGGCGGCGAACCACTCCTTGGCCGCGTTCATGTTCTCCTTGCGCCCCTTGTAGACCGCGCCGGTGCGGTCGCAGCCGACGATGTCGGTCACGCCGGCGGCCAGCAGCATCTTGCTGCAGGCGACCCCGGCGGCACCGACGCCGTTGACCACCACCTTCAGATCGGCCATCTTCTTCCTGACGATCTTGAGCGCGTTGATCACCGCTGCCAGCACCACCACGGCGGTGCCATGCTGGTCGTCGTGGAACACCGGGATGTCGAGGGCCGCCTTGAGGCGTTCCTCGATTTCGAAGCAGCGCGGCGCAGAGATATCCTCGAGGTTGAAACCGCCGAAGGTCGGCGCCAGTGCGATTACCGTGCGGATGATCTCCTCGGTGTCTTTGGTGTTCAGGCAGATGGGGAACGCATCCACTCCGCCGAATTCCTTGAACAGCATCGCCTTGCCCTCCATCACCGGCATCGCTGCTTCCGGGCCGATGTCCCCCAGTCCCAGTACTGCCGTGCCGTCGGAGACCACCGCTATGCAGTTCTTCTTGATGGTCAGGATTTGCGCCCTCGCCTTGTCCTCGGCAATGGCCATGCAGACCCGTGCCACGCCCGGCGTATAGGCCATCGACAGGTCGGCGCGGGTGCGAAGCGGTATCTTGCCGGTGATCTCGATCTTTCCGCCGAGGTGCATCAGGAAGGTGCGGTCGGACACGTTGACGACGCGCACGTCCTGGAGCTTCTTGACGGCCTCGATCACCTGCTGGCCGTGCTGGGTGTCACTCACATCGACGGTAATGTCGCGCACCATCTGGTCCTTGGTGGCGGAAACCAGGTCGACGGCGCCGATATTACCGCCGACCGAACCGATAGTGGAGGCGAGCTTGCCCAGCATGCCGACGCGGTTTTTCAACTGGACACGCAGGGTGATGCTGTAGCTTGCACTCGGGGCGCCGTGAGGGACGGGATTTGTTTTAGACATGGCGGTCATTCCTCTTTGACGAAGTCGTATTTGCCCACACCCTGAATCAGCAGGAAGCGGCATGGTTTGCGGGACGAATTGGATACATGGTGCGCTGTTGGAAATGTCACGCTGGCGGACTCGCCGGGATTCAATTCGCGGCGCACGGCCGGCGCGCGTGATTCGATCCGGACCACGCCTTCCAGGCCGTAGTAGTGATCGCTAACCTGGGTGTGATGGTGCCACGGGATGAATTCTCCCGGACCGAGTACGTATTCCCGCACCAGCACATCGGCGCCCTTGGCGATTACTGAAATCTTCTTCACTTGGTAGAGTTGGGCCCGAACTTCGCTCATAACCATTCTCCGGATAGTCGAGCAGATTGGGGCGGCGTCGCAAGTCAATCCACGCTTGAACGACGGCATCGGATCGGCGGTTGCCTGTGGCTGCCGGTCGTAGCCGGCCAGAAGCGGGCACGCGCCGGCTGTCGCACAATCGGTAAATCACGGGACGCCATTCAATCGCCCTGTCGGCGCGTTGCCAGGGAAAACCGTGCGGGAGGACGGGTCCTCCCGCACCGTCCGGAGCAAGGTCTCAAGCGCCGGGTGCGCGGTATCCGACCCCGCCCGCCTTCTTCATTGCTTTCATCGCCTCGCCGCTGGTCATCAGCGGGGTCGTTTTCACCGACCTCAACTTGCCGCTCTGCGACACGGCAAATGCAAATGCCGCGGCGCTCACGTTATCGGGCATCTGCGATATACCCACGATGTCGTATTCACCGAAACAGAACCAGAGACCCTCGAGCTTTCCGCCCAGCTTCTCGACTACCGGGACTATCGCAGCGGCGCGGTCTTCCGGCTTTTTCACCATCGCCGCGATCGCTTCGGCCGTATACGCCGCTTGCACCATGTAATACGCCATGATTCCTCCTTGTCCGTTCGAAAAAAATTAACCGGCCCCTGACTGCTTGAGCTGCCGATTCCGCTTGCGGAAGGCACATGGAGCGTACCGAGAAAAGCGGCCCCGCGTCGCCCGCCACCGTCCCTCCCCGAGCGCCTTCACGCTACACCTCACAAAGGCAGAAGGCAATATTCTTGCCGCTTCGCCATGGCTGCGCCGCGATTCCGGCCGCTTTTCAAGGACTTTGTGCATGAGATCTGCGATTGACGGCATGGGTCAGGCGCGCAGATACTGCCGGAGGTCCCGTCTGCCTTTGTTCCGGGCGCAGCCGGCTTTGCGGCGTGGGGCGAGGCGTATGCCGGAATGCGGATTCGCGCCCCGCTGCAAGCTGTCTCAGCCGAAAGCGTCGCCGAACTGGATCCATCGCATGAGCACCGACGCACTGGCCGCCCCGGTTCCGCCCGCGCATCCGCGCAGCCGGCGCACGCTCGCCGCATGCTGCGGCGCGCACGTGCTGCACGACGGATTCTCCGATCTGCTGTACGTCCTGTTCCCGGTCTGGCAGGCGGCGTTCGGACTGTCGTTCGCGCAGGTCGGCCTGCTGAAGACGCTGTATTCCGGCTCGATGGCGGCGTTGCAGGTGCCGGCGAGCCTGCTCGCCGAGCGCGTCGGAGAGCGCGTGCTGCTTGCGCTCGGCACACTGGTTGCGGCGGTGGGGTTCATCGCGGCTGGCTGGAGCGCCGGATTTCTCGGCCTTGCGCTGTGTCTGATGCTGAGCGGGGCCGGGGCAAGCGTGCAACATCCGCTCGGTTCCGCGCTGACGTCGCGCGCGTTCGAAGGCGAGCAGCTGCGGGCGGCGCTGAGTACCTACAATTTCTCCGGCGACGTCGGCAAGGTGCTGCTGCCGGCGCTTTGCGCGGCGCTGCTCGCCGTCCTGGACTGGCATGCGGTGACCTCGCTGATGGGCGCGCTCGGCCTCGGCGCGGCGCTGGCGATCTGGTTTGCCGTGCCGCGCGCGCTGCACCAGTCGGTCGCGGCAGCGCAGGTGGCGGAAGTGCCGGCCGCCGCGGAGGCCGCGCCGGGCTCCGCAGCGGGCGCGCTGGCGAACCCGGGATTCATCTCGCTGTCGGCGATCGGCGTCATCGACAGCGCTACACGCATGGGCTTTCTGACGCTGTTGCCCTTCGTGCTGATCGCCAAAGGCGCTTCGGTCACGCAGGTCGGCTTCGCGCTGAGCCTTACGTTTGCGGGCGGCGCGGCGGGGAAGTTCTTTTGCGGCCTGATCGCAGCGCGCGCCGGTGTGCTGCGCACGACGATCCTGACCGAGCTCGGCACCGCCGCGGGCATCGTCGCGCTGCTGCCGCTCTCGCTGGAGGGTTCGCTGCTGCTGCTGCCGGCGATCGGCATCGTGCTGAACGGCACGTCGTCGGTGCTCTACGGGACGGTGGCGGAACTCGTGCCGCCTGCGCGACGGGCGCGCGCTTTCGGGGTCTTCTACACGCTCACGATCGGCGCCGGCGCCCTGTCACCGGCGCTCTACGGCCTGCTTGGTGACACCATCGGCGTGCCGCGCACTTTCGGCGTCATCGCGGCGGTCGTGCTGCTGGTGCTGCCGCTGACGCTGGGGCTGCGCCCCGCGCTGCGCGCGCTGGCGGCCGCCAACCGGGCATGACCGGCCGCAGTCGCGGACGGACAAGCGGCGAAGATTCGTGACATCGAAAACGATCATCGGCGTTTGACCGCGGTACCGGCGTCGAGGATACTTCGACGCGAGGGCCTGAATTTCGCGTCCTTGAAGCCTTGCCTCAATTTCAACCACCGTCTCAAGCGAGGAACCATGATCCACGAACTGCGGATTTACCATTGCATGCCGGGCCGTCTCGGTGATCTCAACCATCGTTTCGCAAACGTCACCCTCAAGATCTGGGAGAAGCATGGCATCCGCCAGGTGGGGTTCTGGACAATGTTGATCGGTCCGTCGAACCATGCGCTGTACTACTTGCTCGAATGGGAAAGTCTCGCCGAGCGCGAGCAAAAATGGAATGCATTCGCCGGCGATCCTGAGTGGCTTGCCGCGCGGACCAAGACGGAGGCGCAAGGTCCGATCGTGCAGCACCTCGAGAACTACATGCTTGCACCCACGGTCTATTCGAAGATCAAGTAACCATGCTGCCGGCCGGCAACTGGCTGTTCGGCACGACGCCGGTCGGGCCGGAGGTGTGGTTGCTCGCCGTCTTGTTCGCGGCGTCGATGTGGATCCTGGAGGAAGCGCGCAAGCTGTGGCTGCGTCGGACGGCGCGGCCGGACCAAGCGGTGGAGCCGGCGCAATGACGGCCGCTGCCGGTCTGGTGTAAACTGGGGCGCGGGATCGGTCTGTTTTCGGGCAACTCATTTCAGATGAGGGGACACCGGCATGGGCATCGAGACTCCGAACGACATCGAACGCGTGGCGATCGAGGAGAACGCGCAGCGCACCACGGAGCAAACGGCTCTGCGAAAAGTGCGCAAGACGCTCGATCGGATTGAAGAAGCAGAGACGGTCGGGCGCCATACGTTGCGCAAGGTTCTGATCGTGTGCGCGATATTGGCCGTTGTGGGGGCCTGGTTTTTTTGGGCACTCATATTCGGCGACAGGGGTATGCCGAAACAGCCGCCGCTGAAAATTCCGGACAAGCTTCAGCAAAAGCAATGACGCGATGCCGCGCGTCCAGAGCTTTTCCCCGATCGCGGATGCCAAGGCGCGCATCCTGATTCTCGGCAGCATGCCGGGGAAGGCGTCGCTCGCGGCGGGGCAATATTATGCGCATGCGCAGAATCTGTTCTGGCGCATTCTCGGGGAAATCACCGGTGCAGCGCCCTCATTGCCCTATGCCGCCAGGGCCCGCGCGCTGAAATCCAGCGGCATCGCGCTGTGGGATGTGCTCGCCTCCTGCGCGCGCGAGGGCAGCCTGGATTCCGCCATCGACGACGCCAGCGTACGCGCCAATGATTTCGCCGCGTTCTACCGCGCCCATCCGCGGATTGCGCAGGTATTTTTCAACGGCGCCAAAGCCGAGGCCTGCTATCGCAAGCAGGTGCTGCCCTTGCCCGCGGACCTGGCGGCGCCGGCCAGCCTGCGGCGCCTGCCTTCGACCAGCCCGGCCAACGCCTCCATGTCGCGCGCGCACAAACAAAGGGTGTGGAAGCAGGCGCTGCGGCTGGCTCTGGCTGGCCGCCAGGGTCGCGCCGGCGCAAGCTGAACGCGCGCGGCGCGGCGAAGTCAGCTATCGAGCATCAGCGCGCCGCGCGCGCGAAAGCCCTCGATTTCGGTGTTGCCGAATCCCCAGTCGGCGAGCGCCTGCGCCCCGCCTTCGCCGCGGCGCGGCGCGCCGCGCGCAATCGCGCCCGGGGTGCGCGAGTAGCGCGGCGCCGGCGCCGGCTGGGTCACGCCGTCGATGTCGACGAAGGCGCCGCGCGCCAGGTTGTGCGCATGCCGCGGCGCTTCGGTGAGCGAGAGCACCGGCGCGAAGCACACGTCCGAGCCTTCCATTTCGCGGCACCACTCGTCCCGGGTCTTGCTTTTGAAAGCGGCTGAGAAAGCGGCGCGCAGTTCGGGCCAGCGCGTGAATTCGAATTGTCCCGGCAGGGTGGCGGGATCCAGGCCCAGCCGCGCCAGCAGTTCGGCGTAAAAGCGCCCCTCGATCGAGCCGATGGCCACATGTTTCGCGTCCGCCGTCTCGTACGCGTCGTACCAGGGCGCGCCGGTGTCGAGCACATTGACGCCGCGCTGATCGCGCCAGTGGCCTGCGGCCATGCGCCCGTAGAACATTGCCATCAGACTGGCCACGCCCTCGCTCATCGCGGCGTCGATCACCTGGCCGTTGCCCGAGGCGCGCGCCTCGAATAGCGCGCAGGCGATGCCGAAGGCGAGAACCATGCCGCCGCCGCCGAAATCGCCGAGCAGGTTGAGCGGCGGCACGGGCGCCTCGCCCTTGCGCCCGATGGCGTGCAGCGCGCCCGACAGCGCGATGTAATTGATGTCGTGGCCGGCGGCCTGCGCCAGCGGCCCGTCCTGGCCCCAGCCGGTGACGCGGCCATAGACCAGGCGCGGATTGCGCGCGAGGCAGGCGTCCGGACCCAGGCCGAGGCGCTCGGTGACGCCGGGGCGGAAGCCCTCGATCAGCGCGTCGGCCCTGGCCGCCAGCTCGAGCACCGTCTGGATCGATGCGGGCTGCTT
>MERK01000078.1 GCA_001770575.1 Betaproteobacteria bacterium RIFCSPLOWO2_12_FULL_64_23
CGACGAAAAGTTGACGTCGTGGAAAGAAGCCAATGACAACGTCGGCCGCATAGGCGGCTGGCGGGCCTACGCCAAAGAAGCGCAGGAACCCGAGTCTGCCGGCCCCTCGACGCCGCCGGGCGCGGACAAGCCCGCACCGGCCGATAGCGCCAAACCCATGCAAGGCCGCTCAGGCGGCCACAAGATGAACTGAGGAACGGACGATGACGAATAACATACTTAAGCTGCCACGCAAGCGCATGCTGCTGCTGGTGCCTGTCGCTGTTGCCCTCGGCGGCTGCGCCACCTTCAGCCAGGACGGTGGCTTTAACAGCGTCGAAAAAACGACGCAGGAGCGCATCGGCAAGGAACTCAAGTGGGCCAAGACGGACGCCGACCGCAGTGCCATCGACCAGCGCGTGGCGGAGTTACTGGGCAAGCCGCTGTCAGTGGATGATGCCGTGCAAATCGCCTTGCTGAATAACAAAGGCTTGCAGGCTTCATTCTATGAGCTAGGCATCTCCGAGGCCGACCTGGTGCAGGCGGGCCGGCTGCCCAATCCGCACTTCTCGATGTTGCGCGCGCGCGATGGCGACGAGTTCAAGATCGAGCAGGCATTCACTTTCAACGTGTTTTCGCTGATTACCATGCCGCAGGTGGTGGCGATCGAACAACGCCGCTTCGCGCAGGTGCAACGCGCGATTACGATGCAGACGCTGAGTCTCGCCGCTGAGACACGCAAGGCGTACTACGCTGCCATCGCCGCAGACCAGACCCTGAGTTACATGGAACAGGTCAGGCGCACGGCCGAAGCCGGCGCGGAGCTGGCGCGCCGCATGGCGCAGGTGGGAAACTGGAGCAAGTTCCAGCAAGCGCGTGAGCAGAGCTTTTACGCGGACGCCGCGCTGAATCTGGCGCGCGCCGGCCAGGCGCAGATAGCTGCGCGCGAGAAACTCACCCGGCTACTGGGATTGTGGGGCGAGCGAGCCCAATTCAAACTCCCGCAGCGGCTGCCTGATTTGCCCAAGGTCGCCAACGATCTGCCCGACGTCGAGCAGATAGCGATGGAACAGCGCCTGGACGTGCAGGCGGCGAAGCTCGATACCGAGGCGCTGGCGAAAAACCTCGGATTGACCAAGACCACGCGCTTCATCAACGCGCTGGAGTTCGGCCCGGCGCGCGTGCTCGAGGGACAGAGGAGCGGGCCCTACAAGCGCGGCTACGAGGTCAGCCTCGAGTTACCCCTGTTCGACTGGGGTACGGCCAAGGTTGCGAAGGCGGAAGCGCTGTACATGCAGGCGGTCTATCGTGCCGCGGAGACGGCCATAGACGCCCGCTCCGAAGTGCGCGAGGCCTACCAGGGCTACCGTTCCAGTTTCGACATTGCGCAGCACTATCGTGACGAAATAGTGCCGTTGCGCAAACGCATCGCCGAGGGGAATCAGGCGCGCTACAACGGCATGATCATCGGCGTGTTCGAGTTGCTCGCCGATGCGCGTGCCCAGATTTCCAGCGTGAACAGCTATATCGAATCGCTGCGCGATTTCTGGATTGCGCAGGCCGACCTCGAAATGGCGCTGATGGGCAAACCCAGCCTGAGCGCCGCAACTAAAACCAAAATGGCCGGCGCCGAAGCCGCAGCCGGTCACTGAGCCAAGGGGGAATTCAATGCTTTCTCGACGAGATTTTTTCCGGGGTGCGGGCGCGGTGACTGCCGCAGTGACCGCGGCTACGGTAAGCAAGGTCGCCATGGCCGCTTTGCCTGAACCCGTTATTCAAACCAAGCCTGACACCATGCCGCCGCTGGTCCCCGCTTCCGGCCGGCCCTACAACCCGGTAGTGACGCTCAACGGCTGGACCCTGCCCTGGCGCATGAACCAGGGGGTGAAGGAGTTTCACCTGGTGGCCGAACCGGTGGTGCGCCAGATGTCGCCCGCATTCACCGCGCATCTGTGGGGCTACAACGGCCAGTCGCCCGGGCCCACCATCGAGGTGGTTGAAGGCGACCGTGTGCGCATGTTCGTCACCAACAAGCTGCCTGAGCACACCAGCATCCACTGGCATGGCCAGCGCCTGCCCAACGGCATGGACGGTGTCGCAGGGTTGAATCAGAAGGCGATCCAGCCGGGAAAGACCATGGTCTACGAATTCGTGGCGCGCCGGCCGGGCACTTTCATGTACCACCCTCACGCCGACGAAATGACGCAAATGGCCATGGGCATGATGGGTTCCTGGGTCACGCACCCTAAGGGAAAGCATCCGCTGATCGACGAAGTCGATCGCGATTTCGTGTTTCTGCTCAATGCCTATGATGTCGATCCCGGGAGCTATACGCCCAAGATCATGACCATGACGGACTTCAACCTGTGGTCGTGGAACAGCCGCATTTTCCCGGGGATCGATCCGCTGGTGGTGCGCAAGAACGACAAGGTGCGCATCCGCATCGGCAATCTGACCATGACCAACCACCCGATACATTTGCACGGCCACGAATTTCTTGTGACCGGTACCGACGGCGGGCCAACCCCCAAGTCCACCCGCTGGCCGGAGGTGACTGCTGACGTAGCAGTGGGCCAGATGCGCCAGATTGATTTTCTCGCCGATGAGGAAGGCGACTGGGCGTTTCACTGCCACAAGAGCCATCACACCATGAACGCGATGGGGCACGATGTCCCCACCATGATAGGCGTGGACCACAGGGGCGTAGTCAAGCAAATCACCAATCTGCTTCCGGACTACATGGTGATGGCCGAGCGCGGCATGGCCGACATGACCGAAATGGAAATGCCTCTGCCCGACAACACGGAACCCATGATGGGCGGTCAAGGTCCCTTCGGTTCGGTCGAAATGGGCGGCATGTTCAGCGTGGTCAAAGTGCGCAAGGATCAAAAGCCGGGAGATTACAAGGACCCGGGCTGGTACCGGCACCCGCAAGGCACGGTCGCCTTCGAGTGGACCGGGCCACTGGCTGATCCAACCCGGTTCCAGTCCGAGGGCGGACTATCGATGCCCGCCAGGAACAGACCACCAAAAGATCTGGAAGTAAAGGTGCGTAAGCCCAGCGCCCGCACCGGTCATTGAGTCGTTGTCGGAAATTCAACCTGAAAGGAAAGTGTATGCAAATCAAATTCGTTCTCCTGACCGCCTTGCTGTCGCTCGGCGTCGTCTCCCATAGCGCGCTCGCCAGCGGCACTCACGCGGGCGGTCATCATGACAGTGACGACGCAATCGGCGTTCCCGGCGAAGTCGCCAAGGTCACGCGCACGATTGCGGTGAAGATGACCGACAACATGCGCTTCACGCCGGAGCGCATCAGCGTCAGCCGGGGCGAAACCATACGCTTCACGGTGACGAATGCGGGCAAGCTCAAGCACGAGCTCGTGCTGGGCACGAAGAAAGCGCTGGATGAGCACTACGAGGTAATGACGAAATTCCCCGAAATGGAGCATGCCGACGAGAATATGGTCAGCCTGGCTCCGGCGCAGACGGGCGAAATCGTCTGGCAGTTCACCACGCCCGGCAAGATCCATTTCGCCTGCCTGCACCCCGGCCATTACGACGCCGGCATGATAGGCCAGGTCATGGTCACGGCGCAAAAAATTGCACGGCAAAAGGCGAGCGCCGCGCGGATCACAAGTACCGAGTGAGTGCAAGCATTTGACCCCCATCGATGAAAGGAACCAAGCATGAAATCTCTGAACCTACTTATCCCCATGACCTTATTCACACTCACTTCCGTCGCTTCGTCCGGCGTCGTCGCACAGATGAAAATGGATAGCGGCAAAATGGGCGACATGAAAATGGAACAGCCAGCGGCAGCGGTCGAGATGATCGATGGCGAAGTGCGCAAGGTCGATGCGAATTCCAAGAAAATCACCATCAAACACGGTGCGATCAAGAACATCGACATGCCGCCCATGACCATGGTGTTTCAGGCCAAGGACCCTGCCATGCTCGAGAAAGTGCAGAAAGGCGATAAGGTGAAATTCAAGGCGGCGATGGACGGCAGCGCCATGGTCGTTACTGAAATTCAGGTGACGAAATAGCCGCGCGAATCACCGCATATGGTCCGCAGTGGCACTACGAACGATGGCCGTGTTGCCACGGCGGGCAGGCGCCGCCCAATCACACTGGAGCGGTCCGCCTCGGTCAGCGGCCGAAACGCTTGACCAGGTTCATGAGTTCATCCACCGCCGCCTCGCCGTCGCCCGACTGGATCGCGGAGCGGACACAGCCGTTGGTGTGGCTCGCGAGCAACTGCATGGCGAGCGCGTCAAGTGCGGATTGGATCGCCGAGATTTGCGTTAGCACGTCCACGCAATAGCGGTCCTCCTCGACCATTTTCGCGATGCCCCGCGCTTGTCCTTCGATCCGGTTCAGACGCTTGAGCAAGGCCGACTTGTTGGGCTGCACTACCGCATGGTGCGAGTGATGCTCGCACTTTTTCGCTTCAGCCCGCGACTTCATACCCCGCCTCCTGAACGGCGCGCTTGATTTGATCCAGGTCGAGCTTTGCCGCGTCGTAATCCACTACGGCGCAGCGTTTGTCCAGGGACACGTCGGCCTTCGCGACTCCGTCCAGGGCATTCAATACTTTGCTGACGCTACGCACGCAACCACCGCAGGTCATTCCGGAGATTCCTAAAGTTGCCGTTTGCATACTAGTCTCCTTTCGTTACAGGATTGAACAGACAAAAAAAGCATTCAGCGCCGCCGCCACCGCCGCAACAGCAGCGAGTTGCTTACCACCGACACCGAAGACAGGGCCATTGCCGCCCCGGCGATCACCGGGTTGAGCATCCCGGCCATGGCGAGCGGGATGCCGAGCACGTTATATATGAAAGCGAAGAACAGGTTCTGCCGGATCTTGCTCAGCGTCGCGCGCGACAGGCGGATGGCGTCGACGACCGAAAGCAGGTCGCTGCGCATGAGCGCGATGTCTGCCGCTTCGATGGCGACATCCGAGCCCGCGCCGATGGCGAAGCTCACGTCGGCCGCGGCCAGCGCCGGCGCGTCGTTGACGCCGTCGCCAACCATCCCGACCACCTGTCCCGCGGACTTGAATTCGGCCACCGCAGCCGCTTTGTCCCCGGGGAGCACCTGGGCCCTGTATTCGGCTACGCCGGCGGCCCCGGCAATCGCTTTCGCCGTCGCGGCATTGTCGCCGGTCAGCATCACCACGTCGATTCCCATGCCCCTCAGTCGTCCGACCGCTTCCCTGGAGCTTGCGCGCAGCTTGTCGGCAATCGCGAGATAGCCGATGATGCGTGCGCCAGCGGCGA
This sequence comes from Betaproteobacteria bacterium RIFCSPLOWO2_12_FULL_64_23, assembly GCA_001770575.1. GTDB lineage: Bacteria > Pseudomonadota > Gammaproteobacteria > Burkholderiales > SG8-39 > 2-12-FULL-64-23. The sequence goes on from MERK01000078.1 coordinate 5,262, forward strand.
TGCCGACCACGGTCTTGCCCTGCGCGACAAACGGCGCAATCCGTGCCGTGTCCACCTCGGCGCCGGATTCGCTCAAAAAGGCCGGCGCCCCCAGCGCGACTTGCTGCTCCGCGCCGAGCGCCGGAACGTCGAGCACCGCCTGTATGCCCTTGCCGGTGACGGAGCGGAAATCGCGGATCGGCGTGAGTTGCACATTGTTTTCCTGCGCGTGCGTGACGATCGCGTGCGCCAGCGGATGGGCCGAGCCGGATTCGAGACTGGCCGCGAGCATGATCAATTCCCGCTCGGAAAATCCCTCTGCCGCAAGCACGTCGGTCACCACCGGCTTGCCCTCGGTGAGCGTGCCGGTCTTGTCGAGAATGAGAGTGCGGATTTTCTCCGCCCGCTCCAGCGCCACCGCGTTCTTCACCAGCACCCCAACTTGCGCGCCGCGCCCGGTGCCGACCATGATGGCGGTCGGTGTCGCCAGGCCGAGCGCGCAGGGGCAGGCGATCACCAGCACGGCGACCGCATTCACCAGCGCCGGCGCGAGCTCCCCGCCGATGCCCCACCACAGCGCGAAAGTCAGCGCGCTGATCGCGACCACGACCGGCACGAATATCCCGGACACCTGGTCGGCGAGGCGCTGAATCGGCGCTTTCGTGCCCTGCGCCTCGCGCACCAGGCGGATGATGCCGGCCAGCATGGTCGCCGCGCCCACGCCTTCGGCGCGGCAGCGCAACAGGCCCTGCTGATTGAGCGTGCCGGCGAATATCTTATCCCCGGTGTGCTTGTCCACCGGAAGGCTCTCCCCGGTGAGCATGCTTTCGTCGACGCCGGATTCTCCGGTTGCGACCAGGCCGTCGACAGGTATGCTCTCGCCCGGGCGGACCACGAATATGTCGCCGATCTGGATACCCGCGACCGGCACCTCGACCAGTACGCCGTCGCGCTCCACGCGCGCGGTCTTGGGCTGCAAGCGGATCAGCGCCTCGATCGCGGCCGAGGTCCCGAGCTTGGCCCGCGCTTCGAGCAGCTTGCCCATCAGGACCAGCGTGATAATGACCGCACTCGCTTCGAAGTACACGTGCTGATCCAGCAGACCGAATAGCGTGACGACGGCGGAGAGGCCGTACGCCATGGTCGTGCCCAGCGCGATCAGCACGTCCATGTTTGCTCCGCCGCCGCGCAAGGCCTTCCAGCCACCGACGTAGAAGCGCCGGCCGACCCAGAACTGCACCGGCGTCGCCAGCGCGAACTGGATCCAGCGCGGCAGCAACTCGTGGCCCGGACT
>MERK01000079.1 GCA_001770575.1 Betaproteobacteria bacterium RIFCSPLOWO2_12_FULL_64_23
TCGCAAACAGGCCGGTTATAGTGACGCAGTCAGGCCTTTTGAAATCAGCCTTGCAGTTCCGGGGAAGTCCTTATAGTCGATAATCAACGGCCGCCGAAGGCGGTCCGTTGCATTTAAAGTTAGATTTCATTTGCGAACACCATCGGAAGCAGGGCCTACTACGACGGATTTTCCGGAGGCGGAACATCCTTCTTCGCGAGCATCGCATTTCCGACGAGATTAAAAATGATGAGCCCTACCAAAATTGCCGCTGACCCGTACCACGTCTTTATCACTAAAATTATTGCCAGTAGCGCTGCCAAGAAAAGACCAATGCCTAGAATGATTGCTGCCAATGCTAGAAAAGTGAGACCTCGTTCCCCAGCATTGAAAAAGTAAATCGCGAATCCCACAAGTACCAATAACTTAAGCAGCATGTAATAACTTCCGCATCGCGTTAGCTTTCTTTTGCACGTAGAACACGGCTTAGCTCGTTGTAGAGGTCAGTGATGGCCATGTACAAGCGTGCCTCTCCGCGCTCGGGCGGCGGGAAGACTGAGCCTTTCGAGTGCTGTTCAACCAGCACAACGAATGCCTCCAGCTTTTCTTTAAGCTCAGTTGATTCAAGTTCGTGTGCAACTTCGTTTCGAACGTCGTTGAGTTTCTTTGCCGCGTCGAAACCCCATGAGCGTACTTTCGGAGAAGTTAGCGCGCGACAGAACATCAAGCATTTCGCGAAGAGCAACTGTTCGTGCTTGATGGCTGACGGATTGGGGACTTTCCGTTCAATGTACGCGCGGAGCAATTCTTCAACGAGGAGATGTCCTTTGAGGAGGATTAGGATCGCAGAGTCTTGGTAATGAGGAAGATGCTCCACGAGGCGCGCCATGTCACCGAAGACTCCCCTGCTATTGGCATTGCCGGTCGTACGCATAGTCGTGATGAAATCTAACGAATAGCGTTTATCTGACGCCGAGGCGAAGCTGAAGCGAAGGCACGGTGCTGCATGGCGTCAGATAAACCTCGTTGGACTGAACCGCCGAGATGGCGGTGGTTATGGGGATTGTAAGCGAGCGCAGGCGGGAGTCAATCGTCTGGAATGGTGATGAGGGCGCACGATAAGGTGCACGCAGGCCATTACGACGCACAAGAACGGTGGCGAAGTCCGGGAACAAGTGCGAGCAAACGCCTGTATCGCGCGAACCGCGCCAGTGGGCCAAGCGCAGCCCTGGCGTGTGCCACCGCCAAGAGCGCGACACGGGAATCGGGGGCGCGTCGGGTCGGTCATGGCGGTCCGCGTAAATGCAGCAGGGGCAGCGGCACGGGCGCAATCGGCGCCATGGACACGAACTGGCCCTTGGCGCAGTGCGGGCAACGCAGACGCTGGTGTTGGTCGATGCGGCGCATGAAGGCTTCGACCGACTCCACCACGAGCGGATTGGGCGCGGGCGCATCCAGTGCCGCGCGCGCGGCGGCGAGGCGCACGGCCTTATGCGCCGGGCCGATCAGCCCGTAGTGGCGAATGCGCTTGAAGCCCTTGGGCAGCACATGCAACAAGAAGCGTTCGATGAAGGTCTGCGCCGGCAGCCTGAGCGTGCGCTTGCGATTACCGTGGGTCGAATCGCGCACCCGCACGCTCACCGTGTCTGCGCCGATGTCCAGGATGCGCTCGTTGGAGATCGCCACCCGATGCGTATAGCGGCCCAGGTAGTCGAGCACCTGCGCCGGGCCGCCCAGCGGTTCTTTGGCATAGACCACCCAGTCATGCTTATGCACCCGGGCGAGCAGATCGCGCCAGGCGTGCTCGGTGAGTTGCACCTCAGCGAGTTTCCCGCTCTGGCGCGCAGCGTTCAGCGCGGCGACGAACTTGCCCCGAAAGACCTTGGAGAGCGCCTTGACCGGAAATAGAAACCCGCGCTTAGCCGCCACCCACTGACCGTCGATGCCGAGCGCTCCGCCGGCCATCAGGGCGTGCGCATGCACATGGCGCCCCAGGTCCTGCTTCCACGTATGCAGCACCAGCGTGAACGCGGCTGTCCCGCCGAGCCAGCGCGGGTTGGCGGCGAACTCGGTGAGCGTGGACGAGACCGTGCCGAGGAGCATTTCGTAGAGCGCCCGAGGATATTGCCCGATGAGTCCATTCAGATCGTGCGGCAGGGTGAACACCAGATGGAAATAGGGCACCGGTAACACCTCGCGCCGCCGCGCTGCGAGCCAGGCTTCCTTGGCCCGCGTCTGGCACAGCGGGCAATGTCGGTTGCGACACGAGTGATAGACATGGCGTGTCGTGCCGCAGGCGTCGCACATTTCCACATGGCCGCCCAGGGCGGCGGTGCGGCACGCGAGGATCGCGCGCCATACCTTCGCCCTGGCAATAGACAAGCGATGGTCAGCGAGGTAAGCCGGGCCGTAACGGCGCAGCACCTCGGCCAGGCCCGCCCTGGAGGTTTTGCTACCCATGCCGGCGCGCTCAGCGCTTGGGCGGGTCGAGCAGTTCCAGCGGGGAGGTGGTACCGGTCAGGCGCGTGCGCGCCAGATGCACATAGCGCATGGTCGTCGAAATGTGGCCGTGGCCGAGGAGCTTCTGCACGGTCGGTAGGTCCACGCCGGCTTCGATCAGGTGCGTGGCGAACGCATGGCGCAAGGTATGGATGCCGCCTTCGCGGGCGATGCCGGCGGCGTCTCGGGCGGCGCAGTAGATGCGGTGCGCCGTACACTGCTCGATCGGCGCGCGGCCCGAGGCGTTGGGAAACAGCCATTGGCGCGGTCGGCGATCGCACCAGTACTGGCGCAGTGTGGCGAGCAGGCGCGGGGAGAGCAACGTATAGCGATCCTGGCCGCCCTTGCCTTGGCGTACCTTGAGGCACATGCGGTCGGGCGCGCTCTCGATATCGGCCAGTTGCAAGGCGCAGACTTCGGAAATGCGTAGTCCTGCCGCGTAGGTGGCGCTAAGCATCGCACGCCCGCGTAGTGTCGTGCTCGCATCGATCAGGCGCGCAACTTCCTCGCGCGAGAGGATCTGCGGCAGGCGTTTGGGCACTTTGGCCATGGGAATGTCGAAACGCACCTCGGGCCGACGCAGAACGGTGCCGAACATGAAGCGCAACGCGCAGGCCGCCTGATTGACGCTCGCGTAGGCGAGTTTCTTCTCGGTGATGAGATACAGCAGGTAATTTTGCAATTGCCCGGCGCTGAGTGCGTCGGGGGAGCGGTGGTAATGCTTGGCCAGTGCGACAACTGCAGCGCAGTAGGTCTCTTGCGTTCTCGGCATAAAGCCGCGCAGCAACATCGCGTCTATCATCCGCCGGCGTAGGGGTGTCATCTTCGTCTCCTCGATCCATGCGGGGACGTCCCCCGCGGGAATCAGGATCAAGGATTCAGCGCACCGATGCTGCAGGCGTGCCGATGACTGACAATTCAGATGAAGACAACAGACGAGATGGTCAAGCTACCACACCACCGCGAAGCGGTTTAGTTCAACTTGACTTGGTTGACATTTTTAGTTGACAAATTTAGTTGACAGTTTGAGTTTGGCAACTATTTCTGAGGCGTATTCCGCTTCCTGCCTGTCATCCGCCCTTGGTATCAATACGTTAAGCCTATTCATTAGAAATCACAATACCTCCTCTCCGGCCGCTCAGCCCAGAGAAATAACCTCACACCAGTGTCCAGATTTGCCGTAGCCGGGGACGCGCGCATAAGCTCACTCCGTGGGAAACTGTGATGCGCAAGAAAGGGAGCTACCCATGTCCGACCCAACGGCGGAATTCCGCGCGCTGATCGAGCGCATGACGCAGGCGATCTGCCGCGGCGAGGGCGCTGCAGCCGCGTCCTGCTTCGTCCCCGACGCCATTTACCACGACGGTTTCTACGGCGAATTCCGCGGCCGCGAGGCAATCCGCGGCATGGTGGAACATCATTTCCACGCCAACGCGCGCGATTTCTCCTGGACGCTGTCCGATGCGCTGAGCGACGGCAGCCTGGGTTACGCGCGCTACGGCTTTGCCTACACCTCGAAGATCGCTGATAGCGAGGGCAAGCGGGTGTTTTTCTCCGGCATCGCGCAAGTGCGGCTGAAAAACGGCCTGATTGCGCGCTATGGCGAAGTGTTCGACCGCGGCATTGCGCTGGCGCAAATGAATTTCGAGCCCGCGCGGATTGCGAAGTCGTTGAAACGCTGGGCAGCCGAGGAAAAAGCGGCGGAAAAATAAATCCCCGCGGACGCCGCGCAATCTGTATAATCCGCCCCGCATCGTTCAATCCCAGTCTGTCCGCTGCTCTCGCGGTTCTCTTTCAGTTCCCCGAATTAACCAATAACATCTGCCTGGACTGGCATCGCGTAACCAATCGTCGACAGGCCGATACCAGGAGCAATACATGTCTTTTTCCGCACTCGGCCTGCGCGCCGAGCTTTTGCTTGCCATTGGCGAGCAAGGCTATACCGAACCTACTCCGATTCAGGCACAGGCGATTCCCGCTGTGCTCGCCGGCCGTGACCTCATGGGCGGCGCCCAGACCGGTACCGGCAAGACCGCAGGCTTCACCCTGCCCATACTGCAAAAACTCGCCGAGCAGGCGGGCGGGCCGCATGGCCGCACGCCGGTGCGCGCGCTGATCCTGGTGCCCACGCGCGAGCTCGCGGCCCAGGTGCAGGCAAGCGTGTTCACCTACGGCAAGCATCTGCCCAAAATCAGGTCGCTGTCAGTATATGGCGGCGTCGGCTTTCACCCCCAAGTGCAGGCGCTGAAGCGCGGCATCGACGTTCTGGTGGCGACGCCGGGGCGCTTGCTCGACCACCTGTCGCAGCGCACGGTGGACCTGTCCAAGGTGCAGGTGCTAGTGCTGGACGAAGCCGACCGCATGCTCGACATGGGCTTCATACCCGACATCCGCAAAATACTCGCGCATTTGCCGAAGCAGCGGCAGAACCTGCTGTTTTCGGCCACCTTCTCCGACGAGATCAAGAAACTCGCCGACGGTTTCATGCACGACCCGCTGCTGGTCGAAGTCGCGCGCCGCAACGCCACCGCCGAATTGATCGCGCAACGCGTGCACCCGGTGGACCGCGAAAAGAAAAAAGACCTGCTGGCGCACCTGATCACTACGGGTGACTGGAAACAGGTGCTGGTGTTTACGCGCACCAAGCACGGCGCCAACAACCTGGCCGAGAAACTGGTCAAGTCCGGCATCCGCGCTGACGCGATACACGGCAACAAGAGCCAGCCGGCGCGCACGCGCGCGCTGGCCGAGTTCAAAGCCGGCAAGATCAAGGTGCTGGTCGCGACCGACATCGCCGCGCGCGGCCTGGACATCGACGAGCTGCCGCACGTGGTCAATTTCGAGCTGCCCCATGTGGCCAACGATTACGTGCACCGCATCGGCCGCACCGGCCGTGCGGGCTCCAGCGGCGAAGCCATCTCTCTGGTCTGCGTGGATGAACTCGGATTGCTGCGCGACATCGAGCGCCTGACCAAGCGCGAGATCAGGAAGGAAATCGTGCCCGGATTCGAAATCGACCCGCGCATCCGCGCCGAACCCATTGTTCAGGGCAAGCGCGGCGCATCGTCGCAGCGCCGTCCGTCCAACGCACCGCACAAGGGCAACCGTGGTCAGAACGCGCCGCGCCAGCCCGCATCCCGCGCCGGCGGCAGAAACAGCCGCGACTCGGGCAGGCGTTCGTTCGCGTACTAAGGGGCCGTTTCAGAAAGCTGCAATGCTGCGCGGACGAGAAGCCGTCCGCGCGGATGCGCTTTTCATCCACGCAGAAGACGCGGTTGGCGCGCGCAGCGCGCAAGTCCGCTGACGGCCTGCAACAGTACGACGGTAGTTAAGGTGCCGTATGTGGTTGCGGCTGGACCTTGGATATGCCAGTACGCTCAATCCGCCAACACCGCCCGCTGCAGCGCCCATTCGCGCAGGGCCTGCACTTTTTCCGCCATGATCACCGAAAGCGGTCGGGTGCGCCCGATCTCGGCCAGAACATGTTCGCTTCCGAGCGCCTGCTTCGCCGCAAGCGCTTCGTATAAGGCGGACACGATGGCCTGCTCGATCTCGGCGCCGGAAAATCCGTTGCTCGCCGCCGACAGGCGCTCCAGGTCGAAACCGGCCGGATCCAGTTTGCGCCGCTGCAAATGAATTCTGAGGATCTGCCGGCGTGCCTCGTCCTGCGGCAGATCGATGAAAAAAATCTCGTCGAAACGGCCCTTGCGCAGCAACTCGGGCGGCAAGCGCTGGATGTCGTTGGCGGTGGCGACCAGGAACACGCGGCCGCGGCGCTCGGCCATCCAGGTGAGCAGCGTCCCCAGCACGCGCTGCGACACGCCGCCGTCGGAGGTGCCGTCCGCATCACCCGAGATGCCTTTCTCGATCTCGTCCATCCACAGCACACAGGGCGACATCGCCCCGGCAATCGACAGCGCTTCGCGCAGATTGCGTTCGGTCTCGCCGTGGAACTTGTCGTACAGCGTGCCGAAGTCGAGCCGGAACAGGGGCAGGTACCAGGCGCCGGCCACGGTCTTCGCCGCCAGGCTCTTGCCCGCGCCCTGCACGCCCAGCAGCAACACGCCCTTCGGCGCCGGCAGCGGACCCGAGGGATCGCCGGAGAGGAAAATCTCGCGCCGCACCGCAAGCCAGCGCTTGAGGTTCTTCAACCCTCCGAGCTCCTCCAGATTGGCGATACCCGTCTCCAGGTTGAGGATTTCACTTGACCTCAGAAACTCGTGCTTGGTCTTCAGGACTTTGCCGATGTCGGAGAGTGTGATCTTGCCGTCGTCGCGGATCGCCACGCGAATCAGGCGGCGCGCATCCTCCTCGCTCAGGCCACCGACATGCTGAATCAGCATTTCCAGCGCTTCGCGCTGGCCCGTGACCTTGGTGCCGCTGGCGCCTAAGTACTTGCCGATTTCCTCTTGCACCAGCGCCCTGATCGCATTGCGGTCGGGCAGTTTCGGCTTGAAACTCACCGCCATGCGCGACAATTCCTCGGGCAGGCTGATCCTGGCGGAAAGAAACACCTGCATGCGCGGTACCAATTCGTATTTCTGCGCGATATTCTTGATGGTCCGAATGACCAGGGGGTTATCCATGAAAGGATGCGCATCGAGGAACAGGAACACGCCGTTCTGCGGCGACTTCTCGATGTGGCGCAACGCCTCGACCAACTCCTGCGTGTTGTAGGGCTGGTCGCCGCCATTCCAGCGGCGCAGCCCATGGCTCAGGTTCCAGACATAAAAACCCTGACGGTTGAGCGAGGCGACGCGCTCCAGCAGATTGATGACTTTCTGCTCCTCGTGCGACTCGATCACGACCAGCGGGATCTGGGTCGAGAGCAGGCTTTCCATCTGCTTGATGTCGCTCATGATGCGGTGCCTTTTTCGATCGGCCTGCTCGGATGCGCGCAGCAGGTAGTATCATACCGCGAACGTTTTTTCCGCACGCCCAAGGATGGCCTTAGATGAAAGCAGTACTTTGCAAGCAATACGGTTTGCCCGATACGCTCGTGGTCGAGGACGTCCCTTCGCCGGTGCCCGCGGCGGGCCAGGTGCTGGTGAGCATGAAGGCAGCCGGCGTCAATTTCCCCGATGCGCTGATCATTCAGGGCAAGTACCAGGTGAAGCCGCCGTTCCCGTTCTCGCCCGGCACCGAGCTGGCGGGCGTGGTGAAAGCCGTCGGTGAAGGGGTGAAGCATCCCAAGCCCGGCGACGCGGTGATCGCTTATGCCGGCTGGGGCGGATACGCGGAGGAGGTCGCGGTGGATGCGCGCGCCTGCATCCCGCTGCCGCCCGGCGTGGACTTCAAGGTGGGCGCCTCGTTCATGATGACCTACGGCACGTCCTACCATGCGCTCAAGGATCGCGCGCGGCTCTTGCCGGGCGAGACCCTGCTGGTGCTCGGTGCCGCGGGTGGGGTCGGCAGCGCCGCGGTCGAACTGGGCAAGCTCCTGGGCGCGCGCGTGATCGCCGCCGCCTCGAGCGACGACAAGCTGGATGCGTGCAGGCAGCTCGGCGCCGACGCCACCATCAATTATTCGAGCGAGGATCTGCGTGCAGGGATCAAGCGCATCACCGAAGGCAAGGGCGTGGACGTGGTCTACGATCCGGTGGGCGACAAGTTCGCCGAGCCGGCGATGCGCGACATGGCCTGGGGCGGGCGCTACCTCGTGATCGGTTTCGCCGGCGGCGAAATTCCGAAAATCCCGCTCAACCTGCCGCTGCTGAAGGGCTTCTCCATCGTCGGCGTGTTCTGGGGCAATTTCACGCGCAAGGAGCCGCAGAAAAACGAGGCCAATGTGCGCGAGCTGCTCGGCTGGATCGCCGGCGGCAAGCTGAAACCCCTGGTGAGCGCCGCCTATCCGCTCGCGCAGGCGGCACGCGCGCTGAATGACGTGTTGGAGCGCAAGGTCAAGGGCAAGGTGGTATTGGTCACAAGCTAACGCAGTAACGTAGGAGCGAGCTTGCTCGCGAATCGTCGAGTTCGCGAGCAAGCTCGCTCCTACGGAAGCCCTCGCACTACGCCGGCGGCCGCGGCGCGCGCACATAGCCCAGGCGCTGCGGCGCTTCTTCCGACCGGATCAGCGCCAGCGGCAAGCTGGCGGCGCCGGTGCTGAAATACACTCCCGCCGCGTCATCCCCATGTTCGATAAAGGCGAGCAGCCGTTCCTCTTCGAGCGCATGGCCGTCCGCGTACGCGAGCGCTTCCAGGCCGCGCGGCAGGTCGCGATCGAGCAGCAGCCCGGGCCCGTGCTCGGTGACGAGGAGCAGATCGCCCGCTTCGTCCATCCACGCCGACTGCAGCGCCGCACAAGGCGCGCCCGTATGCGTTTCGAGCGACAGCGGATGCGCGCTGGCGATGCGATAGATCAGCGGAGTGTAGGCCAGGTCGACATACACCCGCTGCGGGCCGTTCTGGAAATACCAGCGTCCCGCGTCGTCATGGGCGTAGTTGCGGAAGATGAATTCGATCAGCTTCGGGTTGGTGACAGGCTCGAAACGAGCGGCGGCAGCGTCTGAGCCGCCTGGCGACGCGCTCTTGATCGACCACCGGCCGCGGCGGTCCAGGGCCAGCCAGCCGTAGACCACAGGCACGTTGGGCCATTTAGCCATGGCGCGGATGACGCTGTCGTCCATGAACTTGGGTCTCGCCAAAAAATTGCCGAACGGTGGTGCGTGTCAGTATATGCCCAAACAAATCCTTAGGGTCAGAGTCGCCGCGCCGAGCGAACCCCGGGCGCGGCTCGGCTGTTGCCGCTCACCCCCGGCCGACAATATGACGCGCGTCAATTTGGCCACGAAAATCCCTGGTAGGATGAAACAGGATATTTCTCGAGGAGAACATCATGCAAATGATGCACAAGATTGTCGCCGCGGCACTGACCCTGGGTTTGGCCGGCGCGGCATTCGCGGCAGATGCGTTGCCGCCGGCGCAGACATTCGGCAGCGTCAGCTTTGTCACAGGCGGTATCGGATTGGACGAGTCCACCGCCATCAAAGCGGCGGAGAAGGATTTTTCCCTTTCCCTGCTGTTCGCGCAGACCAAGCGCGGCCAATACCTCGCCGACCTCAAGGTGAGCATCGTGGACAAGGCCGGCAACACCGTGCTCGAGACCGTTTCCGAAGGGCCGATGCTGCTCGCCAGGCTGCCTGCGGGCGCGTACAGGATAAGCGTTGAACACGAGGGGACGGTTCTGGTGAGAACGGTGCGGGTCGAACCCAAGGGCGTGGCGCGGGCGGCGTTCGTCTGGCAACCGGCGGCCGAGGCGACCATCGATTAGCCTTGCCGTTGACCATGGCGGTGGCCGCGCCCGTCTGCGGGCGTGGCGTCCCGGCACCTTGCCCCTGGGCGCGCATGCGCCTATAGTACGGCGCTCCAAGCGCAACCGAGGACGCCGGAAATGGCACGCGAGCAATTTGCCTTCTGCCACACGCTGCGAGTGCGCTGGGCGGAAGTGGACCGGCAGGGCATCGTTTTCAACGGCAATTATTTCCTCTATTTCGATGTCGCGATCACCGAGTACTGGCGCGCCATCGGCATCGACTATCCGGACGGTTTCGTGAAAGCGTTCGCTACCGACATGTACGCAGTGAAGGCGACGGCCGAGTACCATGGCTCGGCCGGATTCGACGATTTTCTGGATATCCACGGCCGCACCGCGCGCCTGGGGCGCTCGAGCATGCAGTTCCTGCTCGAGATCTGGCGCGGCGGCGAACACCTGGTCAGCGGCGAGCTGATTTATGTCAACGCCGATCCGGCAACAAGAAAGTCCGCTCCCTTGCCCGGGCCGCTGCGGCAGAAGATCATCGACTACGAACGCGTCCAGCCCGAAACAGGCGCGGCAAAGCTGTAGCGGCGATCGGCTAAAATAAGCTGCTTCCCCCTTCTTCTTTCAACGGAAATCCTCATGCAAGTTCGCGACCAGCTTTATATCAACGGCCAATGGACCGCAGCCAAAGGCAACAAGTCCATCGATGTGATCAACGCTTCGACCGAGGAGGTCATGGGGCGCGTTCCCGCAGGCACACAGGATGACGTCAATGCCGCAGTGGCGGCGGCGCGTGCCGCATTCGACGGCTGGTCGGCCAGGCCCGCGGCCGAGCGCGCCGCGTTCCTGCAGAAAATCCAGGAAGGACTGAAGGCGCGCATGGAGGAGATCGGCCGGCTGATCGCCGGCGAAGTGGGCATGCCGGTGAAGCTCGCCACCATGATCCAGGCGGGCTCGCCCACCGCCACCTTCGGCATGTACGCCAAAATGCTGGGCAGCTACGCCTTCGAGGAAAAGGTCGGCAATTCGCTCATTCTGCGCGAGCCGGTCGGCGTGGTCGCGGCGATCACGCCGTGGAACTACCCGTTGCATCAGATCGCGGCCAAGGTCGCGCCGGCGCTCGCCGCCGGCTGCACCGTGGTGCTCAAGCCTTCGGAAGTAGCGCCGCTCAATGCCTTCGTGCTGGCCGAAATCATCCACGCCGCCGGCCTGCCCGCGGGCGTGTTCAACCTGGTCACCGGTTACGGCCCGGTGGTGGGCGAAGCCATGGCAGCGCACCCGGAGGTGGACATGGTGTCCTTCACCGGCTCCACCCGCGCCGGCAAGCGCGTGTCCGAACTCGCCTCGGCCACGGTGAAGCGCGTGGCCCTGGAACTGGGCGGGAAGTCGGCCTCGGTCGTGCTCGAGGACGCCGATCTCGCCGCCGCGGTCAAGGGCACGATCAACGCGTGTTTCCTGAATTCCGGCCAGACCTGCTCGGCGCACACGCGCCTCCTCGTGCCCGCGGGAAAATACGAGGAGGCGGCGAAAATCGCGGCGGAACTCGCCAAGGGCTTCACCGTCGGCGATCCGTTCGGCGGCACGGCCAAGCTGGGACCGCTGGTATCGGAACTGCAGCGCGAGCGCGTGCGCGGCTACATCAGGAAAGGCATCGAAGAGGGCGCGGAACTGATCGCGGGCGGGGCGGACGCGCCCGCGGATCTGCCCAGGGGTTACTACGTCAAGCCCACCATCTTCGGCCGCGTCAGGCCCGACGCGACCATCGCCCAGGAGGAGATTTTCGGACCGGTGCTGTCCATCATTACCTACAAGGACGAGGACGAAGCGGTCAAAATCGCCAACAACACGCCCTACGGCCTGGGCGGCGGCGTATGGTCGAGAGACGAAGAACACGCGAAGAAAGTGGCCAGGCGCATGCGCACCGGCCAGGTGGACATCAACGGCGGCCCGTTCAACCCGCAGGCGCCGTTCGGCGGCTTCAAGCAATCGGGCAACGGCCGCGAGCTGGGCCGCTTCGGGCTGGAGGAATTCCTCGAGTACAAATCGCTGCAGTTGAAACCGGAAGCCAAGGCCTGATGGCGATCAAGTATTACTGGGAAGACTTCGCGCCCGGCCGGACGTTCGAATCCGCCACGCGCATGCTGTCGGAGGAGGACATCGTGCGCTTCGCCCAGGAGTGGGACCCGCAGACCTACCACACCGACGCGCAAGCCGCGCGCAGCTCGCCTTTCGGTGGACTGATCGCGAGCGGCTGGCAAACCGCCGCCGTGGGCATGCGCCTGATGTGCGACACCTACCTGCTCCAGACTTCCTGCGTCGGCTCGCCCGGACTGGACGAGTTGCGCTGGCTGAAGCCGGTGCGCCCGGGCGACACGCTGAGCCTGAGGAGCACGGTGCTCGAGGCCACGCCCTCGGGCAAGCAGCCCAACCGCGGCACCGTGCTGTTTCGCTGGGAAATCCTCAACCAGAACGGCGAAGTCGCGCTGTCGATGCTGGGCCGGCAGCTGTTCCTGCGCCGTACGCCGGCGTAGCGGGATGCGCGCGTGAGCTACAAGTATTACTGGGAAGATTTTTACCCGGGCCAGGTGCTCGAAGCCGGCAGCGCCAGCCTGTCCGCGGAAGAGATCATCGAGTTCGGCAAGAAGTACGATCCGCAGCCCTTCCACATCGACGAGGAACAGGCGAAGCAGTCCGTATTCGGTGGGCTGATCGCGAGCGGGTGGCAGACGGCGAGCCTGTGCATGCGTCTGATCTGCGACCTCTACCTGCTCGAGGCGGCGAGCCTGGGATCACCCGGCATCGACGAGCTGCGCTGGGTGAAACCGGTGTACCCCGGCGACACGCTGCATTTGAAATCCACGGTGCTCGAAACCCGCGCCTCGGCGAGCCGCCCCGACATGGGCACGGTGCGTTCGCGCTCTGAAGTCTACAACCAGCACGGCGAGCTGGTGATGCACATGTCGGGCGTTGGCATGTTCCGCCGCCGCAGTCCGGGCGAGTAGGGTTTTACAGGCGCGGATGGCCGGTCAGCCTGCCAGATCGGCGCCCGGACCCGGCTTGCGCCACACGCTTGCCAGCCAGGCCTGCTGCTCCCGCGGCAGGCCGCTCGGACGGTAGTAGTGGGCAAGTTCGACGAATCCCGCGCCTGCGACATGGCCGCGCCAGGTGGCGAGATCGTAATACGCGCCGTAACGGCCGCGGTTCCAACCTTCCTCGTTGCGGCCGCGCGGGTTCGAGGTGAACAGCACGCCGCCCGGCTTCAATGTGGCGTGCAGCTCGGCCAGTACGCGCGGCAATTCCTGGCTGGCAACGTGAAACAACGAAGCATTGGCGAATACGCCGTCGAAGCGCTCATGCGGCAACTCGAGTTGGAGAAAGTCCTGCTGCCACACCTCGCAGGCGCTGTAGGCGCGCGCCATTTGCACGAACTGCGCGGCGCCTTCCAGCCCCACGGCAACGTGGCCGAGATCGGAAAACGTTTTGAGATCGCGACCCGGCCCGCAACCGAAATCGAGGATGGCGCACGGCGGCTCGCCCTCGATGTGCTCGAGCAGCGCGGCGATGTTCTGGCTGACATCGTGATCGCGCGTGCCTTCGAAAAAATCACCGGCGCGCTCATCATAGTGCTGCAGCGTGAGCGCGCTGATCCGGTCGAGATCCTGCGGTTTCAGTTTCATCCTAATGCTTCCCGCCGTAGCCCGCCACGCCCATCAGCAGCCGGGTGCAGCCGTACGCGCCCCAGATGAGTACCCGCCGCCACAAGGGCTGGCGATGCCACAGGCGCTTGGCCACCACCTTGGCGCCGCTTTTCATATGATCGAGCAGGCTGCGGCGCAGCTCCTGCGAAAACAGCAGATCATCGACGACGATATTGGCCTCGCGCGCCAGCATCAGGCTGAACGGGTCGATGTTGGAGGAGCCTACCGTGGCCCAGCGCCTGTCGATCACCGCGACCTTGGTGTGCAGGAAGCTCTTGTGATATTCGTAGATCTCCACCCCGGCGTCCAGAAGCGAGCCGTACAGCGCGCGCGAGGCGTAATGCAGCAGCAGGTATTCGATTCGCCCCTGCAACAGCAGCACGACGCGCACGCCGCGCCCGGCCGCCGCCCGCAGCGCCTGGCGGAAGCGCGCGCCGGGCAGAAAATAGGCGTTGGCGATGATGACTTCCTTGTGCGCCCCGCAGATTGCTTCGAGATAAGCATCCTCGATGTCGGATCGATGGCGAAAATTGTCGCGCACCACCAGCACCGCACGCTGGGTGCCGTGCTCGGCGGCGTCGACCGGCGGATGCCGCTGCGAGCCGCGCTTCAGGCTCGCCCAGGCAACCCGGTGCCACAGGCGTTCGGTCTGGTCCAGTACGCTTGCAACCAGGGGCCCCTCGATGCGCACGGCATAGTCGTAGCGCGGCGGCGTATGCCGGGGAGTATGCATGTCGTCGATGATGTTGATGCCGCCGACAAAGGCCACGCGGGCGTCGATTACCACCAGCTTGCGGTGCAGGCGCCGCAGGCGGTTGCGCCGCAGCGTCAAGGGCGAGGTCTTGGGGCCGAAGATCAGCACCTCGATATTGGCCGCGGACAGCAGCTGCCGCGTCTGCTCGAACATGCCCTTGGAGCCGAAGCCGTCGACGAGCACATGCACGCTCACGCCGCGCCCGGCTGCGCGCACCAGCGCCGCAGCGATGCGCCTGCCGCTGTCGTCGTCGGCGAAAATGTAAGTTTCGAGATAGATCTCGCGTTGCGCCGCGTCGAGGGCCCGCTGCAGCGCCGGAAAATAGGCTCTGCCGTTGGTTAGCAACTGCAGCTTGTTGCCGCTCAGGAATTCCAGCGTCATCGCAGTTCCAGTTCGACGCTCAGCGCGGCATGGTCCGAGATGCGCGACCAGGGCAGGCCATGGTGCACTTCGGCGTGGCGCACGCTAAAACCGCGCGCATAGATGCGGTCCAGGCGCAGCAGCGGAAAAGCACTGGGGTAGGTGCGCGCCGGCCGGCCGCGCTGGTCGCGGAACACCTCCTTCAGGCCGAGGTCCGCCACCAGCGCGCGCCCGGCGGAATTGCGCCAGTCGTTGAAATCACCGGCGACGACCAGCGGCGCGCCCGCCGGAACCAGGCGCTGCACGCGCTCGGTCAGCGCCGACAGCTGGCGCCTGCGTCCGCGCTCGTACAAGCCAAAGTGCACGCACAGGCAGTGCAGATGCAGTTCTCCTAGCGCGACTTCGCAATGCAGCAGACCGCGTTGTTCGAAGCGGTGCGTGGATACGTCCTGGTTCTCTGCGCTGACGATGGGAAAGCGGCTGAGTATCGCGTTGCCGTGATGACCGTGATCATAGATTGCATTGCGGCCGTAGGCGTAGTCCTGCCACACCTCGTCGGCGAGGAATTCGTACTGCGGCGCCGCCGGCCAGTTGAACTCCCGCCGGGCGTGATGCTCATGCTCGCCCTGCACTTCCTGCAGAAACACCAGATCCACATCGAGCAGGCGCAGATGGTGGCGCAGCTCGTGCACCATCATGCGCCGGTTGAAATGGGAAAAACCCTTGTGGATGTTGTAGGTGGCGAGGCGCAGCTTCATCGCGATGATGCCCGGCGCACAGTTGTGCCGTGACCGAAATTGGGCATGGTCACTTGTGAGTCAGGAGTCCGAAAAGATGGCCAGTCTGCATCTGCGGGGGGATATGCAAGGGGGGTGCACCCCCCCTTGCTCGTGGAATGAGGTCTTTCCTCGGCCGGAGACACACTGTTTGCTTCCGGCCGGGAGAGCTTAAGGTTTCAGGCCCTGAAACAGCTTCTCGCGCCCGACCTTGATCAGGAATTTTCCCTCGTACATGAATACGTCGGCGGTGGCGAACGTATCGCCGAAAGCCTCCGGAATGAAGGAGCCGGTGCCGATCACGTCCACCGGCGCGCGCGCGTGGCCGAACATCTTGCACTTGAACGGCGTGAACCCGCTGGAGCCGACGATGCGCGCCGAGTTGAAACCGGCGGCATCCAGGGTCTCGCGCATCTTGATCACGCTTGCCACCGACACCCCGGTGCCGAACAGCACCTTGCGCACGCGGTCCTTGACGATGTTAAGCGTGTCCGAGTCGTAGGCTTCCTCGCCCATCACCGCCCGCACCGCCTCATACTCGTTCAGCACATGCAGCCAGTCGGCCACCAGTTCCACCGACTGCTCGTAATCGAGGCCCTCGGCGTAGCGCTCGCCATGCGTGTCGATGCGAAACGCCAGTGCGCGCGCGCTCGCCGGACCGGCCGGGAGGACGTCGTTGTACCACCAGCGGCACACCTCGAGCGCGTCGCTGTATTCGCGCGCGTAATAATCGACCAGTACGGTGAGGTTGTCCTGCGGATGGGTCTCGGCGTACATCTGCGCCGCCCTCAAGGTGGAACCGGCATAGCCGACGATGGCATGCGGCATGGTGCCCAGGCCGGCATCCTGGCCGTAGAAATGCGCGGTCAGATCCTGCGAAGAGCCGAGAAAACCGACCGCGCCGGAGAGCTTGGCGATGCGGCTGCCGACCGCCGCGCCGTAAGCGGCCAGAACGGACAGATCGTCGCCGCAGGCGTGGCGCGCATGCATGTCGATGAAACCCACTTTGGGCATGTCGGTCGCCATCTTGTAGGCGTTGTAGGCCGAGACGCAGGCGGTGCCGACGCGGCGCAGGATCAGCGTCTCCAGTTCGACCAGCGCGGCGAACGAGCCGGTGTAGGTGAAAATCGGCTTCTGATCGGGGACGAAGGCGCCCTCCTCGTACAAGCGCGTGATCTTGAGCGGTACCGCATCCTGCGGGTAGTATTCGCGCAGGATTTCCAGCGCGGGGTTGACGGCGCAAATAGTGCCGCGGCGCAGGAACACGCCATAGGTCACGATCTTGTCGCCGAATTTCTCCGCGATCTGGCGCGACTTGGTGAAATACTTGTCGGTGCGCGAGAGCAGGTAATCGGCGCGCTCGCGGCGGTCTGTTTCGAGCTTCAAATCCAAGGGCTTATTCATGGCGGCTTTCCGGATAAGCGCCCATTATGGACGGCGCAGCCGCTCTCCCGCAAGAGCGGGGGGGATGCGCCCACTATACAGCCGCGCGAGCCTAGGGGGAATCCTTGACCCACATCAAACGCCGCAGGCGCCATTTCCGCTAAGCCAGACAAGGCGGAACCAGGCAAACTGCCTCCGGCGGGGGAAAATCCGTTATCCCACGAACAAGGGGGGATGCATCCCCCCTTGTAAATCCCCCCGCTGATACCGTGTCGCCAGTTATCGAGATCGTCGCCATTTCTGTCTACTCTTTGGCTATAAGCCAATCATCATTCCATCGGAAACAATTTTTGCGTTAAGCTCTTATAGGAGTTCATTGCAAAATGACAGGATATATCCCCTGATTCCAGCCCAGGAGCGAGACGTGATTACAGACAGAATCGACTCGGTGACCAAGATACCGCCAGAATACATGAAGGCGGCGCCGCCGGCCCCGAAGAGCGTAAAAATCGAGATTTCGCCGCGCTGCAATTACCGCTGCGGCTTCTGCGCCCTGCGTAACCGCGAGGTCCAGCCCAAGTGGGACATGGATTTCGAGCTGTTCAAGCGCATTACGCGCGAAATGAGCGCGGCCGGCGTAAAGGAGATCGGCGTGTTCTACCTCGGCGAATCGTTCATGGGCCCGAGGCTGCTCGTCGATTGCATCGCCTACCTGAAATCCGAGCTGGCGATGCCCTATGTGTTCCTCACCTCCAATGCTTCCATGGCTTTCCCGGAGGCGGTCGAGGCCTGCATGAAAGCGGGGCTGGACTCGCTCAAATGGTCGGTGAACGCAGCCGACGAGGAGCAGTTCGAGAAAATCATGGGCGTGTCGGGCAGGTTGTTTCACCGCGCCCTGGACAACATCCGGGCGGCGTGGGAACTGCGCCGGGAGTACGGCTACAACACCGGGCTTTATGCCTCTTCCATCCGCTACGACGGCGAGCAGCAGGAGAAGATGGAAGCGCTGCTGCGCGAACGCGTGATCCCCTGCGTCGACCAGCACTACTGGCTGCCGTTGTATTCGATGGGCGCTTTCGCCACCGCACGCGAAACCCAGCTCGGCTATCGCCCCACCGCCGGCAACCAGGGGAGAATCGGCGCCCTGCGCGAGCCGCTGCCTTGCTGGTCGGCATTCACCGAGGGCCACGTTACCGCCGAGGGCAAGCTCTCGGCCTGCTGCTTCGACGCCACCGCCAACTGGACCATGGGCGACTTGACCAAGCAGTCGTTCATCGAAGCCTGGAACGCGCCTGAGTTCGTGAAACTGCGCGCGGCCCACCTGAAAAAGGAGGTGCGCGGCACGGTGTGCGAGAATTGCGTCGCCTACTCTTGATTCGGACGGGCTGAAAACAAACAGAGTATCGCCGCCCCAGGCACGTTCCGTTGGCAGACGCTGGCCGGAATTTCAGCAGCCAACGGGCGCCAGGGCAGCAACCGGACTAAGGCAGATACTCAGCCCTGCTCCTGTTCGTATCGCTTCTCATCTTCGCGCTGCTTCTCCACCTTTCGGAGGACATCATTGCGTATGAGCAGCAGCAGCCGATTAGCGGCATGGTTCTTAACGGCCCTGAGTACTAGATAGGTTTGAACATCCGCTTCACTGAAATAAACATACTTGCCTTCTCTCAAGAGCGGTACCCCACCCCATTGCGATGCATCTTTGGCGGGCGGGGGTCTGCCAACGGCGGTACATACGTCACTCGCAATGAATCTTGGGCTTCTTTTTTCACCAAAATTGTAGCGGATCTTGTATTCGTCGCCATCGGTGTGGACTATTTCGCCGTCCCATACAGGTTCTGAAAGATGGGAAATCAAGCGAACCAGCCAAGGAACCCCGTCAATTACTGACACCGACAAATACATTATTGCACCTGATGCGAAAACTAGACCTCCAAACGGCAATGCAAATAGTCCCCATCCAGAATTCGCAAACACGGCAAACAGCAAAAATAACGCACCGATTGCCAGCATTGTTTTAGCAAAACGTTTACGCATTTCGTTCGCAGCACTCATTTCACACCATGTGTCTGGGTAACTTCATTCATTCCCGATCACGATACTCCAAGCGTTGGATCGTTCGTTGTGTATCTGAAGGACTGCATAGGATACGACAGCGGTCAAAGTGTATGCCGTTGTCCTGTGGCCGCCTAGGGTCGAGGCTGTCCCCGGCAGTTTTGGTAACCTGACGTTGGCCGGAATTTCGGCAGGCGGCGGGGGTCAGGGGCGACAACCGACCAACCCGAACAACTCTTGTTCATGATTTCTCCACGCAAACCAAGCCTGTATCCACATTGCTTCCAGCGACGATAGAGCGTAGCGTGCAAAACGCCACGACGAAATATCGAAACTGCTTTCGGATGTGGCTTGTATTGGATCGGAACCAGGGGGAGGCACAATGGACCTGCTCTACCAATATGTAATTCCTTTCCTGTGGCTGGCATGCACCGTGTACTGGTTGCTTTCGGCCTCCAAGGTCAAGACCACCGCCCGCGAAGAATCGATTGCCTCTCGCGCCGCGCACTTGGTGCCGATGACTGTCGCCATCCTCTTGTTGTTTGCGCCACGAAGTTTGCCATGGGGAGTCCTTGGCGAGCGGATGTTTCCCGGCGGGCCGGCCACGCACTGGATCGGCGCCGCCGTGGTGGCGGCGGGTCTCGGCTTCGCCGTTTGGGCGAGAGTCCATCTCGGAAAGAACTGGAGCGGAACGGTCACGGTCAAGAGCGATCATGAGCTCATTCGCAGCGGGCCTTACCGTTTCGTCCGCCACCCGATCTACAGCGGCGGGCTGCTCGCGATGGCGGGGACAGTAGTCGCGCGAGGGGAATGGCGCGGGCTGCTTGCCGTATTGGTCATGTTTGCCGTCCTGTGGCGGAAACTCCAACACGAGGAACGCTGGATGGGCGAAGCGTTTGGCGAAGATTATGCGAAATATCGATCCGAGGTCTATGCGTTAATCCCGTTTGTGATTTGACGAGGTGCGACACCGCGGCTTACGGCGCAGATTAAGCGTCGGCCATCAGGCGGACCAAAAGTCAGCTTGGGGTCGAAAGCGCCATCCCGGCATTTTTTGGAAGCGGACTTTCCAGTCGGCTGGCCCAATTGATATCGGCGGACCGCCTGCCCGATTGCGATCTGCTGGCGGGATAGGTTCTTTCGGTCGGCGTGTCGGGACGGCTATCCGTGGCGCAATTCTCTAAAATGACTTTTAGTTGAACCCAGGTGCCTGGCTGAATGCCTGGCACTTGTTATATCGCTAACAATATAAACGTTTCAGGCTGCCTTCTTCTTCCCCAGCACCGCTTTCAGATATTGCCCGGTGTAGCTCGCCGGGTTCTCGGCCACGTCCTCGGGCGTGCCCTGGGCGATGATGCGGCCGCCGCCGTCGCCTCCCTCGGGGCCGAGGTCGATGACCCAGTCCGCGGTCTTGATCACATCGAGGTTGTGCTCGATCACGACCACGCTGTTGCCGTGGTCGCGCAGCCGGTGCAGCACGTCGAGCAGCAGGCCGATGTCCTGAAAGTGCAGCCCGGTGGTGGGCTCGTCCAGGATGTAGAGCGTGCGCCCGGTGTCGCGCTTCGACAGTTCCAGCGACAGCTTCACCCGCTGCGCCTCGCCGCCGGAGAGCGTGGTCGCCGACTGGCCGAGCTCGACGTAGCCCAGGCCGACATCGAGCAGGGTCTTCAGCTTGCGCGCCACGATGGGCACGGCGCCGAAGAACTCGTGCGCCTGCTCCACGGTCATTTTCAGCACCTGCTGCACGCTCCTGCCCTTGTACTGCACTTCCAGCGTTTCGCGGTTGTAGCGCTTGCCGTGGCAGACGTCGCAGGGCACGTAGATATCGGGCAGGAAGTGCATTTCCACCTTGAGCACGCCGTCGCCCTGGCAGGCCTCGCAGCGCCCGCCCTTGACGTTGAAGGAGAAGCGTCCCGGCCCGTAGCCGCGCTCGCGCGCCGCGGGCACGCCCGCGAACAGTTCGCGAATCGGCGTGAATAGACCCGTGTAAGTGGCAGGATTGGAGCGCGGCGTGCGCCCGATCGGGCTCTGGTCGACGCTGATTACTTTGTCGAAAAAATCCAGTCCGCTGACCGATTCGTGCGGCGCGGGTTCGCCGCTCGCGCCGTAGAGGTGCTGGGCCGCGGCCTGGTAGAGGGTGTCGTTTACCAATGTCGACTTGCCCGAGCCCGACACGCCGGTGACACAGACGAACAGGCCCAGCGGCAGCTCCAGGTCCACGCGCTTCAGGTTGTTGCCGCTGGCGCCGGAGAGCCGCAGCACGCGCGCCTTGTCGTAGCGGTGGCGGCGCTTGGGGCTTGGGATTTCCATGCGCCCGGCCAGATACTTCCCGGTGAGCGAGGCGGGGTTGTGCATGATCTCCTGCGGCGTGCCCTCGGCCACCAGCTTGCCGCCGTGCTCGCCCGCGCCCGGGCCCATGTCGACCACGTGGTCCGCGGACAGGATCGCCTCCTCGTCGTGCTCGACCACGATCACCGTGTTGCCGAGGTCGCGCAGGTGCTTGAGCGTGCCGAGCAGCCGCCCGTTGTCGCGCTGGTGCAGGCCGATCGAGGGTTCGTCCAGCACGTACATGACGCCGGTGAGGCCGGAACCGATCTGGCTCGCGAGCCGGATCCTTTGCGCTTCGCCGCCGGAGAGGCTATCGGCTGCGCGGTCGAGCGAAAGGTATTCCAGGCCGACGTTATTGAGAAACGAGAGGCGCGAGGCGATTTCCTTCACGATCCGGTCGGCGATCGCCGCCCTGTGCCCCGGGAGCTTCAAGCCGCGGAAAAACGCGAGGCCGCGCTTGAGCGGCATGGCGCTCACCTGGAAAATCGCCATGTCGGCGATCTTGACGTTGCGTGCCTCGGTGCGCAGGCGCGTTCCGTCGCAGGCCGGGCAGGGCTTGCTGTTCAGGTATTTCGCCAGCTCCTCGCGCACCACGATGGAATCGGTCTCGCGGTAGCGGCGCGCAAGATTCGGGATCACGCCCTCGAAGTCGTGCTCGCGCACCACGGTGCGGCCGCGTTCGCTCAGGTAGGAAAAGGCGATTTTTTCCTTGCTGCCGAGGAGCACGATGTCCTGCGCCGTCTGCGGCATCAGGTCGAACGCGGCCTCGACGTCGAAACCGAAGTGCGCGGCGAGGCTGGTGAGCATCTGGAAGTAGAACTGGTTGCGCCGGTCCCAGCCCTTGATCGCGCCGCTGGCCAGCGACAGGTGCGGGTGCGCGACCACGCGCCGCGGATCGAAGAACTCGATCGCGCCCAGGCCGTCGCATTCAGGGCAGGCGCCGAGGGGATTGTTGAACGAAAACAGGCGCGGCTCCAGCTCGGCCAGGGAATAGCTGCACGCCGGGCAGGCGAACTTGGCCGAGAACAGGTGCTCCCTGCCCGAGTCCGTTTCCACGGCGATGGCGCGGCCATCGGCGTGGCGCAGGGCGGTCTCGAAGGATTCGGCCAGGCGCTGCTTCAGTTCCGGCCGGACCTTGAGCCGGTCCACCACCACGTCGGTGGTGTGCTTGACGTTTTTGGACAGCTTGGGCAGGGCGTCGATGTCGTAGATCTTGCCGTCCACGCGCAGGCGCACGAAGCCCTGCGCGCGCAGTTCGGCGAACAGATCGGCCTGCTCGCCCTTTCTGCCGGCGACGACGGGCGCGAGGATCATCAGCCTCGCGTCCTCGGGCAGCGCGAGCACGTGGTCGACCATTTGCGCCACCGACTGCGCCTCCAGCGGCAGCGCGTGCTCGGGGCAGTAGGGCGTGCCGACGCGGGCATACAGCAGGCGCAGGTAATCGTGGATCTCGGTCACCGTGCCGACGGTGGAGCGCGGGTTGTGGCTGGTGGCCTTCTGCTCGATGGCGATCGCGGGCGACAGCCCCTCGATCAGGTCGACATCGGGCTTTTCCATGAGCTGCAGGAACTGCCGCGCATACGCGGACAAGGATTCCACGTAGCGCCTCTGACCCTCGGCATAGAGCGTGTCGAAGGCAAGCGACGATTTTCCCGAACCCGACAGCCCGGTGATCACAATCAGCCGGTTGCGCGGCAGGTCGAGATTGAGGTTCTTCAGATTGTGCGTGCGTGCGCCGCGAATCCTGATTTGGTCCATGGTTTGGGCGCTGATCGGAGATTCAAACCTGCTAATATACGAGATTACGCCGCCACTGCGCTACTGCCACGTTATGCCGTCCGTTTCCTCCAACCGCATGTCGCCCCTGGAAATCCGCGCAAGTCTTTCTCTTGCCTCGATTTTTGCCCTAAGGATGCTGGGCTTATTCCTGATTCTGCCGGTGTTCGCGGTGCATGCAATGCACCTCAAAGGCGGTAACGACCACACCCTGGTAGGCATTGCGCTGGGCGCCTATGGCCTGACCCAGGGGGTATTGCAGATCCCTTACGGCATGGCCTCGGACCGCTATGGCCGCAAGCGCCTCATCATCTTGGGCCTGGTGCTGTTTGCGCTGGGCAGTTTCATCGCCGCCATCGGCGACGACATCTACGTCATCATCGCCGGCCGGGCCGTCCAGGGCGCGGGCGCGATCGCCGCGCCGGTGATGGCGTTTCTCTCGGATCTGACGCGCGAGCAGCACCGCACCAAGGCGATGGCGCTGGTGGGTTCGAG
>MERK01000080.1 GCA_001770575.1 Betaproteobacteria bacterium RIFCSPLOWO2_12_FULL_64_23
ATCCTGATGGAGCTGGTGCTGATGCTGTCACAGCGCCTGCGCCAGACCAGCGTCAAGCTGGTAAGCCTGATGGACAAGGAGGGCAATTGACGCCGGCTGCGTCCCGGCATATGGGCAAACCCAGACGCGATCTGGCCACGGATATGGCAGAGTTGCGCGAGCCGCTGGCTAATAATACGCCAAGGTGGTCACGGACTCCGGCGCCAAAGTGGACTAGGGCCTGTTGACATTCAGCACATGAGCGCGACGGAGGCAATTTGGGATGCAGCGCAAGGCGGCTGAGGCGGAGAAAGGCTCAGCGCTCGTTACAAAATGCGGAGATGCCTCCCCTCATGCTCCTCTGATCCAGGGGCCGTCCATTCTGAAACGACTTCTTACTTTCCCCGCCCCCGGGTCTCTTTCTTTCTCGATTTGGCCGGCTGCCACAACACATCGCTGCCACCGCCCGCACGGTTCAGCACCCGGCCCAGAACGAACAGCAGATCGGACAAACGATTCAGATATTTGCGCGCCGCAGCTCCGACCGGTTCGGCGCGCGCGAGCGACACCAGGGCGCGCTCGGCACGGCGGCACACGGTGCGCGCGAGGTGCGCCATGCTCGCCGCGCGCGTTCCGCCGGGCAGTATGAATTCCTTCAGCGGCGGCAGGTCGCGGTTGTATTGGTCCAGCAGCGTCTCCAGGTGCGTAATCTGTTTTTCGCTCATGCTGGTATGTCCCGGTATGCAGACTTCGCCGCCGAGGTCGAACAGGTCGTGCTGAATTGCGGCGAGCGCCGCGCGTATGCCGGCCGGCAGTTCTTCCGCGAGCAGCAGGCCGATCGCCGAATTGAGCTCATCGATCTCGCCCAGCGCGTGCACGCGCTGGCTGTCCTTCGACACGCGCGAGCCGTCGCCGAGGCCGGTATCCCCGGCATCGCCGGTACGAGTATAGATTTTCGAGAGGCGGTGGCCCATGCGCATCCGAGCGGGCGTAAGGCTGGGAATTGTACCGCAAAGCGCGGGAATTTCCGTGGCCGCGGGATGTTGGGAGCGGCAATCCGCTTCGTGTTGGTCGCGCGATCAGCTGCACTGAACAACAGCGGACTGGGGGGTGCTTGCGCGCGCGCCCGTGGCCGGTCCGGACGCGGGAATATTATGCGTCGAGACCGGGTCGAAGGCGGTTGAATCATAGTAGAATAATCGCGCTGAACAAAACGCGCGGACGGCTTCGAACCTGCGCAGACGGAGGATCCAAGGTGATGTTGTTGGCGAAATTGCGCGGTCGGCTGGCCTCTGCGTCCTCGGTCGAGTACCTGCCCGAACGCGTCTCCATGCTGTACCGGTTGTCGGGTACCGATGTGCCCATCATCCTGGTGGCCGCGAGCATCACCGCGTTTGCCATGTGGGGCTATATCGCCGTCAACCTGATCGTCATCTGGTTCATCTGGCTCGGCGTGGCGAGCGTGGTTCGCTACGCGATGGCGCGGGTCTATCGCCGCCGCCAGCCGGCGGCGGCGGACGCGGCGCAGTGGGAAAACTATTTCTGTCTGGCCAGTGCGCTGGTCGGCGCCGGCTGGGGCCTGGCGCTGATGCTCATCGGCCATACGCCGACTTCGCTGCAGGAGCTCACCGTCACGTTCCTGATCAGCAGCGTCGCCATGGGCCTGCCGCCTTCGCTCGCGCCCAGCCCCAAGGCGTTTACCAGCTTTATCCTGCCCATTCTTGCGCCCATGGTGGCGATGCTGCTGACCTTTGGCGGCGGACTCAACACCTCTACCGCGTTGCTGATGCTGGTTTTCGCGACCGTGCTGCTGGGGCTGTATCTGTCCAACCATTACGCCTTGATGGAAACCCTGGCTTACGGCCACGAGAACACGTTGCTGCTGAAAAAGCTGCGCATCGCGGAAAAATCCCTGACTTCGGCGCTGGCCGAGCAGCAGTTGATTTTCGACACGGCGGCCGTCGGGATTGCCTTTGTCAGCCAGGGTGCGGTGGTGAAATGCAACCGGCGCTTTGCCGAGATCCTCGGCTACGCGATCGATGAAATTGCCGGCCAGTCCACCGGTGTCTGGTACCAGTCAGACGAGGATTTCATGCGCCCGGGCAGCCGCGCCCATGCCCTGCTCGCGCAGGGCGAGAACTATTCCGCCGAACTGCCTCTGCGCAAGAAGGACGGCACCCCGATCTGGGTGTTCACCGACAGCCGGGCGATCGACGCGGCCAAGCCGCAGGACGGGATCATCATCGGCATCGGCGACATCACGGAACGCAAGCTGGCCGAGGCGGCACTGCAACAGACCAAGGAACGGCTCGATCTGGCCATGCAGTCCTCGGCCATCTCGATCTGGGAGTGGGACGCCCGGCGCGGCACGCTTTATCTGGATGCGGCGCTGGCGCAGATGACCGGCGACGAACCGCGCGAGCGCTATCTTAGGCTGGACGAAATGGCGGCGTTTGTGCATCCGGACGACGTCGATGCGGTGCGCCAGGCGCAGGCCGACTGCATCAAGGGCCTGCGTCCGCTGTACCGCATCGAGCACCGCCTGAAGGTGACCGGCGGAGACTGGGTCTGGGTGCTCAGCCGGGGCCGCGTGGTCGAGCGTGCCAGCGACGGCAGCGCGTTGCGCATGATCGGCACCAACGTCGACATCACCCAGCGCAAGCGCGCCGAGGTGGAGTTGCTGTCCGCCCTGCAGCGTGAGAAAGAGCTGTCGGAGATGAAATCCAAGTTTGTTTCCATCGCATCGCATGAACTGCGCACGCCGCTGGCGACGATTTTGTCCTCCGCGGAATTGCTGGAACATTACTCCGACAGCCTATCCGCGGAAGACAAGCTGAAAATGCTGCACGGGATACAAGGCGGCGTGAAACGCATGAACACCATGATCGAAGATGTGCTGATCATAGGCAAAGCCGAGGCGGGTGCCTTGCAGTTCGAGCCGAAACCGGTGGAACTGCGCGATTTGTGCCACAAGGTGGTGGAGGAATTGCGCGGGGGCGTGGCCAAGCAGCATGTCATTCAATTTGAGCATCAGTTCGAGCGCGGCAGCCTGAATCTGGACGAAAAACTGCTGCGCCACATCCTTACCAATCTGCTCTCCAACGCGGTGAAATACTCTCCCCCGGGGAGCACCGTGTCGCTGTTGCTGTGCGAGCGCGACGGCGAGGCGATGATCGCGGTGGGCGACCAGGGCATAGGCATACCGGCCGAGGACCAGGCGCGCCTGTTCGAGAGCTTTCACCGCGCCTCCAACGTCGGCAATCGGCAGGGTACCGGCCTCGGACTGGTGATCGTCAAGAAAGCGGTGGAATTGCACGGCGGCAGCATCTCCGTCGACAGCAAAGTCAACGACGGCACCCGCATCAGCGTGCGCTTGCCGCTGACGCCGACGGCACAGGCGGCCTGAGCATGGCGCGGGTATGGTTCATCGACGACGCCCAGCCGCATCTCGTTTTCATGCGACGGGTGATGCGCATCGAGGGCCGCGCGCCGGCCAAACGTTTCAGCCTGGAGCGACTGCGCGGCGCGATCAGGTGTTGGTTGGGGCTGGAGCCGCGATGAGCAAAATCCTGGTGGTCGAGGACGATGCGTCGATCCGCCTGAACCTGGTGCTGATGCTGAAAGGGGAAGAGTATACGGTGGACTCCGCCGAGGACGGCCGCGCCGGCATCGAGCATGCCAAGAGCTTCGCACCGGACCTGATCGTCAGCGACGTGATGATGCCCGAGCTGGACGGATTCGGCATGCTGGAAGCGCTGCGCGCCGATTCGCGCTTCGCCGATACGCCGTTCATTTTCCTCACCGCGCTCAACGACAGGAGCAGCATGCGCCGCGGCATGAACCTCGGCGCTGACGATTTCCTCAACAAACCGTTTACGCGCGATGAGCTGATCGAGGCCGTGAGTTCGCGGCTGAAAAAGTACGAGAGCGCGGCGCGTTCTCTGGCCAAGCGCCTGGTCGCCGGGAACGACGAGCTCAGACGCTGGTACCGGCAGAGCCTCACCGGTGCCGACGCCGAGCGGCCGCTGGCGTTCGCGGAAACCGCCGGCATGACCGGGAAAATGACCGTGGCCACGGTGCTGTTCGCTGACATCCGCAATTTCACCACCTATTCCGAGCGTCTCACCGCAGGCCAGATCGCCGAGCTGCTCAACGCCTATTTCGAGTCCGTGTGCCAGCCGATCGTGCGCAACGGCGGGCGCATCGCGAAGCTGATCGGCGACGGCATCATGGTGGTGTTTGAGGCGCGCGACGAGGACGGCGAGGACAATCATGCGCGCCGCGCCATCCGCGCCGGACTGGGGATCGTGCTCGCCGCGGATGCCTTTGGCGAGTGGTTCAAACAGCACTTCGATCTGGGAGGGTTGCCCGAATTCGCCACAGGCGTCGGCATTCATACCGGCGACCTGATGGAGGTGCGCATCGGGCCGCCCGGAGCCGAGGATCTGACTGTCGTGGGCGACAGTGTCAACGTGGCCTCGCGTCTTGAAGGCCAAACCAAGGAACTGGGCTGGCCGGTGGTGGCGAGCGCGGCCACCGTCGGCATGGCCGGGAACCTGGTGAGCACCGGCGAGGCGCGGCTGCTGGAGTTGCGCGGCCGCAACGCGCCGATCGAGGCCATGGAAGTCACCGGCATCGGCGCCGCCGAGGGTGCGTCGGAGGCGCCGATCGAAGTGCCGGCCTCGGTGCGCGCGGCGCTGGCTGAAAATGCACAAATGACTGCGCGCGCGGCCAAAGCGGCGTTGTCGGAAACGCTGCGCATTATTACCAGCGATCTGGCGCGGGCGCTGGCCGCGGGCCGGCCGTTGCAAGTCAAGGGCTATCGAGTGCTGTCAAAGATCGGCGAAGGCGGCATGTCCAATGTTTTTCTCGCCGAGCGCGAAACCGACGGCGCGCAGGTGGCGCTGAAAATCCTCAACGCGCGGCCGAGCACCGACAAGCGGCTGCTGCAACGCTTCATCGAGGAGTCGGCGCTGATTTCCGATATCAACCATACCAACGTGGTCAAGATCTACGACAAAGGGTTCACCGACGATTACGCCTATATCGCAATGGAGTATTTCACCGGCGGCAGCCTGAAGGATGTCATCGCCGGCGGCCTGACGCCGCGTCAGGCGCTGTCGCTGCTGGCGCAGGCGGCGGCCGCACTGGCGGAGATCCACCGCCTCGGCATAGTGCACCGCGATGTCAAGCCGGCGAACATGATGCTGCGCGCCGACGGCACCATGGTGCTGGCCGATTTCGGCATCGCCAAGCGGTTCGCAGGGTCGATGGACACGACCGCGCACGGGGAGTTCTTCGGTACCCCCTATTACATCTCGCCGGAGCAGGCCAATGGCAAGCCGGCGACCGAGCGCTCCGACATCTACAGCCTGGGCATCATTTTTTATGAAATGCTGATGAACCGGCGGCCGTTTGACGGCAATTCCATCGTCGAGTTGATCTCGCAGCACGTGCGCGCGCCGGTGCCGCGGCTGCCGGAGGCGTTGGCCGACTACCAGGTGCTGCTCGATGGCATGCTGGCCAAGGACCCGGCGGAGCGCCTGCAGAACGCGGACGAGGTGCTCGCGGTTATCGACCGCGTGTGGACGCAGATCGCGCTGCGCGCAAACGCGGCGCAAGGTCCGGGTTGACGCATCGCGAAGTATTTTCTGTGTGCGCGAACTCCGCGCCCGGTTGGAGAAAACGGGCAAGGAA
Organism: Betaproteobacteria bacterium RIFCSPLOWO2_12_FULL_64_23; assembly: GCA_001770575.1. Taxonomy (GTDB): domain Bacteria; phylum Pseudomonadota; class Gammaproteobacteria; order Burkholderiales; family SG8-39; genus 2-12-FULL-64-23. The sequence goes on from MERK01000080.1 coordinate 5,677, forward strand.
AGACGGGGTGAGCAGCGCGCGCGCCGATGGTGAAAACCTGATTTGAAACCCGATTCGGCCCGCGACGGCGTGCGAAATGAAGCGACTGTCCATTATCATTCCGACGCTAGACGAAGCCGGGCGCATCGTCGCCACCCTGGAGTCTCTGGGCGACCTGCGCCGCCGCGGCCATGAAGTCATCGTGGCCGACGGCGGCTCCAGCGACGCAACCGCGGCTCTGGCCCAGGGTCGCGCCGACCGGATCGTCTGCTCACCCGCCGGCCGCGCCGGGCAGATGAATGCCGGTGCACGCGCCGCGGCAGGCGAAGTGCTCTTGTTCCTGCACGCCGATTCGCGCCTGCCTGCGGAGGCCGACCGCCTGGTACTGCAGGGTCTTGCCGACAGCGGTACTGCCTGGGGCCGCTTCGACGTGCAGATTGCGGGCCCTCATCCCCTGTTGCGGCTGGTCGGAGGCATGATGAACCTGCGCTCCCGCCTGACGCACATATGCACAGGCGACCAGGGCGTTTTCGTGCGGCGCGAGGCGTTCGAAGCCATCGGCGGCTACCCGCCCCAGGAGTTGATGGAGGACATCGCCATCAGCGTGCGCTTGCGCCGCGTGTCCGCGCCGCTATGCCTGCGCGAGCGATGCCTGACCTCGGCGCGCCGTTGGGAGACCAACGGCGTGCTGCGCACCGTTGTGCTGATGTGGTGGCTGCGCTTGCAGTACGCCTTCGGCGTGGCGCCGGCGCGGCTGGCGCGCGCCTACCGGAGCCGCGGCCATTAACTGCCGCATCATGATTTTCGCCAAGGCGCCCACGCCGGGCCGGGTGAAGACGCGGCTGACTCCGGCCTTGGGCGAGAGCGGCGCCGCAGAATTGCAGCGGCAACTGATCGAGCGCACGCTGCGCACGGCCATGGCGGCGGGGCTGGGCACGCTCGAGCTGTGGTGTGCGCCTGGACCCGATGACCCGTTTTTCGCCGCCTGCGCCGAACGGCATGGCGTCGGCCTGCAGGCGCAGGGGGAGGGCGATCTGGGAATGCGGATGGCGCGCGCCCTGGAGTTTGCCCTGGCGGCCGGCTCGCCGGCGCTGTTGATCGGCTGCGACTGCCCGGCGCTGACAGCGGCGTACTTGCGCGAAGCTGCCGCCGCGCTGGCCGGCGGAAACGACGCAGTGCTCGGCCCGGCAGAGGACGGAGGTTATGTGCTCATCGGCCTGGCGCGCAGTCCGCTGGCGCAGCTGTTCGAGGATATCGCTTGGGGCACTGCGAGCGTGATGCAGGAGACGCGCACACGGTTGGCGCGCGGCAACTGGCGCTGGCACGAATTGGCGCTGCTGTGGGACGTGGATCGGCCGGAGGATCTGCAGCGTCTGCGCCAACTGAGCCCCTGGACAAAAAAGAAACGGGCAGGGTAACCGGTGTTTACCGGCCGCCCTGCCCACGCGGGAAGAGGAGGAGGTCCCGCGAAACCGGTGTTGCTGTATTACCGCCTAGCGGAAAAAACTCCCGCTGAAGGTAACCGCCATCTGGCCGCCCAAAATGCAGGCCAATTTTACCGAAGCCACCAATGCGGCCGCGCTGGCGGTCAGATAACCCGCGAGTACTTTTGCGACACCGAAGTTCATGATATGGCTCCCGCTCAATTCGTAGACTCAGTCTAAACAATGATTAACCATTTGTCGAATAGATTGCTAGAATTCGCGGAAATCACGCACGGAAAATAGGATGGACAGCGAAATTTGTTTTCTGCCGGCAACCGAACTGGCGCAGCGCATCCGGCGCAAGGACCTGTCGGCGCGCGAGCTGATGCAGGCGTCGCTGGCGCAAATCGAGCGCCTCAACCCCAGGCTCAATGCCATCGTCAGCCTGTACGCCGAGCAGGCCCTGGCGCAGGCGCGGGCCGCGGACGAGAAGCAGGCGCGGGGCGAAGCGCTCGCGGCGCTGCACGGCTTGCCGGTCGCGCACAAGGATCTGTTCCTGACCCGCGGCATGCGCACCACCTTCGGCTCGCCCATTTTCAAGGACTTCATTCCCGAGCAGAACCTGCTGATCGTAGACCGGCTGCAGGCGGCGGGGGCCATTTCCATAGGCAAGACCAATACGCCCGAATTCGGCGCCGGCTCGCAGACTTTCAACGCCGTGTTCGGTGCGACGCTCAACCCCTACGACACCAGCAAGACCTGCGGCGGTTCCTCCGGCGGTTCGGCGGTGGCGCTGGCTGCCGGCATGGTGCCCTTGGCCGATGGCAGCGACATGGGCGGCTCGCTGCGCTGTCCGGCGA
>MERK01000081.1:0-149 GCA_001770575.1 Betaproteobacteria bacterium RIFCSPLOWO2_12_FULL_64_23
AGAACCGGCAACAACGCATCCTCGGACAAAGCCCCCATGCGCACCAGCACCGCGCCCAGGCGCCCGCCGGACTGGCGCTGATAGGCCAGCGCGCGTTCCACTTCCGCCGCCTGCACCGAGCCCTCGGCCACCAGTAACTCGCCGATCAA
>MERK01000081.1:385-6383 GCA_001770575.1 Betaproteobacteria bacterium RIFCSPLOWO2_12_FULL_64_23
GCTGTTTTCACATCCAAAAGCAGATTCCTCGGGCTTTGCCCTCGGAATGACTAGCTTGGCGAACGGTGTAGCGTATTTTGGAAAGATCAATATTATAAGCTTTCACGGGAAGCGTAAATAAGCACACGCCAATGTGATCAACGTCAAAGCCGGGTTCTGATCGGTTCGAAGACCCTGAAAGCGGCGTTGGCCGATGGCCGAGCCTCAATTGAACTCCCACGCCAGATTGATCCCCGCGGGATGGATCAGCACGCGCGGTTCGCCTTTCCTCGGCGCGCGCGACGATTCCCAGAACACCCTGCCGATGGCGTAGCCGAGCAGGCTGCCCGCCACGGTGTCGGACACCCAGTGCTGGCGGCTGCCGACGCGCGCGAGGTTGCTGATCGCCGCCACGCCATACAGCCAGGGCGCGTCGTATTCCTCGGCAAAGGGCGTTGCGATCGCCCAGGAGATGATCGTATGCCCGGAGGGCAGCGAATCGTAGCCGGACGCCGTGGAGAAGGGCTTGAACGCGTGGTTTCCGAGTTCATTGCCCGGGCGCGCGCGCCCGAATGCATATTTCAGTCCGCTCACCGCCAGCAACGCGGCGCCCCCCGCCTCCAGCGCCGCGTAGCCGGTGCGCGAACGCGCCGGATCGCTGCCGTCCAGGGCGGCCGCCGCTGAACCGGCGAGCGCCAGCCAGGGCAGCGCGTTGCCGAAGTTGTTCCCCGCCTTCACCCAGCGATTCTCCGCATGGTCCCGGGCCAAGCGGTCGGCGCGTTTGTCGAACGCGCTGCTCGCCAGCGCCAGGCCGGTGCCGAGGGCGCCGATGCGCAGCCAGTCGGTATCGGCCGCAGTGCGCGCCGCGCCGGCGAAGTCGCCCGCCACGCGCGCGAGCGGACGCATCGCCGGCTGCAGCAGATCGGCAAGGCGCGGTTCTTCCGCCCTGCTGTCCACATCGTCCAGGCGCGCGAGCGGATCGGCTTCCCGCGCCGACGGGTCGCGGTAGTCGACCGCGACCGAATCCGCGAGCTGCGCGGCGTTGATCTCGCCGTCGAAATAGCGCTCGAGCCGTGCCAGATCGACAAAGTCGTAAGTCACGACCGGATCGGCGCCTTGCGCAAATTCAATCCGGATTTCGCGCATGTCCAGCGGCCCGAGATGCAGCGCCGTGCGCGCGGCGCGTCCTACGGCGCGGCTGATCGGATTCGCCGCGTGGGAGCGAGCTTGCTCGCGAATTCCTTCATCCGCGTAGGAGCGAGCTTGCTCGCGAATTCCTTCATCCGCGTAGGAGCGAGCTTGCTCGCGAATTCCTTCATCCGCGTAGGAGCGAGCTTGCTCGCGAACGGAATTCGCGAGCAAGCTCGCTCCTACAGCCAAGGGATCAGAGAGCGCCACAGTCAATCGGTGAGACGCATCGTACGCGACGCGGATGTTGCGGAACTGCTGCCGGTACAGGGCCTCGATGAGGCGCTGTTCGTAACGTTGCGCATCGGCGGCCCATTGCCCGGCCGCCGGTTTCGGCGTCACGCGCGTATAGGGCTCGGGCCCCCGGCGCGGCGGGCTCCAGGTGTCGCGCCGGTCGGAGGGAATCGTCTCATCGTTCGGCGGCGGCGCCGCCTTGAAGCGCAAGGCGCGCTCGTCGCGCGTGCCGGTGAGACCATACAGCTCGACGCTGCGATTGAGTTTGGCGCCGCCATCGCGCGTGAGCGGTTTCCATAGGACGTTGGCCGCGGCGTTGCTCGAGCGCGTGAGGAAGGCGTCGAAGGGCACGCTCAGATACACCCCCTTGTCGAAACTGCCTTCGCCGAACTTCGCCGCCGACACATTGGTCTTGGAGAAGAACGCGCCGAACCTGACCCCGTTCTCGAACACGCGCGACAAGGCGACCGTCACGCCCATGTCCTTCGCCAGGTAGCGGCCGGCGCTCAGGTTCGCCTGCACGCCGTTCCAGCCAGTATCCCAGTACAGGGTCGCATGACCCGTGGCCACGCGATAGCCGGTCTGATCCCCGGCGTCGCCAAACCCCAGATCCTGCGCGAAACTGCGCTGCTGCACCAGATTCGCGTCCACGCCGAAAGCGACGCGGCTGGCGAACGGCCGGTACAGCCACTCGCCGCCCACGCCCGCGAAATACGATTCGAGATAGCCGGCGTAGACGCTGTAGTACTGATTCTCGCCCAGCCTGCCGACGTGGGTCGCCTGCAGATTCGGCAGCGTGAGCTTCGAGCTGGTCACGTATTCGCGCAGGTAGGTGCGCACCCGGGGCAGGTCGCTCGAGCCGCGGTTGCGGTACTTGTCGTAGTTGTCGTACAGGCCGAGTTGCAGGCTGCCCTGCAGCCAGGTGTCCTCGCGCAGCCGCAGCTTGGCTTTTCCCGCCACCCCGGCCTGAAACAGCACGAACCCGTCGGGGCCGCCGAGCGTCTGCTGGTAGTGCGGCCCGAGGCTCGCTTCGAACGTCGGCCGCCGGTCCTCGTAGAGGGCGTTCCCGGGCGGCAGCCTTTCCGGCGCCCGCGCCATCAGCGCCGCGCCCTGCTCCCCCGGCGGCAACGGCTGGGTCCGCGCGGCGACCCAGGCGTCGCGGTCGATCAGGTGTTCGGCCACGTCCACCCCGCGCTGGCTGTAGGCGAGCGCGAAGCGATCCACGCTCGCCGGGGCGTCGCGGTTGAGCACCGCCGCCGCCCGGTCGGCGCGCTCGCGCCAATGCAGGGCTTCGGCGTCGTCCAGCGTCACCCTGAGCTCGCGCCCGCGCTGCTCGATCCTGCGCACATGCCAGTCGGTCTGCGCCGCGATGTCGCGGCTGGTCGCCGACCAGTCCGGCGCCTGCAGCGGGCGGTTCAGGGCCACCGCCACCCGCGGCGGGTCGTTCGGCTTGGGCATGGAAAGCCCGTCGAGCTGGGTATGCAAAGTGACGCCCAGCATGGCCATGTTGCCGCGCTCGACACCGAGCGTGACATCCAGCGCGCGCCCGGCCCGGTACACCGCGCCGAAATTCCAGGGGGAGCTTTGCCGCAGGTTGTTGCCCAGGCCCTCGTGCTGGTAATCGTTGCCGTCGTACTCCAGCTTCAGGATCAGCCGCTCCCAGGGTGTCTGGTACTGCACGCCGCCGAACAGGGCGGTGGGGCCCCGAAAATAGCTCCCGAAGGCGAAATTGCCGCCGCCAACGTCGCTGCTTTTTCGCGTTTCGAACGATGAATGAAGGCGCGCCAGCGGGTTGCGCAGATTGCCCCGCGCGCCCACATTGCCCCAACCCAGACCGAGGCTCCAGTCCAGGGGGCCGGTGCGCTTGCTCGCCACCAGATATTCCCCCGAAAAAAGCCCGGTCCCGGCGAAGTCGCGCAGACCGAGCGCGACTTGCGGCACATAGGCCGATTCGGTCCACAGCCGGAATTTGGCGTCGAAACTCTTGTCCTTGTAGGCCTGATCGCCGCTGAAGTTCGGGTCTCCGCTGTAGAGCCGGTTGCTCACGCTGGTATAGCGAAATCCCGCCTCCAGCCAGTCCAGCGGCTGCACAAAAATGTTGCCCTGAAAATAGGGATAGATGCGGCTGAAGTTGACCGTGAGATTGCCGGCTTTTTCCATGCGCGCGCTGGGCGTCTGCAACAGCCCGACGCCGCCCCAGTCGCTGGCCGTGGTCACGAGGCTGCGCGAGCGCGCGGAAGGGGCTGGCGGGGGCAGCACAGGCGCCCTGCCGGCTTCGGCTGCGCCCGCCCCGGCAAGACCCTGGCGCAGGCCCGGCACGGCCCCGCCAAGCTCGGGAAGCCCCGGAGGTATCCAAGGCTCGGATACCCCACCAGGCGCCCGTTGTGGGGCGTTTAAACGGGATTCCGCTGCCGAATCAGGGTTTGTGGGAGCGGGCTTGCCCTCGTGTAACTGCGTGGGAGCGAGCTTGCGCCCCGAAGGTCTCGATCCCGCTTGACGGGAAAGTCCCCACCTCTTCGGGTGGTCCCGACCTTCGGTCTCCCACCTTGGGGGACTCGCGAATAGCTGCGGATCGGAAGCCGGCCCTTGGGTAGCGAGGAACGTAATGAGCGTTTGCGACACGCGCTCCGGAAAACCGCCGTCCCGGGGCGGCGCCCAGATCCAGGCGCCCGGCGCGGGCTCGTCCTGCGCCTCGCGGTTCCAGGCCGCCACGCCGAAGCGCTGCACCCTGCCGTCCGGCTGCGCCACCCAGGCCCAGTCCGCCCGCGACGAACCGGCAGGGCTGCAAACCCGCACATAAGCCATCGCCTCGGCACCCGCAGCATGCGTCACCGCGCAGCGTGCGCCGCGCGCGGTCAGCACCGTGACGCTGCGCGGACGCTTGGGCAAGGCCACAGTATGGTCCGGCTGAAGCATCGGATCGCGCGCCGGATTCGCCTGCAGCCAGCGCGCATCGGGCAGCGCCACCGGAACGCGGCCGGTGACCGGAAGCGTGCGCACCCAGTCGCGCAGCCGCCCCAAGGCCTCGCTTTCGGCCTTTACCTCGCGATCGAGGCCGGAGAGGCTCTTCAACAGGTCGAGACGCAACTGGCCCTGGGTAACGACCTCCCCCGGTACCCGCCAACTCAAACCCAACGGATAGGCGTCAGGGCTGGCGGGCTGTTCCAGCAGCCAATCACTCAGCCGTTTCGGGGCAATCTGCCCGTAAGCCAGCGAGGGCGTCAACACGAGTAACCCGATAAGCGCTATGGCAAGTCGACGTGCACCTTCAATGACCCCAATGCCGTCATTCCGAGCAACGCGAGGAATCTGCTTTTCGGTACCCCTGTTCCAGCGTGGGAGCGAATTCGCCCGCGAACAATCAACAACCTGAAATGACTCCGCCTTCATCACTTCTGCCCGCCCGCCTGCACCGGCCAGCGCTGCCAAGTGAAGCACAGCTCCGGCGCGAGGCACTGCTCGCCATAGACAACCGTTTCCTGACCGCCCTGCAAATCCACCGCATAGCGCGCCGGCGGCAGCACCGCCTCGGCGCCAATGCCATCGCCAAAAACCGCCGACAGCCCCGCGACCCGCCCAGACTCAACCCGCTCCTCGAACCAGGTCAGGCGCTGCGCATCCAGGCCCTGCAACGCGCTGCGCTGCGGTGCTTCGACAACGCGCAGCGAGAGCACATCATTCACGCCGAACCGATACCCAGGCATGACGTCACGCGTGCGCGTCCAGCGAATTGCCCGATCGGCACGGGCAGCCACGGACCAAGGAAGCAATTCAGGCAACGCGACGTTGCGCCATTCCGTGGTGAGGCCGACCGCCCCGGCGAGGCGCCCATTCTGCAGCCGCAGCACCTCCCGCTCGGCGCTGTACCACACCTCGATCGGGCCCCGAGGATGGCTGTCCACGTCGCCCAGCGCCAGCAGAACCACGCGGCCGCCGATGGTGAGCCTGAGATAACGGAAATTCGGATTCAGCCTGGCGTTGTCAACGCCCGGGCTGCGCCCGTACGCGTAGGGCAAGGTCTGCAGGATCGCATTGCCGGCAGTGGAGCAGCCGGACAGCGCAGCGACCAGTGAGAGTACCGCGGCTAGGGCTCGAATCGTCACGTAACTCCACCTCGCCCGGGAGCACTCGCCGAGTACCGCCCAATCCTCTACGGACTCACCGTGAAGTCGGCAAGGTATCGATTTTGGAACTGCAGAAACAAAAAAAGTCCTTGGCGCCGGGCCAAGGACTTCATTTTAGAACAGCTAACTTACTTTGTCGTGGTGGTGGTCGTCGTCTGGTCGCTGGACGAGGATGCCGCCACCGCAACTGCGACAACCGCCACGGCAGCGGCAACCATGCCGGCCGTAATCCCACCCGTCGCCGCGGTCGTGGCAGTGGTCGCGCCGGGCGTCTGCGCCACTGCGCTACCTGCAACGAATGCGGATGCAATGAAAACAGCGAGTACTTTCTTCATTCTTCTCTCCTGAATTAACCTAAGCGAAAAAGCCGAAATCTGAGGAAAATCCCAACGGCGGGGGCTCATTATCCACAAAAAGCAGCACGATGCAAGCATGGACGTCCTGCCCACACTGCTGTCCAAGGCGGATTATCC
>MERK01000082.1:0-14654 GCA_001770575.1 Betaproteobacteria bacterium RIFCSPLOWO2_12_FULL_64_23
TTCCGCCGCCGTCCCGGCCTTTTCATCCTCGAATCGCTACGCGAAGGTGCAGGAGTTCTCTTCCCGGGTCGGCTGGATCAGTTCCAGAGACTCGTTGGCGGCGGGAACGGGACGCACGATATCGAAAATATCCCATTTGTCCTTCATCCGCGCCTTGTCCTTGACTTTCACCACGTACATTTCCTGCAGCAACGAGTTGTCCCAGGCGCGGAAGCTGCCTTTGCGCGCTTTCAAAATGTCGAAGCTTGCGCCCTTCTCGAGATGCTCGACGATCTTCATCGCATCGGTGGTCTTGGCCTCGGCTATGCTCTGCGCCATGATCTTGACGCCGACGTAGTCGCCCCACGCCTGATTGTCCGGCGGAAAGCCGAACTTGTCGCTGAAACGCTTGGTAAAGGCTCGCGCCGCCGGGACTTCGAGTCCGTGATACCACAGACTCTGCCAGTGCCCTGAAATCGCGTCGATGCCTGCAGCCCAGAACGGTATGGTGTCCATCACTCCGCCCGCCAGCGGGTAGGGCAGGTTGTATTCCTTGTACTGTTTGAGAAACGTGGTTTGGTCGACGCCGGCCAGGTTTACATAGACGAGGTCGGGCTTCGCCTGGCGGATTTTCAGTATGTAGGCGCTGTAATCCTGGCTGTTGGTCGGCACCATGTCGTTTTCGATGAGCTCGCCGCCGTTTTCCTTTAGGAACTTCGACGACACGCGGAAAAGATCATGACCGAACGCATAGTCCGCCGTGAGCATATACCACCGGGCGCCCTTGATTTTGTTCTCCGCCTTCTGCCAGGTGCCGATGGTCTTGGTATACATCGTGTTGCCGCCCTCGACGTGAAACATCAGGCGATTGCAGTTCTTGCCGCGAAGCGCGTCCGAGTTGCTGCCGGTGTTGAAGAAGGGTGTCGTCTTGTAGCGCGCCACCTGCTCGCCGATGGCGAGCGCTGAGGCGGAGTTGATCTCGCCGATGATCGCAACCACTTTGTCTCGCTCTATCAGTTTTTGCGCCTTGGTCACGGCCGTCTGCGGGTTGACGCTGTCCTCGGCAATCAGTTCGACCTTCCTGCCGAGCAAGCCGCCCGCGGCATTCACTTCGTCCACCGCCATCGATGCGGCCTTGAAACCGTACTCGCCGAGTTGCCCGAGAAATCCGGTGCGTGGCGTCAGATGCGCGAACTTGATAGCGTCGGCCTGAGCGCGCACGATCGCAGGGAAGCCTAACTGTGCTGCGACGGCGGCCGCGCCCAGGGCCGCGCCTTTCTTGAGTATTTCGCGGCGGGCGTTCTGGCTTTGGTGCTTGCTGTCTTTCATTTTCCTTCTCCTTAGTTGGCGGTTGGCGTGAGACCACTGCTAGCTTGGGACTGTAAGGAACCTGTTCTTGGCTTGCCTAAAGATTATACACTTGAGCGAGGAATACCGAATGTTGGTGCGCGAACACAATTGACCATCGTGCGCGAATTCAGCTGATCTCTATTTCCAGCCCATTTTCCAGTATGACCAAGCGTTTAAAGACGCGTCACTCTGATCAATCCAATCGCGCAGGATGGTCAATGTGCTCTACGCAGACAACAGCGCAACGCGCCGGGAGATGGCGGGAGCGCCGTCAGGCGATATCAGCAGAAGAGCGGGGCGCTTACTTGACGGAAAGGACATCGAATGCGGCGGGCTCACCAAGTCCGACCTGTTCGAGCACTCCAGCCCGCTGCGCGTGGAGATGCTTGTTCGCGGCATCGGCGTCAATCGCCGCCGAGAGCGTTGCGATGGCGTCGTACCAGATACCCTCTTGCGCGTATGCCAGGCCGACGACGTTGCGTCCGATGCCCGCCAGGCGCGTTTCCTGATCCGGCGCGAGGCCCACGCGCATCATGGCACCGGCAGAGATTATGTCGTGGGAACGCTCGTCCGGATTCAGCACAAGGGCAACCGACCATTCGTACTCGACACCGGGCACGAGGTTCACGCCATAGTCGGACAGTCGTATGGCATGGATACCGGCTGCGAGCGCGGTGCCCGCGGAAGCCTCGATCAATGGCTGTATGCGCGCTTCGCGAATGAGCGTGATCTCGATTGGGACCGCAGTCGGTTTCGACAGGTACCAATAAAGAGTGGGATGCTCCATTGTGGTCAGGCCGACGTGGTCCGGCACCAGAGCAACTACGTTGGGAAGCTGGTCATCCACGCCGCGCGAGCTGCCCCCCACGCGCCGTGACGGCGCGCCACGCATCGGCGGAACGTAACCCTGCGCGGCAGCCAAGGGGGTTGCCGCCGGCGTCCCGGCGCCGCTCGTTTGGGCGGCGCAAATGTTCGCGCCGATGAACAGAGAAAGTCCGGTCAATATTCCAAGGAGTTTGATTGTCATGCCACCCTCTCTATCAATTGCTGCATGACCGGGGAACAGGAAAGTCCCCGGACGCTGTAGATCACAATCGGTTCAGTCTTGCCTTTCAGCGTTACCTCTCCAACGCGTTGCATATCGAATAAGGCCTTGACGTACTGGCGCGTTGCCTCCCCGATCAGGATGCGGCAATGGCCCGCTTCGTCATTGACTTCGCCCCGGTATGCCTCCAGTCTCGAGGCCACATTCACGGTATCACCGATCACGGTGTACTCGAGGCGGTCGCGGCTGCCGAGGCTGCCCGCAACCAACGAACCAGTGAAGATCCCGACCCGGATGTTGATTTCCGGCAGTCCTTCCTTGGCCCATATCGGATTCAGCCTTTCCAGTTCTTCGCGCATCGCCAAGGCGCAGCGCACGGCGTTCGCGGCGTCCTCCCTCATGGCCGACTCGCTTTCGTGCGGCACCGGAATTCCGAATACAGCCATTACCGCGTCGCCGATAAACTTGTCGACGATGCCGCCATGAGCCAGGACCAGACGCGACATCGACTCCATGTACTGGTTTAACCAGTGCATGAGCGCGGGCGGATCGAGTTTTTCAGACACCGTCGTAAATCCCCGGATATCCGAGAACAGGACGGTGGCGGTCAGCCGTTGCGACTTCGGCCGCCTTCCGTCCAGGAATTCGTCCCGGTTCTTCCAGATGCTCTCCGCCACCGGGCCGGAAACGTAGCGCGAGAACAGGCCCATCAACTCGGCCTTTTGCGCGGATTCCTGCTTGGTCATGTATGCCGCAATTATCGCAAGGGCAGCCGACCAACCGAGGGCCGGGGGCACCACGGGGATCCACCATCCACGAAGAAAAGCCATATAGCCGAAGCCAAGCAGCGGGATCAGTCCGGCCGCGACGACCAGCAAGAAGCGCAAAGCCCCTCGCACCCGGAGTCCCAGCACGCTTCCCAATAGGCACCAGGCTGCGAACCAGGCTGTCTCCTGAGTGCCCGACCAGGTCCTCGTTACAGGCGACTTGTCCAACGCCATGCGCAGCAACTGGCTCACGACGTGGCCGTGAAGCGTGATTCCATATACCAGCGACCTGTCCTCGATGTCGTGACTGTATGGCGTATCGAAGTAGTCCTTCACGCTCGGGGCGGTCACTCCGATGATCACGACCTTGTCGCGGACCGCGCCGGCAGGGACCTCTCCCTGCAGCACTTGCGTGAAAGAAAAGGAGGGAAACGGTGAGGACCCGCCGGCGAAGTCGAGCAGGAACTGATACCCCGCAGCATCACCGCCGACGTAGCCTCCATCGTCCGTTTCAAAAGGCGGAATGGTGGTTGCGCCCAGACGGAAGTGTGACGGGTCAGGTTCGCCCGGTTGAGGCGTGATATTCAGCGGCTCCAGATATTTCAACGCGAGCTGCAATGCAAAACCTCCGTATGTTGTCTTGCCGTCATCCATGAAGAGCAGCGCTCGCCGCGTGATTCCGCCGGTATCCACCGGCACGTCCGCAAATCCGATTTGGGGCGTGCCGGCGAGCGCGGCCGGAGGCGCCACGCCCTTCTCAGCGCTTTCTCCGACCTTCCACACTGCGATGATCTTTGGATGGGCCCTGAGTTCCGCCGCGAGACGCTCGTGCCCGGGAGGGTGCGGCACGTCCCGATAGATATCGATTCCGACAGCGCGCGGCTGCATGGCGAGCACGCGCTCGAGCAAAGTCGCCAAAGACTCATCGCCTATCGGCCAGCCCCAGCGCCCGATGTCGTCTTCCGTGGCTCCGATCAGGACGATGCGCGGATCAGGGGCCATCGCCCGGCCGCGGGCCACCACGAAATAGTCGTACGAGAGAAGCTCGAGGCGTTGCAGGGTTCCCGTCTCGCGCAGGCCGTAAACCGTTGCCGTGGTGACCAGCCCCAGCAGGAAACTCGCGCACCAGGGGTGTCGCAACAGTCTGGGAACGACCCTGAGGATGGTCGCGATCATGTTTAGAGCCAATTCCCGATCAGCAGGAAGGGGGACCAGTACCCCGGGTGGCGATAACGCCGCTCGCCGAGCATCTGCAATTGCGCCGCCTGCAGCGCCTTGGCTTTCGACAAAGAGGGATCCGACAGCTGGCGGTAGAAGTTCGTGACGAGGTAACTCGCCGCCTGGTCGTTGACATACCAGAGCGTGGCCAGAGCGCTGCGTGCGCCGGCCTTGACCGCCACCCCTGCCAGGCCGAGCGCTGAGCGCTCGTTTCCGGCGGCGGTCCCGCAGGCACTCAAGGTAAGTAATTCGACCGGTTCGTCCCGGAACCGGCTCAGCCGCAGCAGCGGCTCAAGGCCGTCCATTGTCAGCTTGCCGTCGTAGGCGAGCAGGAAGCTGCGGCGCGATTCCGGTTCGAACTGGGCGTGAGAGGCGATGTGTACCACCGAGTAGTTCTTGTCCCGCAGCTCACGCTTGAAGCCGTCGGCGGTAAACGCCTGGTTGCGTAGAACCGTGCCCCCGTACAGGGCTTTGATATCGGCCAGTTCGCTGTCGACGTGCGGCAGCGAAGGAAATTTTTGGACGGACTGGCTCAGGCCCGCCAGCAGCGGCCTTATCGGCACGTGCGCCAATTGCCTCGGCTCGATCAGTGTCAGCCCCGGGGCCACTGCCACGGCGAAGCGCTCGGCCAGAAACCGCTTTCCGTCGTGCAGGCTGGCGAGCGGGATGTTGCGCAGAGGACCGTCGGGTATCATCACCAGCGTGTCCACGGATTGCGCGGCGAGGACGCTCTCCAGAGGCCGGATCAGCCAGTCGTAGACACGCTGCGCGTGCGGCAAGTACTGGTGCGTGGTGCGCTTCTCCAGCCGGCGTCTGAGTTCGAAGACTTCCTGGGCGAGCGGGGCGGCGCCCACCGGCACGGAGAAGCGCTGGATGCCCTCAGGCAGGGTGACCAGGAGCTCGGTTCGTGACGGGAAAATGATCGGATAGATGACGGCCGTTTTTGCACCGACATGGTCGATGTCCTTCTGCTTTGCCTGCACTGCGGCGACGCAGTCGTCCTGGTAGTAGTCCTCCAGTTCCGTGGCCTTGAGCTGCTCGATGCTGTCTCGCGCCGCAAGCAGCAGCGCCTGCGATGTCTTGCGGTCGGCCGCCTTGGACGACTGGTCGATCAGCAGTTCGGCGGTCTCTTGAAACAGCGCGCCTAGCGTCGCCTGGTAGGACAAGCCGAGGCGTCGTGCGTCCGCCATCACGTCCTGGCGGATCGGCCAGACGGTGCTGATTGCGCGCCGGTAAGCTTCAGTCGCATCGTTCTCCAGACCCTGGCGCCTCAGGATCCGGGCCGCCTGCCAATGCCAGCGGTAAAGGCTCTCGTCGGCTCTTGCCTGCTGCGCGGCAAAGATTGCGCGCCGCGTCAGAATGAGCGCATCGGCATCGCGCCGTTCCGCCTCGTATGACTGCCCGAGGTATCCATAGGCGTAGGACAAGGTGCGCGCATCCGCGAGACGCTCGGCTGTGTTCGCTGCGTTGGTAAGCGCGGCGTGGGCGCGCGTTAGCCATGCCGGATCGCCGAGCTTGCCGTAAAGGTCCAGCATGACGCGCGCGGCCGCGATATGCACCAAGGCGTTCTCTGCGGAATCCGCCGGCGCAAGAGCAAGCAGGCGCAGGGCTTCGCTGCTCCAGCGCGCGGCCTCCCCCAGGTCGCCGTTGCCGAAGTACGCCCGGGCGCCGTTCGTCGCGGCCTTGGCGCCGAGGAGCGATGCGCCGCTGGCGCCGGCGACCGTGCTGCTTTCGACGAACGCCGCAATTGCGCCGGGCGAGGCGCCGCTCGCGGCCCTGGCGTTGCCAAGGTCGTTCAGGATCGCCGCCCTGACGGTCTCCAGGCCTTCCTTCCTGGAAATCGCCAAGGCTTCCTCCAGGCGTTTGATCGCCTCCTCCTGCCGTCCGCTGAGCGAAAGCGCCTTGCCAAGAAGTGCGCCGAGCCGGGCGCGAAACCCAGGCTCGGCGTCCGCGGATATGGCGCCAAAAGCGCGCTCCAGTTCCGCCAGCGCTCTCGGGTGATGGCCGGCGGCGAGCAGCGTCTCCCCACGCCGCAGGACCGATTCGGTCGGAGCGCCGGACTCCTGGGTCGCATCGGCTGCAGCCGCTGTCTCGGCGTGCCCGATCGCCGCCGCGGCGAGCTGTGCGCAGAGCAGCACTGCCAACGCGCGCCGGGAGCAACGCAGCGCGAACATGGCGCCGCCAAATGCGCGAGAAACGACCGGTTTGCCCATGGTCTTCTGCTGCAAACGTTTCATCAGCTTTCTCCTTGCGCCCGGCACGGCGTGGGCGCGCGTGCGGCGCCGTCAAAACCGTTTCTGGATGCCGAGCCGAAAATGAATGCCCGAATCCTGGAGATCGCGATCGCGGACGTCCATGTTGCGCAGCGCGAAGCCCTTGTACAGGTGCACGTAGGCATCTGCCGTGACGTTCCATCGAACGCCGATACCGACGCCGTACAGGGTCCTGGCCGCGCCCGGCGCTGCGTCGGCGTCCCACGCGCGTCCCGCATCGGCAAAAAACGCGAGCTTCACCTGGCCGTCGTTCGGGCCATCGCCAAGCTCGGGGACCGGAACGCGCGCGAGCGGCAGCCGATACTCGAGCGACGCGTTCCACCCGTTGTCCTTCACCAACACATTCTCGCGGTATCCCCTCACGCTTTCGCTGCCGCCGACCGCATATTTCTCAAGCGGGAGCAGCGCGCCGTCCGTCTTTTGTATCTCGCCTCGCGCCAGTACTTCGCCGCGGTTCCCGGCGAGCCGCCTCACCCACTGCGCTTGACCGAGGCTCGTGAAAAAGCGCGAGTCGGGAGACCCGTCGTCGTGGATGGTTGCGCCGAACGCATCCAGTCCATAGCTCAATACCCAACGCAGCGCGAACACGTTGTCCGCTGTCCGGTCGCTCCATTGCGCCGACAGGCGCGCCGCGCTGATCTTGCTTCTTCCGTCAACGGTCCCCGGCGAAAACGAGAACGGCTCTCCGAGCAGAAACGTTTCGCCGCTGCGCTTCACGATCGACAGTCCGGCACTGAGCTCCCGTTGCAGCGTGCGGTACAGCGGATGGCCCAATGCGATTTCGAAAGTCTCGGATTTGCCCGTGATGTCGATGCTGCGGAACGGCTCCTCCAGAACCGTCGAATTGCTCTTGTCCCAGCGCAGCGTCAACGTCGTGTCGCGGCTCGAGACCGGGAGAGAGTAGCTGATGCCCGCGTCATCGAGCCCCCCCGTCTTTCCCAGCCTCAACGCCAGCGAATCCGACACGCCGAGCAGGTTGTCGGCCGCTCCATGGATCTCGGCTCGAACCGGTCCGACGCCTGGCGGTCGGTTGTTGGCGAGGCTCATTCCAATCCGGTAGCGCTTGGCTTCGGTCACGTTGGCACGCAGGCTGCTTTCTCCAGGCCGAACGCCGGGGCCAAGCTCGGCGTTGATGCGCTCGATCTGGGGATTCTGCAATAGCAGCTGGAGATTGTCCCACAGGCCCGAAACATTCAACGGCCGGCCCGGGTCCGGCATGATGCGGCTGGTAAGGTACTCGGAGCGAAAGCGGTGTGCCCCGGGGACTTCGATCTCGGTCAACAGTCCCTCGACGACCCGGATGGTGACGATTCCTCCGATGACCTCTTGATCCGGAACGATCGCGCCGGAATTGAGATAGCCCGCATTGATGTAATGACGGGTGATCGCAAGGCGGGCTTCTTCGATCTCGTCGTTTCCTATTTCCCTGTTCTCGTAACGGGCAACGATCCGACCCAATTCTTCGCCCGAGAACATGGTATTGCCCTCAACGCGGAATTTGCTGAGGTGCACGCGAACACCGGTCGAGAGCAATTCCCGCGCCTTGGCGGGAGGCGCCACCGGCGGCAGGACCAGCCCGGGCTTTGCGTCCTCTTTAATCTCGGCGGGAGGCCTGCGCCTGTCCTCGCCCGGGCGTTCGAATCCCGGCAGGCCCTGCGCCTTCACTGTGCCTGCTCCCAGTGCGCCGGCGACGACGCATCCCCCCAGGTAAAAAAACGGTCCCCAACGGCGCGCAAAGGCCGTGATACTGTTGCCGTCCCGCTTTCGTCTGGACTTCAAGCTTAACCTCCGCATCTCGACGCTCCATCTTACAGGCGACAGGGCGAGGCGAGAGCCAACTCCTGCAAAGCGCTGGCCAGGTACACGACGCTCGTACCGCCCGCCTTCGCGCGGGCGTGCGCGAGGTTGCCGGCGGCGGTCCTGCTTGTTTCCGGCGCCGCATACGTGCTGTAGGCAGTGCTCACCGGGTCAAGCGGAAGTCCGCCGCGTCCCACACCGACGAAACTGTTCGCCGCCGCCGCGCCCGCGCTCACCGCGCACGAGTCGCGCATGAGCGCGGAGGCATCGAAGAGCGTTGCAGGAAGCACCCCAAGGTTTGCGCCTACGTCCGTGTTCGGCGAGCTGATTTCCACGTTGCCATCGATACCGAGCGCGGAAGACGCATCCACGACGCTGTGCGGATCCGCGATCAACTGCTCGGTCGTGATCGATATATTTCCGCCCCTGCCGCCAAACGCGTTGGCGACGATCCGGCCGTTGTCCAGAATGACGAGAACCGGGTCGATCGTGATGTTCCCGCCGTCTCCGAGCCCCGTCCCGACAGAAGTGGTGATGCGGCTGTCCGTAAGGTGGAGCATGAAGCCGGCGCGGATGTCGATGTTGCCGCCGTCGGCCATGGACGCTTCCGTGCTGATCGTGCTGCCGTTCGTCAGCTGCATGCTGTCGCGCGCGAAAACGCGGATGTCACCCGCATTGCCGCTTCCGTCGCTCTTCGCACTGATCTGAGCATGGTCGGACATGAGGATATCGTTTGCGTTGATCACAACCGATCCCCCGCTTCCCTGCAAGTCCGCCGCGGTGCTGATTTCCCCGTAATTCGCGATGGACAGCGACGGCACGGTAAGCGTAATCGTGCCGCCATTGCCGAGGATGTTCGCATTCGGGTTGAGGTTCAGCGTCGCCGTGCTCACGGCGCCGCTGTTGGGCGATTCGCGGGGCGTGAAGCCGGCGTACTTCTGGGCGTCGTAGCGGCCGTCTATGACCATGGATTCCGCCACGTTCATGGTGATGTTTCCGGCATTGCCGCTGCCCGAAGTACTGGTTGCGATGAGACCGCCGCTTTCGAGCCTTACCCGGTCGGCTTCGATGTGGATATTCCCCGCGTTCGCCGCGCCCGTCGTAATGCCGCTGATAACCCCCGCATCGGTGATGATGAGATCGCCGGTCTTGATCAGGACGAGTCCGCCATTCCCGGTTTGCGGCCCTTGCGCGTTGACATAGATGCCGGAGTAAAAGCCGTAATCGGTGGCGTCCCGCTGCGCGTCGTACTCGCCCGCCGGAAGCGCCTGGCCGCCCGATATTTCGATACGGTCCGCATTGATCGCGATGTTGCCGCCGGCCCCGGCGCCGGATGTCACCGCGGATACGAAGCCGCCGCTGGTCAACCGAAGCTCACCGGCATCGATGGTCACGCTGCCTGCGTTGCCGCTGCCGTTGGTTGCGCTTCTGACGGAACCAAACTCAGCCAGCGAGACCAGCGGACTCGCAACCGAAACGTTGCCCCCCGAGCCCCCGCCACTGGTGCTGGTGTCGATTTTGCTCTCTCCGGTGACGCTTACCGATTGCGCCGAGTTCACGGAAATGCTTCCACCACGACCCGCTCCCGCAGTGCTCGCCAAAATCGCAGCGCCGCCGGAGAGATCCAACGCAGCAACAGTGATGCTCATGTCACCGGCCGCTCCGTCACCAAGCGCTTCGGAGGTGATCGTGGAGGCGTCCATGGACATCGTGCCCGGGGTGCTGATCGTAATATTCCCGCCGCCGCCAGTGCTCCGGCTGCCGCTGCTGCTGATTTTCGCAAGGTTGGTGAGACGGAGGCTGCCTGCGCTGATTTGAATATTCCCCGCATCCCCTTCGCCATAGGCCTTGGAGGTGATCATAGAGGCGTCCATCGACATCGTCTCCGTGACGCCAATCGCGATGTTGCCTCCCCGGCCGATAAATCCAGGATCGCCGCCTGCGCTGGTAATCCACGAATCGTTGCTGAGATTGAGATCGGCCGCATTGATCAGAATGTTCCCCGCATTCCCGTCACCAAACGTTTCGGATGTGACGTAGGAGTCGTCCATCGACATCGTCCCCGGGGTGCTGATCGTAATGTTCCCGCCGCGGCCGGTGCTCCAGCTGCTGCTGCTATTGATTGTCGCGAAGTTGGTGAGATCCAGGCTGCCTGCGCTGATTTGAATATTTCCCGCATCCCCCTCGCCATACGTTTTGGACGTGATGTAGGAGGCGTCCATCGACATCGCCCCCGGGGTGCTGATCGTGATGTCCCCGCCGCCGCCAGCGCCCCAGCTACCGCTGTCGATGCGCGCGAAGTTGGTGAGATCCAGGCTGCCTGCGCTGATTTGAATATTCCCCGCAGCCCCGTCGCCCCACGTTTTGGACGTGATGGAGGAGGCGTCCATCGACATCGTTCCCGGGGTGGTGATGGCAATGTCCCCGCCGCCACCAGTGCTCCAGCTACCGCTGTCGATGAGCGCGAGGTTGGTGAGATTGAGGCTGCCTGCGCTGATTTGAATATTCCCCGCATCCCCTTCGCCGTAGGCCTTGGAGGTGATCGTGGAGCCGTCCATCGACATCGCCCCCGGCGTGCTGATCGCAATGTCCCCGCCGCTGCCTGCGCTCCAGCTACCGCTGCTGCTGATTTCCGCGAAGTTGGTGAGATTGAGGCTGCCCGCGCTGAGTTGAATACTCCCCGCATCCCCCTCGCCGTAGGCCTTGGAGGTGATCGTGGAGCCGTCCATCGACATCGTTCCCGCGACGCCAATCGTGATGTTGCCTCCCCGGCCAATAAATCCGGAATTGCCGCCTGCGCTGGTAATCCACGACCAGTTGCTGAGATCGAGATTGGCCGCATTGATCAGAATGTTCCCCGCATTCCCGTCACCAAGCGTTTCGGAAGTGATGGAGGAGCCGTCCATCGACATCGTCCCAGCGGTGCTGATCGCAATGTCCCCGCCGCCGCCAGCGCCGGAGCTGCCGCTGCTGCTGATTTTCGCGAAATTGGTGAGATTGAGGCTGCCTGCGCTGAGTTGAATACTCCCCGCATCCCCCTCGCCGTAGGCCTTGGAGGTGATCGTGGAGGCGTCCATCGACATCGTTCCCGTGACGCCAATCGCGATGTTGCCTCCCCGGCCAATGAATCCGGGATTGCCGCCTGCGCTGGTAACCGACGACCAGTTGCTGAGATTGAGATTGGCCGCATTGATCAGAATGCTCCCCGCATCCCCGTCACCAAACGTTTCGGACGTGATGGAGGAGTCGTCCATCGACATCGTCCCAGCGGTGCTGATCGCAATGTCCCCGCCGCCGCCAGCGCCGGAGCTGCCGCTGCTGCTGATTTTCGCGAAATTGGTGAGTTCGAGGCCGCCTGCGCTGAGTTGAATACTCCCCGCGTCCCCCTCGCCGTAGGCCTTGGAGGAGATCGTGGAGGCGTCCATCGACATCGTTCCCGTGACGCCAATCGTGATGTTGCCTCCCCGGCCAATGAATCCGGGATTGCCGCCTGTGCTGGTAATCGACGACCAGTTGCTGAGATTGAGATTGTTCGCATTGATCAGAATACTCCCCGCATCCCCGTCACCAAGACCTGCGGATGTGATCAAAGAGGCGTCCATCAACATCGTGCCTGGGGTGCTGATCGTGATATCCCCGCCGCGGCCCCCGTCGTTGCTCTCGCTGTCGATGAGCGCGCCGTTGGCAAGATTGATGGCGCCTGCATCGATCAGAATGTTTCCTGCATTCCCGTCGCCAAACGCCGTGGTTGATATCCGTGAGTTGTCCACCGCCATCGTCCCGCTAGCGCTGATCGTGATGTCACCGCCGCGGCCCCCGCCGATGCTCGCGCTGTCGATGAGCGCGCCGTTGGCAAGATCGATGGCGCCTGCATCGATCCGAGTGTTTCCTGCATTCCCGTTGCCATACGCCGAGGCTGATATGCGTGAGTTGTCCACCGCCATCGTCCCGCTAGCGCTGATCGTGGTGTCCCCGCTGCTGCCCCCACTGCGGCTGCCGCTGTAGATCAATGCATTGTTGGTGAGATTGAGGTTGCCCGCGTTGATTTGAATACTCCCCGCGTCTCCCTCGCCGTAGGCCCTGGATGTAATCGTGGAGTTGTCCGTCGACATCGTTCCCGCGATGCCAATCGTGATGTTTCCTCCCCGCCCGATAAATCCAGGATTGCCGTCAGCGCTGTAGCCGCCGCTGCTGCTGATGCTCGAGTTGGTGAGATTGAGACTGGCTGCGCTGATTTGGATATTCCCCGCATTTCCGTCACCAGAACTTCGGGACGTGATTCTAGAGGCGTCCATCGACATCGTCCCCGCGGCAGCGACGTTGACGTTTCCGGCCTGGCCCGTTCCGGACGATGACGAATCGATCAAAGCGTCAGCTGCCATCATCATGTCACCGAAAACCGATATATCCACGCCACCGGAGCTTCCAGCGGCGGTCTTTGCCAGCAGGCTGGACCCGTCCAGCACAAGACTTCCCCCGCGTATATAGACGGTTCCGCCGCCGATGGTCTGCCCGGCGGGCTCGGATACGTCCATGGTGCTGCCACTGATTGAAATTGCGCCGCGTGTGGCGAAAGAACTCGCCTCGAATGCGCCAGCCCCGATATTCGCTTCTCCCGCCGAGGCAGCAGAGACCAAATGAAGGTTTCCTCCGGGCGCAGCAAGGATTGCCGCGCCACTGACGCTGACATCGCCCCCGATCAGCCCCAGTGATTGTCCGTCAGGAACCTGCAAGATGCTGTCCGAGACCGTGATGGCAGCCGGGGTCGGGCCGAGGAAACCAAATGCTGCAGGAGTTGCTACGGTTAATACGGTATTGCTCGGCGTAGTGGCGTCAAAGCGCCCGCCGTCGGCAAGCGTCAGGTAATTGGCGGTGCTTGCGTAAAACGAACCACTTACGTCCAGTTGGGCGCTGGCGCCGAAGACGATCCCGCCCGGATTGATGAGAAAAACGCTGGCTCCGGGAACGGTCGATCCCAGCACGCCGTTGATGGTGGAACCGGATCCGCCGGTCACCCGGGAAATGACATTGGAAATCGCCGCGCTGCTGCCGGTGGCGGTGAAATAGAGGGATTCCCCGGTGAAGATATTGAACGTGCCGAAGCTATGGAAGAGATTCGCGCCCCGCTGGGCGCCCACGCTGGCGGGAACGGTCATGTTGCCGGAGAAACTGCCGGTGGGACCCATGGTTCCGTCCAGCGTCACCCCGGCCAGCGCCGGTGCGCCCGTCACCAGCGCAGCCAGCTGCAATGCAAGCAGCCAATGTAGAATGCACGAGAAATGCGCAGCACGTCTGGTCATGGACCGAGCCCTCCGTACGGCAAAGGACAAAAAATCAACGACACCCGCAACAGGCGGCGCAGACCGCCGCCGCCGCTCTGGCCACTCTATACCCCTATAAATGAGGTGGTCAATGGTACAAATGCCCCAATCCGATTGAGTGGTCCGGTGGAATGACCGCCGCCTTCGAATACGCGCGCCCCGCCACGCTCGCCGAGGCTTGCGGCCAAAGAAAAGACCCGGGACGCGCTTCTCGTCGCCGGGTCAAAGATCAACTATTAGATGTTCTCTCGCGGGCAGGAGGGCCCCAAACATCCGTCATCATCATCCCATCCACGCTGGGGACATTGCTTGATCCAGATCAATGCTGCGTGCTGCCGGATCTTGCGCGAAGGCCAGCTTAGAATCAAATAAATCACATTAGTTATATAGAAATATCAGCTTGTTATGGATTGTTATTAAAGTATATTATAAGCATTAGCCGGGCCAGTGCTTGATCACAATCAAGGGGCGCCGCTGCGCCGGACTCAGCCTTGTCCGCAGGCGCCGCATCCTGTCTTATGACCCGACCGAACTGAATCGGCAAGGTCCGGATACGGGCACGCAGTACCGCTCGGCCGTGTTCTTTGCCAACGACGAGCAAAAGCGCGTGGCCGAAGCCTACATCGCCCAGCTTCAGGCGGCGCGCACGTTTGCAAGCACCATTGTCACCCAGGTAACGCAACTGAAGGCGTTCTACGAGGCCGAGGCTTACCACCAGGATTATCTCGTGCGCCACCCGGACCAGCCGTATATCGTCGTCAACGACCTGCCGAAAATCGCCAATCTGCAACGCCAGTTTCCGGCACTCTACGTCGGCGACTAGTACGATGACACATTAATTTCGAAGCCTGTCTGCCTTGTAGATGTAGGAGCGAGCTTGCTCGCGAATCATCGAATTCGCGAG
>MERK01000082.1:14670-21476 GCA_001770575.1 Betaproteobacteria bacterium RIFCSPLOWO2_12_FULL_64_23
GCCGCCGCGCTGCGCTCTTTGATCGGACCGTAGCCGCGAATCGCTTCGGGCAGACGCGCGATCTCGGCGGCGAGAACCAGGGTGTCCGCACCGACGGCCCCGAGAAGTCCGTCCAGCGTGGTCTCGTATTCCAATATCAGCCGGCGCTCCAGGCGGCGCTCCGCGCCGTAGCCGAAGATGTCGAGGGGCGTGCCGCGCAGGAACTTCAGTGGCGCCAGCAGTTG
Organism: Betaproteobacteria bacterium RIFCSPLOWO2_12_FULL_64_23; assembly: GCA_001770575.1. Taxonomy (GTDB): domain Bacteria; phylum Pseudomonadota; class Gammaproteobacteria; order Burkholderiales; family SG8-39; genus 2-12-FULL-64-23. The sequence goes on from MERK01000082.1 coordinate 14,895, forward strand.
AAAAGCGGACAGCAGCCACGGGCCATAGCTGCGCTTCGTCGGTTCCCCGGTGTTTGGATCCAGCCGGCTCAGGGCGGGAATCGCGAGATGGAAGCGCAGTTTGAACGCGCCCTCGACAGCCGAGCCCAGCGCCAGCGCGAATTCCGGGTCGGTGTAGAGCCGTGCGACTTCGTACTCGTCCTTATAGGCAAGCAGCTTGAAATAGCCGCGTGCGACCGCCTCGGTGAGCACGGCGCTGCCGGGCAGGAGCGCGCTTTCGACGCGGCGGGTGCGCTCGACGAGGTCGGTGTAGCGGCGGGCGTAAGCCCGGTCCTGATAGGCAATCAGGTAGTCGCGGCGCCGCGCCACAGTCTCGTCCAGATCCCGCGACAACCGGTGCGTCGGCAGGACCGGCTCGTGTTCGCGCGCGAGCTTCTCGACGCCATCGGGGTCGAAGGCGGCACGCCGGCCCCAGAGGAAGGCCTGCTTGTTTCCCTCCACGGCGACAGCGTTGAGTTCGATCGCGCGCATCAGCGCCGCCGAAGAAACCGGCACCTGGCCTTTCTGATAGGCATAGCCGAGCAGAAACATGTTGGTCATGATGGCATCACCCGTCAGCACCGAGGCGAGGCGCGTGGCATCGAGGAAATCCGCCGCGCCTGCGCCGACGGCATCGCGCACCTGTTCCTCCATCGCCGCCAGCGGAAAGGGGAGGTCCGGGTTGCGCACGAAATCGCCGGTGACCGCTTCACCGGTGTTGACGATCGCCCGGGTGAACCCGGCTTGGGTCTTGGCCAGGGCCTCGTCGCTGACAACGACCAGGATGTCGCAGCCGAGCACGGTGTTGGCTTCGCCGGTGGCTATGCGCACGGCGGAGAGCTGGTCCTGCCGGTCGGCCAGGCGCACATGCGACAACACCGAGCCGCCTTTTTGCGCGAGCCCCGTCATGTCCAGAACGGATACGCCCTTGCCCTCGAGGTGGGCGGCCATGCCGATCAGGGCGCCGATGGTGACAACGCCGGTGCCGCCGATGCCCGCAACCAGCAGGCCATAGGGCGCCGACAGCTGCGGCAGCGCCGGCTCGGGCAGGCCGGCGAAATCCGCGGCGTTCGAGGCGACGCCTTTGCCCTTGCGCATCGATCCGCCTTCGACGGTGACGAAGCTGGGGCAGAATCCGGCGATGCAGGAGTAGTCCTTGTTGCAGGAAAACTGGTCGATGGCGCGCTTGCGCCCGAACTCGGTCTCGACCGGCACCACGGAGAGGCAGTTCGATTTCGCGCTGCAGTCGCCGCAGCCTTCGCACGCCATCTCGTTGATGAACACGCGCGTTGCGGGGTCCGGATAATTGCCGCGCTTGCGCCGGCGCCGCTTCTCCGCGGCGCAGGTCTGGTCATAGATCAATGCCGTGACGCCGGGCGTCTGGCGCAACTCGCGTTGCACCGGATCGAGATCTTCGCGGCGCCGGATTTCCACTCCCGCGGGGAATCCGGCGTCCCGGGGATAGTTGTCCGGTTCCTCCGCCAGCACGACGATGCGGCGCACGCCTTCCGCGCTGAGCTGGCGGGCGACCTGCGGCACGCTGATGGGGCCGTCCACGGGCTGGCCGCCGGTCATGGCGACGGCGTCGTTGTACAGGATCTTGTAGGTGATATTGACCTCCGACGCTATGGCGGCGCGGATAGCCAGCAGCCCGGAGTGATAATAGGTGCCATCGCCCATGTTGGCGAAAATATGCGCCGTGCCCGATTGTCCGGCCACGCCGAGCCAGGCCACGCCTTCGCCGCCCATGTGGCTGATGGTCATGGTGTTGCGGTCCATCCAAACGGCCATCAGGTGGCAGCCCACGCCCCCGAGCGCGCAGGAGCCTTGCGGGACGCGCGTGGACTGGTTGTGCGGGCAGCCGGAGCAGAAATAGGGCGTGCGCGGCACCGCCAGCCGCGGCCTTGCCAGCGCGGCCTCCTTGGCTTCGAGAAAGGCCAGGCGTTGCTGCATTTTCTCCGAAGTATGAAAGCGGGCGATGCGCGAGGCGATGGCGCGGGCGACGATGGCGGGCGTCAACTCCGCCGTCGGCGGCAGCAGCCACGGGCCATGCGGCGCCGGCCATTCGCCGCTGTCGTCGAATTTGCCGACGATGCGCGGCCGCACGTCCCTGCCGTTGACATCGCGCCAGTTGTAGAGCTGCTCCTTCAATTGGTACTCGATGATCTGGCGCTTTTCCTCGACCACCAGGATCTCTTCCAGACCTTCGGCGAAATGGCGCACGCCGCTCGCCTCCAGCGGCCAGGGCATGCCGACCTTGTACAGGCGCAGGCCGATATCCGAAGCGTGCGCTTGATCGATGCCCAGATCGTCCAGCGCCTGCAGCACATCGAGATAGGCCTTGCCGCAGGCGATGATGCCGAGGCGCGGCCTGGGCGAATCGAACACCAGGTAATTGAGCCGGTTCGCCCGCGCGTAGGCGAGGGCCGCATAGATTTTGAATTCCTGCATGCGGTGTTCCTGCGCCAGCGCCGGATCGGGCCAGCGCAGGTGCAATCCGTCGGCCGGCAGGACAAAATCTCCGGGCACGGCAATCTGCACGCGCTGCGTATCGATTTCTACCGTGGCGGAACTTTCGACCGTGTCCGACGTGGTTTTCAGCGCCACCCAGCAGCCCGAGTAGCGCGACATGGCCCAGCCGTGCAGGCCGAGGTCCAGGTATTCCTGCACGCCTGCCGGCGCCAGCACGGGAATCGCGCAAGCCGAGAAAATGTGCTCGCTCTGGTGCGCCAGGGACGAAGAGCGGGCGCCATGATCGTCGCCGGCGATCAGCAGCACGCCGCCATGCTTGGCCGTGCCGGCGTAGTTGGCCTGTTTGAATACGTCGCCGCAACGGTCGACACCCGGCCCCTTGCCGTACCACATGGCGAAAATGCCGTCGCGCTTGGGCTGCGGAAACAGATGCAGCTGCTGCGTGCCCCAGATGGCGGTCGCCGCCAGATCCTCGTTGATGCCCGGATGCGAGGTGATGTTGTGCTCGCGCAGATAGCGCTCGGCCTCGCGCAGCGCCGTGTCGAGGCCGGCCAGGGGCGAACCGCGGTAGCCGGAGACGTAGCCCGCGGTGTTGAGTCCCGCCGCGACATCGCGCTGGTGTTGCAGCATGGGCAGGCGCGCCAGGGCCTGGACGCCGGTGAGGAAGACGCGGCCGTGGTCGAGGCGATACTTGTCCTCGAGTGATACGTTGGCAAGCATGCTGTTGTTCTTCCCTATACCCGGCGACTCAAATCGCGCCCCGCAGCGGAGTTACGATGTTGCGCGGACGAAAATCCGTCCGCGCGGATCGTCGATTGCGCACGGATGAAAAGCACATCCGTGCGCAATCGACGATCTTGTATAAGACCCCCCGCACTGCCCTTGTTGTTAACAATAACCGTGTTTTCTGTACGGATACGCTTTTGATCCGTACAGAAAACACGGTTGGCGCGCGCGAGCGCGCAACGCCAACCGCACTACCCGCTACACTTGCCTCAGTCTTTCACCAGAACCCACTTGCCGTCCTTGATGGTGAGCAGGACACGGCCGCGATGATCGAAGCCGGAATGGTCCTGCGCGCTCATGTTGACCACGCCCTGGGACACGTTCAAGTTCTTGATTCCCTCCAGCGCGTCGCGCAGCGCGGTGCGGAACTCCTGCGTGCCCGGTTTGCCTTTCTTGACGGCTTCAGGAATGGCATGTTGGAACAACAAGCCTGCGTCATAGACGCCGGCGGCGAAAATCGGCGGCTTGGCGTTGTACAGGCGCTCGTAGCCGGTGACGAATTCCAGCGCCACTTTTTTCGTCGGCACGCTGTCGGGAATCTGCTCGGGAACCAGCAGCAGGGGGCCGACCACCAACGCGCCTTCCACCTGCTTACCGCCGATCTGGATGAAGGCGCCGGAAGCGGATCCGTGAGTGTGATAAATCTGGCCCTTGTATCCAGAATCCACGAGTTGCATGTGCGGCATGGCCGCGTCGGCAGCGACGCCGGCAACCAGAACTGCATCCGGCTTCGCCGCGATGAGTTTCAGCACCTGGCCGGTGACGCTGGTGTCCTGGCGGTTGTAGCGTTCGTTGGCGACGATTTGCATGCCGGCTTTTTGCGCCATCGGCTCGAAGGTCTTGGCCCAGTTCTGGCCGTAAGGGTCGCTGCGGCCGATGAAGCCGATGGTCTTGACCCCGCGCTTCATCATCGCGGCAACCAGGCCGTCGCTGATGACGTCGTCATTGGGATGGGTCTTGTACACCCAGCGCTTCTTCTCGTCCATCGGCAGCACCACGGCAGCGGTTCCAACCGGGGCCAGCATCGGCGTTTGCGCCTCGGCCATGACCTGGAGCATGCCCATCGCATTGGGCGAACCCGAGGGACCGATCAGGGCATCGATCTTGTATTCGGTCAGCAGCTTCTTCGCCAGCGTCACGCTTTGCGTCGGGTCGCTGGCGTCATCGTAGGTGATGTACTCGATGGTGGTATTGCCGATTTTCATCGGCAATAGCGCTACCGCGTTTTTCTGCGGAATGCCGACGAAGGCGGCCGTTCCGGTCGCCGAGACAACGACGCCGATTTTCACCTGCGCCTGCGCCGAAAGTGATGCTGCCAGCGCCACTGCCGACAGGGTTCCGATAACTCCTCTGATCTTCATCTTCCTCTCCTCGTTGGTGGACAAAAGTTCTGTTGCGGCAAATTACATGACGAAGCCGCCGCTGGCCAACACGACCTCGCCGCTGATGTAATCCGACTCCGGGATGCACATCAGGTACACCGCGCCCGCCGCCTCCTCAGGCGTGCCGCCGCGGCCCAGCGGGATCATCTTGTTCATGAATTCGATGAACTCCGGTTGTATACCCATTTTCACTTCACGTTCTCCGATTTTCGCCACCGCTGCGCCCGAGCCGACCGGCTGGGTCATGCGCGTCTGGATCAGCCCGAAGGCAACACAATTGACGTTCACGCGGTAGCGGCCCCATTCCTTGGCCATGGTCTTGGTCATGCCGATGATGGCGGCCTTTCCCGCAGAATAGCCCATCTGGCCGGCATTGCCGTAGAGGCCGGCGATGGACGAGATGTTCACCACTTTGCGGTTGACGCCGCGGCCTTCGTCTTTCTCCTTCTTCGCCGCGCCGCGGATGAAGTCCGACGCGGCGCGCAGGATGCGAAACGGCGCGGTGGCGTGCACATCGAGCATGGCGTACCACTGCTCGTCGGTCATTTTCTGGATCACGCCGTCCCAAGCGTAGCCGGCATTGTTGACGATGATGTCGATGCCGCCGAATTTCTCCAGGGTCGCCTTGACGATGCGCGCGCCGAAATCCGGTGCCGTCACGTCGCCGAGGCAGCCGATGGCGTCGCTGCCGAGGGCGCGTATCCTGGCAATGGTCTCCTCCGCCGGGCCGGCGTCGAGATCGTTCACCACCACTTTGGCGCCTTCGCTGGCGAGCTTTTGCGCGATGGCCTGGCCGATGCCGCGGCCTGAGCCGGTGACCATCGCGATTTTCCCTTCCAGTTTCTTCATACTATTTCCTCACAAGAAGAATCGATTCAACGAATTCACCCGCGTCATCCGGCGGCTCGCCTAGCCGGCGATAACGCCTTCCCGCCTGAGCGCAGCGCAGTCGGCATCCGAGCAGCCCGTCTCCCGCAGCACCGCCAAGGTGTCCTGTCCGTATTTCGGCGGAAAGCGCAATTCCGACGACGCATGGGGCAGATCCACCGCCATCGGTTGCATGCGCACCGTCTTGCCGCCGGGCATGCGCGTGGTGGTGAGTTTGCTGCGTACCGCCTCCATATCGCGCACCGCCGGGAGGTCGTGGATGGGCGCGTGCGGAATCGTCGCCTTGCCGAAGTCCGCGGCGATCTCGGCTGTGATGAATTGCCTGGTCACGGCCGCCATTTCGCGGTGTATCGCCTGGCGCTCGTGTGCGCGGCCCTCGTTGGTGAGCCGCACTGCATTGGCAAGCGGCGCGAACCTGGGAATCCCGGTCAAGCGTTTCCATTGCAGGTCGCTGCCGATGGCCATGAAGATGAAACCGTCCCGGCTGGGGTAAACATTGGTCGGAATGAACTTGCGGTGCTCGTTGCCGCAGCGGGTGATTTCCGCAGGCTGGCAGTCGAAGTCGAGCAGGGGCAGGGTGGTAATCAGCCAGGAAGCAGCGGCCTGCAGCATGGAAACGTCGATGCGGGAGCCAAGGCCCGTCTCGGCGCGTTCGGCCAGCGCCAGCATCACGCTGGCATATACCTCGTCGCCCGCCTTGAGGTCGATCAGCGGCACGCCGGAGAGCGTCGGCGGGCCGCCCGGGTCGCCGGTGAGTTCCATGTAACCCGCCATGGCCTGGATCACCGGATCGTAGCCCGGTGTGTCCGGGTACTCCGGCCCCATGGCCGAGATAGCGGCCCAGATGAGGTCCGGTTTTACCTCGCGCAGGGTGTCGTAATCGATGCCCAGTTGTCGATAGCGCCGCGGCAAGGTGTTGCAGCAGAAGACGTCGACCTCGAGTTCCCTGATCATCCGCAGCAGCAGCGCCTGCCCCTGGGGGTGCTTCAGGTCGAGGGCGATCGCTTCCTTGCCCACGTTGGGCGCAATGAAATAG
>MERK01000083.1:0-46805 GCA_001770575.1 Betaproteobacteria bacterium RIFCSPLOWO2_12_FULL_64_23
CGAATCGGCGAACTCGGCGTAGCGTTCCGCCGCTTCCGCCTCCATGGCATAGGCATGCGCCATGAATTCGGACGCGCTGGCGACCGGCGCGGCCTTTGCCGCGACTCTGGCGGCGGTGCGTTGCGGCGTCTTCGCGCGCGTCGGCGTAGCGGCCTTGGCTTTCTTGGCGCTTACCTTGGCGCTTACCTTGGTGCTCTTCTTGAAGCTTACTTTGGTACTCTGTTTCGCGGTCTTTTTCGTGCTCATAGTGCGAACTCCGCTTCCAGGTCGGATGGACGTTTTTTCCCTTTGCCGATCGGCGGCTGGTAAGGCTTGCGATCGCCTTTGTACAGCACGCCGATGTTGAAGCCGTCGTCGGTCATGATGCGCCGCGCCGCGCGCGCCGCGTCGTCGGTGGACGTGACCGGCGCCGGCCGCGCGAGCTGCTTCCACTCGCGCTGCTCCGGGCGGAAAGTCACGCACGGACTGAGGATCTCGACGAAGGAGAACCCCGGCGTGCGGATCGCATCGGCGATAATATCGGCGGTGCCGTTGGGATCGCCCGAGAATGCGCGCGCGACGAAGTTGGCGCCTGCGGCGAGCGCAATCACCAGCGGATGGAAGGTGCGCAGCCCGGTGCCCCCGGGGGAAAGTTTCGAATCCCAGTCGGGCTCGGTAGTGGGCGAAGGCTGGCCCTTGGTCATGCCGTATACATGGTTGTCCATGACGACATAGGTCAGGTCGACGTTGCGCCGGCAGGCATGCAGGAAATGATTGCCGCCGATGGAGTAACCATCGCCGTCACCGCTCGCCACCACCACCGTGAGCTCGGGGCGCGCGAGCTTCAATCCGCTCGCCGCGGCTAGCGAGCGCCCATGCACGCCATGAAAACCATAGCAGTTGGTGTACGCGGGAATGCGCGAAGAGCAGCCGATGCCGGAGACGACGGCGACGTTCTCCGGTTGCAGATCGAGCTTGGCGAACGCCTTGGTGAATGAGGACAGCACCGAATAGTCGCCGCAACCGGGACACCATATCGGCTTGTAATCGGACTTGAATGCCTGCGCCGTGATCGGCGCGGCAACGGCAGGCGCATTCATGAGCGGCTCCATGCGGTGATTTGCTGGTGAATTTCGTCAGGGCGCAGCGGCAGCGGCCCGGGGTGGCGAAAACTCCTGACCTCACCCGGCAGATCGTACTCCGCGCGCAAGTACCGGTACAACTGCCCGGTGTGGTTCTGCTCGACCACCAGCACCCGCTTCGCGCCGGCGAGCGCTGCGGCCAGGCGTTCGGGTTGCGATGGACTGAGCAGGCGCAAGGACACCAGCCGCGCCTTGATCCCCTCGGCCGCGGCGCGCGCGAGCGCTTCGCGCGCCGCGCCGGTGCAGGAACCGAAAGTGACCAGCGCGAGCTCGCCCTCGCCTTCGATCTCGGCCCAGCGCTCGCCGTAATCGTATTGCGCGAGCTTTTTCGCGCGCTTGTCGAGTTGCCGGATGTGGTCGCCCGACTGGCTCGACGGCAGCCCGCGCTCGTTGTGCTCCAGCCCGTCGGCCGTGTAGGCCGTGCCCGGCGTACCCGGGATCGCCATCGGCGAAATGCCCGACGCGGTGATGGCGTAGCGCTTGTAGCCCTCCGCCCCTGCGCTCGCCTTCAGGCGAGCTGCGGCCGCGCCTATGTCGGCGGGCGGGTCCACCACCGCGCGCGTCTGGCCGAAGTACTGGTCGGACAGCACAATGGCCGGGCACTGCAGCGCCTCGGCCAGGTGCACCGCCCACTGCGTCGCGGTGACGCAATCGGCGATCGAGTTCGGCGCCACCACCAGGCGCGGCGCATCGCCATGCAATCCGTTCACCGCGATGTTGACGTCGCTTTGCTCGCTTTTCGCCGGAATGCCGGTTGAAGGTCCGCCGCGCATCACGTCGATGACCACGATCGGCACTTCGGCGGCGACGGCCAGCCCGAGCGCTTCGGTCATCAGCGACAACCCCGGTCCGGAGGTGGCCGTCAACGAAGGCACGCCGCCGTAGGAGGCGCCGATGATCATGTTGATCGAAGCCAGTTCGTCCTCGGCCTGCACCAGCGCGCCGCCGACTTTGGGCAAGGCGGGCGCCAGCCATTCCAGCACTTCGGTCGCGGGCGTGATCGGATAGGCGGCGCAAAAACGCACGCCGCCGCGCACCGCGCCGTAGCCGGCAGCCTGATTGCCGGTGATCAGCCAGCGCGCGTCCGCGCCGGGCGCAAATTCTTCGTTTGCGCCCGGCGCGGATTTTTGGCTTGCGCCGGGCGCAGTTTTTTGGCTTGCGCCGGGCGCAACGCGCGCGGCGAGACGCGGCACCGCCGGCAGGTTCGCCGCCGCGGCGTATCCCGCTTCCGCAGCGGCGAGATTGGCGGCCATTTTCTCCCCGCCGCCTTTCTTGAGCGACTTTTGCAATACGCTCTTGACCGAGTCTGCCGGCAGACCTACCAATCCGGCGGCCAGGCCGAGGGCGATCATATTGGGCCAACTCCCGGGGATCGCCTTGGCCATCTGCTTGAACGGCAGCGGCGCATAGCTTGCGCCAACCTTGGCAAACACTTCGGGCGGTTCGCCCTGGTCAGGATCACCCAGCATCACGCTCGCGCCATCGAGTGGAATCTCGTCGGCGAAGCGGTGGATGTTCTGCCAGTCGATACCGATCAGAACGTCGAAGCGGTCGTCCAGGCATTCAATCGGCGCGTGCGCAAAGCGCAGCAGCGCCGCCGCTTCGCCGCCGCGGATTTGCGGCCCGCTCGAGCGCACCATCAGGCCGTACCAGCCGGCCTGGGCTGCGACCTCGAGCAGCAGATTGCCTGCGGTCATCACGCCCGCGCCGCCGCTGCCTGTTATCGCAATCGAAATACTGTCCTTGATTTTCTGTCTGTGTCTTGACACGGTATGGTCTCCGTCTTGCCGGGCAATGGGCGCCTCGTTTTCGATCCAGCCTGATCGATTGCATTTTGGGCTTGACTCTAAATACGCATTCTAGTACCATAATACTTAAATAAGCGCAAAAAAGTCAAGTCGAAGGTGAATAGCCGGTACAAACTGGAACCGCGGCAGCCCGGATTGGAGGCACAAGCATGACTGCAATCGCACACCGCTGGATGATGACGGCGCCCAAGGTCGCGATGCTCGAATCGGCGTTCGACCCGTTCCCGCCGCAACCCGCTGAGGTGGTGATCGAGGTGGCCGGCTGCGGCGTCTGCCACACCGATCTCGGCTATTTCTACGACGGCGTGCGCACCAATCACGCCCTGCCGCTTACGCTGGGCCACGAGATCAGCGGCCGCGTCGTCGCCGCCGGCAGCGGCGCCGAAAGCTGGCTCGGCAAGTCGGTGATCGTGCCCGCGGTCATCCCCTGCGGCGAATGCGACCTGTGCAAGCGCGGCCGTGCCGCCATCTGCCGCGCGCAGAAAATGCCCGGCAACGACATCCAGGGCGGTTTCGCCAGCCACATTGCCGTTCCCGCGCGCGGGCTCTGCCCTACCGACGAGAGCCGTCTCGCCGCCGCCGGTCTCAGCCTGGCCGAAGTATCGGTCGTCGCCGATGCCGTCACCACCCCGTATCAGGCCGTGCACCGCGCCGGCGTCACCCCCGGCAGCCTCGCCATCGTCATCGGCGCGGGCGGCGTCGGCGGCTACTGCGTGCAAGTGGCGCAAGCCTTCGGCGCGAAAGTCGTCGCCATCGACGTCGATCCGGCCAAACTCGCCGCGATCGCACAGCACGGCGCTTCGCTTACGCTGAATCCGAAGGAATTCGATCCGAAGGCGCTCAAGGGCGCCATCTCCAAGTTCGCCAAGGACAACGGGCTGCGCGCGACCGAGTGGTTCATTTTCGAGTGCTCGGGCACTGCCGCCGGCCAGCTCAGCGCATATGGATTGCTCGTGCACGGTGCCACGCTATGTGTGGTCGGCTTCACCATGGACAGGATCGAACTGCGCTTGTCCAACCTGATGGCTTTCGACGCGCGCGCCATCGGCAACTGGGGCTGCACGCCCGAACACTATCCGGCCGCGCTGGAACTGGTGCTCGCGGGCAAAGTGAAAGTGAAGCCCTTTGTCGAAGTCCACCCGCTGGCCGACATCAACCGCGTATTCGAGGCGACGCACCAGCGCGAAATCAAGCGCCGCGCGGTGCTGGTGCCGACGATCTAACAATGCACTTCAAAATGCGGAAATCGGATTCCTCAAAGATCGTCTCTTGCGCGCGGATGGGTTCATCATCCGTGCGCAAGAGACGATCCGCACGGACAGGTTTACCGTCCGTGCAGGTTTTGCCAGGACCTGCGCGCTGCGCGCGCCAACCTCGTTTCCTGTACGGATACACCCCATCCGTACAAGAAACGAGGTAATTGAAATAAACGAAATATTCCGCCGACCAATGGCCTCTATAGTTAATTTTGAAATGCGCACCAAGGAGATTCGTTCATGAGCACCGCTTCAGCGTCCACCCCAATCCGGGAATTCAAGAATCACGAACTCGACGAGAACTTCGCGCGCCCGGGCGTGCGCTACGAGAAGCGACCGGCGCAGACACCCGATGGCAAGGTCGTGCCCGGCCTGTACAACGCCTGGATCTGGCTCGACAACCCGGGCCAGTTCAACTCCTACACCACCGACATGGTGAAGGGCGCGATCCTCGCATTTCGCGCCGCATCGAATGCGCGCGACGTCAACTGCGTGGTGTTCACCGGCGCCGGCGACAAGGCGTTCTGCACCGGCGGCAACACCAAGGAATACGCCGAGTACTACGCCGGCCACCCGCAGGAGTACCGCTTCTACATGCGCCTGTTCAATGACATGGTGTCGGCAATACTCTCCTGCGACAAGCCGGTCATCTGCCGCGTCAACGGCATGCGCATCGGCGGCGGCCAGGAAATCGGCATGGCCTGCGATTTTTCGGTGGCGCAGGATCTGGCGCGCTTCGGCCAGGCCGGCCCCAAGCACGGCTCGGCCCCGATCGGCGGCGCGACGGACTTTCTTCCGGTCATGATCGGCGCCGAGCGCGCCATGGCGGCGTGCGTGCTGTGCGAGCCGTTCTCGGCGCACAAGGCCTATTACCTGGGTGTGATCACCGACGTCGTGCCCGCGTTGAAAGTGGACGGCAAGTTCATCGCCAATCCGCTGGTGGAAACCAGGCAGATGACCGACGAATTCGGCAAACTCGTGTTCGGCGAATTCAAGACGGGCGAGGCGGCAAAGCAGGCGAAGGCGCTGATCGCCGCTGGCCGGGTGGATCTGTCGCTGCTCGACGCCAAGGTGGAGGAACTGTGCGCCAAGATGCTGCTCACCTTCCCCGACTGCACCACCAAGACTATCGAGGAACTGCGCAAGCCCAAGCTCATCGCCTGGAACGCGAACAAGGAAAACTCGCGCGCCTGGCTCGCGCTCAACATGATGACCGAGGCGCGCGCCGGTTTCGTCGCCTTCAACGAAGGCCCGAAGGACGACCGCGAGATCGACTTCATCGGCCTGCGCCAGCGGCTCGCGCGCGGCGAAGGCTGGGGCGACGCCCTGCACCAGGCGATCCAGCCGAAGAACAAGCACAAGGGCTGATGCCGTGACCGCGGATTCGCCACTGAAAGTCTGGACCGAGCGCGACGGGGCGCTGCTGCGGCTGCGCCTGGCACGACCCAAGGCGAACATCGTCGATGCGGCGATGATCGCCGCGCTGCGCTCGGCGTTCGACGCGCACCGCGGCAAGTCCGCAATCCTGGCAGCGCTCCTTGACGCCGACGGTCCGCACTTTTCCTTCGGCGCGAGCGTCGAAGAGCATCTGGCCGAGCACTGCGCGGCGATGCTCGCGAGCCTGCACGCGCTGCTGCTTTCCATGATCGAGTGGCCGCTGCCGATTCTGGTCGCGGTGAAGGGCCAGTGCCTCGGCGGCGGGCTGGAACTGGCCCTGGGCGGCAGCCTGATTTTCGCCGCCGACGACGCCAAGCTCGGCCAGCCCGAGATCCAGCTCGGCGTGTTCGCGCCGGCGGCATCCTGCCTGTTGCCGCCGCGCATCGGCCAGGCGGCGGCCGAGGACCTGCTGTTCTCCGGCCGCTCGGTCGGCGCCGACGAAGCACTGAGGCTGGGCCTGGTGAGCTCCGTGTCGGCCGACCCGGAGGCCGCGGCCCTCGCTTATTTCGATCAGCACCTTGCGGGAAAAAGCGCGAGTTCGCTTGCCTGCGCCGTGGCCGCGGCCCGCGGCGGCTACCTCGCCAGGGTGCGCCGGCGCATCCATGAAGTCGAGCGGCTGTATCTCGATCGCCTGATGCAGACCCGCGACGCGAACGAAGGCCTCGCCGCTTTCATCGCCAAGCGTCCGCCGAAATGGGAGCACCAATGAGCCAGACCGTGGCGCAGATCATCGAGCGTTGTCAGATGCTGTTCGACGACCTCCACTTCACCTCGGTGAAGGAATGGAAAGCCGCCGTGCCCGGACGCAAGGCGATCGGCTTCATGCCGGTCTATGTGCCGCGCGAAATCATCCACGCCGCGGGCATGCTGCCGGTGGGGATCATGGGCGGAGGCGACCAGCTCGAAGTGATCCAGGGCGACGCTTATTACCAGAGTTACATCTGCCGCATTCCGCGCTCGACCCTCGAGCTCGGGCTCACCGGGCGCCTGGACTGCCTCGACGGGATGTTGTTCCCGTCGATCTGCGACGTCATCCGCAACCTCTCGGGCATGTGGCAGATCCTGTTCAAGGACAAATACGTCAGGTATTTCGACGTGCCGCAAAACTACCAGGATGGCGTCGGCGGCCAGTACTACATCCACGAGATGCAGGTGCTGCGCGATGACATCGGCAGGCTTGCCGGAAAGCCGATCACCGACGATGCGCTGCGCGCTTCGATCGCGGTGTACAACGAAAACCGGCGCGCGGTGCAAGCGCTGTACAAATACCGCGCGGCCAAGCCGTGGCAGGCCCCGACCTCCGAGGTATACCTGGTGCTGCGCGCCGGCATGGTGCTGCCGGTCGAAGACTACACGCAACTGGTGCGCGACTACATCGCCGCGACCGACGCCGTGGCCAGGCCGATGCGCGACAACGCCCGCATCGTGTTGACCGGCGCCTTCTGCGAGCAGCCGCCGCTCAGTCTGATCAAATCGATCGAGATGGCCGGCTGCTACATTGTCGACGATGACTTCATGCTGGTCATGCGCATGCTGTTCGACGACGTGGTCGAAACCGGGGATCCGCTCGACGCGCTGTCGAAATCGTTCCTCCACCGTTCGATGCAGACATCATCGAAGTACGACGAGTTCAAGAAGGACAAGGGCAAGTATCTGCTCGATTCGACCAAGCTGAATGGCGGCGAAGGGGTCATTTTCGCCGCGCCCTCGTTCTGCGACCCGGCGCTGCTCGAACGGCCGATGCTGCAGTCGGTGCTGAATGAGCACAAGATCCCCTATACGGCGTTCAAGTACGCCGAGAACACCGGCCAGATGGCGCCGATCCGCGAACAAGCCGGCACTTTTGCCGATTCAATCAAACTCTGGAGTGCGGCGTGAGCCCCGGAGCAGGCGGCGCCGTAGCGTGGCGCCTCGGAACGTGCGCAGCGAAGGCGCCGCAATGCGCCGGCTACGCTGTGCTGCTTCGCTGGCACGGTCGCTTCGCCGGCGCCCCGCGCCCGCGCGGGGATGCGACCAGGCGAACACCGCAAAGCGGCCGACAGTCCACAACCAATTGCCGCACAACCGTCAAGGAGGCCGCACTGCAATGAGCACACCTATCCAAATGACCCCGCCGCAAGCCTCGAAAAAGCCGGTTCCGGTCGCGCAGAAAGAGGACGCGATGCTGTTGCAGAAGGCAATGATCAACCGCAACTATCTCGAGCTCGCCACCGCGCACCAGCGCGGCAAGAAAGTCGCGGCCACCTTCGTTCCAGGCAACCTGAACGAGCTGGTGATGTGCTTCGATCTTGCGCGCAGCCTGCCGGAGACCAACGCGCTGCAAAACGGCATGCGCAAGAAATCCGGCAAGATGATCATGGATGCCGAGCGCGACGGCCATTCCGAAGACGTCTGCACCTACGTCAAGGCCGACCTGGGCATGATGCTGGGCGGCGAGGTCGGCCCCACCGGCGACCCCCTGCCGCGTCCCGACCTGCTGCTCCTTTCCTACACCGGCTGCTTCACTTTCATGAAGTGGTTCGAGCTGATCCGGCAGAAATACAACTGCGAAACCACCATGCTGCACGTGCCCTACCAGGGCGACGGCAAGATCTCGCAGAACATGCGCGACTACGTGGTCAAGCAAATCAAGGAAAACGTGATCCCGTCGCTGGAGCGCGTCTCCGGCGTCAAATTCGACATCGACCGCCTGCGCCAGTACATGAAGGAATCGGCCAAGGCCGAGGAGGACCTGGTGCAGGTGCTGCAGTCGGCGAAGAAACGCCCCTCCCCCATCGACGGCTACTTCGGCGCGGTGTATTACATCGGCCCGATTTTCACCGCCTTCCGCGGCACCACCGAGGCGACCGAGTACTACCGGGTGCTGCGGCAGGAGATCGAGCAGCGCGTGCGCGAGGGCAAGGGGCCGATCACCCCCGAGGGGGAGATGGCGGAGGAGAAATACCGCCTGGTGGTGGAAGGCCCGCCCAACTGGACCAGCTTCCGCGAATTCTGGAAAATGTTCTATGACGAGGGCGCGGTGGTGGTCACCTCCACTTACGCCAAGGTCGGCGGCGTATACGACTTCGGTTTCCGTCACGATCCGGAGCACCCGATCGAGTCGCTGGCGGAGTACTGCCTCGGCTGCTACACCAACCTCAACCTGCCGCAGCGCATCGACATGATCTGCAAGTACATCGACGAATACCAGGCCGACGGCCTGCTGATCAATTCGATCAAGAGCTGCAACAGCTTCTCCGCCGGCCAGCTGCTGATTCTGCGCGAGGTGGAGAAGCGCACCGGCAAGCCGGCCGCGTTCATCGAGTCCGACCTGGTGGATCCGCGCTATTTCTCCGCGGCCAACATCAAGAACCGGCTGGAGAGCTATTTCCAGATGATCAAGCAGAAGCGCACCGCCGCCGCCGGCGCAGTGCATTAGAGACCGGGACTCAGGGAAACCACTATGCGCTGCTTCATCGGTATCGACCTCGGCTCGACCACCACCAAGGCGGTGGTGATCGACGAAGACCGCAACATCCTCGGACGCGGCATCACCAACTCGCGCTCGAACTACGACACCGCGGCCGCGATCGCCAAGCAGGAGGCGCTGGTCAACACGCGCTTTCACCTGTTCCGCAATGCGCTGTCAAAATCCCACGCGCTCAACGGCAGGCTCGAGGATTTTCTCGGCCACCTGGAGCGCGACTTCCGCCTGGAGCAGTTCCTGGAACAGCTTGCCGACCTGGAGGCCACCTGCCGCCGCAACGCCGAAGGCACGCGCTTCGGCGAGCACGCGGCAGCGGTCGCGATGGCGCTGACCGAGGTGTTCAAGCGCCTGCAGGCGGAGGCGCCGGCGCTGTTCGCGCCGGGGGCGAAGCGCAAGTCGGATTTTTTCCGCGACATCGCCGGCAGCCGCTACCTCGCCATCGGCGAGACGGTTTCCAAGGAAATGGGCCTGCGCTACGACATGGTGCTCAACGTGTTCGACCGCTCGATCATCGAAGTCGAGAACCGCGTCTACGCCGACGCCATGACCACCAACCTGATGCGCGCGCTGGAGCGCACCTTCCGCGGCATGCCCGAAACCGCCGGCCGCGCGGACGCCATCCGCGCCCCGATCCAGGGCGTGCTCGACACCGAACTCGAGGAGAGCTACGTCATCGGCACCGGCTACGGCCGCGCGCGCCTGCCCTTCTCCAAGGAGCACATCCGCTCCGAAATCCTGTGCCACGGCCTGGGCGCGCATGTGATGTACCCGGGCACGGCCACCGTGCTCGACATCGGCGGCCAGGACACCAAGGCGATCCAGGTGGACAAGCACGGCATCGTCGAGAGTTTCCAGATGAACGACCGCTGCGCCGCCGGCTGCGGCCGCTACCTCGGTTACATCGCCGACGAGATGAACATGGGCCTGCACGAGCTCGGGCCGCTGGCGATGAAGGCGACCAAAAACGTGCGCATCAATTCCACCTGCACCGTGTTCGCCGGCGCCGAGCTGCGCGACCGCCTGTCGCTGGGCGAAAAGCGCGAAGACATCATGCTCGGCCTGCACCGCGCCATCATTCTGCGCGCGATGTCGATCCTGGCGCGCTCGGGCGGCGTGCGCAACGAGTTCACTTTCACCGGGGGCGTGGCCAAGAACGAGGCCGCGGTGAAGTCGCTGACGGAGCTGGTGCACGAGAACTACGGCGAAATCAGGCTCAATATCGATCCCGATTCGATCTACACCGGGGCGCTCGGCGGCGCGACGTTCGCCTGGCGCGCGGTGGTCGAGGAAGGAAAGACGGTTGAAGCAAGAACATGAATAGCAGCACAACCGAGACGGTAAAATGACAATCAGCGTGGGCATCGACATCGGCTCCGGCGTCGTCAAGACGGCGCTGTTCAAAACGCAAGGCGGCGAGAGCGAATGGCTCGCGCGGCGCGTCGAGCGCATCCGCAAGCGCGACAATATGCAGCTGGCGAAAGCGGGTTACGACGAAGTGCTCGAGGAAGCGGGGCTCAAGCCCGCCGACGTCGATTACGTCGCCACCACCGGTGAAGGCGAGAACGTCAAGTTCGCCACCGGGCATTTCTACTCCATGACCACGCACGCCCGCGGCGCCATTTTTCTCAACCCGGACGCGCGCGGCGTGGTGGACATCGGCGCGCTCAACGGCCGCGCCATCTACGTCGACGCGCGCGGCAAGGTGCTGGCCTACAAAATGACCAGCCAGTGCGCCTCGGGATCGGGCCAGTTCCTGGAAAACATCGCGCGCTACCTCGGCGTCGCGGTCGAGGAAATCGGGCCGCTGTCGCGCTCGGCGCAGACGCCGGAGAAGATCAGCTCGATCTGCGCCGTGCTGGCGGAGACCGATGTCATCAACATGGTCTCGCGCGGCATCCCCACGCCCGACATCCTCAAAGGCATCCATCTCTCCATGGCCTCGCGCCTGGTGAAGCTGCTGAAGGTGACCGGCATCATGAAGGACACGGTGCTGCTCACCGGCGGCCTCGCGCTCGACGTGGGCCTGCTGCTGGCGGTGCAGGAAGAGCTGGTCAATGAGAAAATTACCGGACTGACCGTGGTCAACCACCCCGACTCGATTTGCGCCGGAGCGATCGGCGCGGCCTTGTGGGGCGCGTTCAGGCATGGCAAGCTGCGCGAACTGCAGCAGCGTGCCGCAGCCTGACTCTGTGAACGATTATTGAAAGGAAACCATCATGGCGCTGCTCATCAACGAAGACTGCACCGACTGCGACGCATGCGTCGAATCCTGCCCGAACAAAGCGATTACGGCGGCGACTCCTTATGTCATCGATGCAGCGCTGTGCACCGAGTGCGTAGGCGCCCATGACGAGCCGCAATGCATGCTGGTGTGCCCCGCCGACTGCATCGTCCCGCACCCGGACTTCCGCGAGAGCAAGGAGGAATTGCTGGCGAAGTACCATAGCCTGCACGGCTGATCTCCCCCGGCCGGGTCTGCCCCCGGGGCGGACGCTTCACCCGGGCCAGCGTGCCGTTTTCCCTGGCCGGTTACATCCGCGAGATTCGAGAGCAGCATCCAAACGCTTCACCCGGGCCAGCGTGCCGTTTTCCCTGGCCGCCGCCGGTCCCCGGTACACTGGCTGAACCATGTATTACGGAGAACGCCTCAACAGCATCACCCACCTCGCCGGCACGCTGCTCGCCGCCGTCGGCGCGCCGGCGCTGATCGTCCTCGCCGCGCGCAGCGGCGATGCCTGGAAAATCGTCGGCTGCGCCACCTACGGCGTGGCGCTGTTCCTGCTCTACGGGGCTTCGACCCTTTACCACAGCGTGCGCGGACGGGCCAAAACGATCCTGCGCAAGCTCGATCACTGCTCGATCTATCTCCTCATCGCCGGCACCTACACGCCGTTCGCGCTGGTGACCTTGCGCGGACCCTGGGGCTGGACCCTGTTCGCTCTGGCCTGGGGGCTGGCGGCGCTCGGTATCGCGCAGGAATTCGTGTTCGGCAGGGGCGCGCGCCGCCTGTCGATCCTGATCTACGTCGTCATGGGATGGATGGGCGCAGCCGCGCTGCGTCCGCTGGCCGCGGGGTTGGGCGCGCCCGGGCTGGCTTGGCTGCTCGCCGGCGGCCTGCTCTACAGCGGCGGCATCGCATTTTATCTGCTCGACGAGCGCGTGCGTCACTTTCACGGCGTGTGGCATCTGTTCGTGCTCGGGGGCAGCGCGGCGCATTTCATTGCGATCGCTTTCTATGTCGCCTGAGCTTGAATTCGCGAGTCCCAGAAGGGGATTTTCCCCTCTAGGGGGATCGAGACCTCCGGGGACTCGCGAATGCCCCACGCCCCCCGGGAATCAGGCCAGCCGTTTAATGAACTCCAGCCGCTGGCTCGAGCCGAAGCCGGCGCGATAAAAGAATTCGAGCAGGGCGAAGTTATCGCGCGCGACGACGGTCGCGAGCCGTTCGACGCGCAGCGCCTCGAGGTTGACGAACAACTGCGACAGCAGCGCTGTGCCGATGCCCGCGCCGGTGAAGCCAGGATCGACGCCTATGGTGTCGATCACCGCCACCGGCTCGGTGCGGCCGAAATCGCCGAAGTCGACGCCGGCCATGATGTAGCCGGTGGCGGATCCGTCCTGACGCGCCACCAGCGAAACGCGGACTGCCGAATCCTGCAGCGCCTCGTCCACCACGCGGCCGATGTAGGCGCTGCGGTCGCGGCCCATGATGCGCCGGTCGATGCGCACGATCTGCTCTAGGTCCGCGCGCTCGAGCGAGCGCACGTCGGCACGGTCGCGCGCCAGCGCCTCGAAATCGTTGGCCTGAGCTATGCTGTGGTCGATTTCCGCACTCAGGCGATGGTGCTCCGGCGCCACGACTTTTTCCTGGTCCCCGCTGCCGATGCGTCCGGCATGGATTCCGCAATCGATCACCTGGTTGCCGCCGAGCTGGAAGCCGGCATGATCGAGGAAACTCAGCATGGCGTGGTCTTTCCATGCCGCTTGCGTGCGCACCTCGTACACGCCGTGCTTGCGCCCATCGGCCTCCAACGCGCCGAGCAACGCATCACCGTAGCCATGCCCCTGCTCCGCCGGCCGCACGCTGATCACTTCCAGCCGCAACGCCGGCTCGACGCGGCCGAATTCGCCCTCCAGCTTGCGCGCGAGCACGTAGCCCTCGAGCACGCCGTCTTCCTCGGCCGCGAACTGCGTATGCAGGCCCGGCGCGCGCAGCGCTGCCTGCAGGCGGCGCTCGAAATAGGCGCGGCGCGAGCGGCCGGTGATTTGCGCGTCAATCTCGACCACGGTGTCCAGGTCCTGCGCGGCAAGCCGCCGCAACTTCACGCCGGAAAGGGGACCCGCCTGTGCACGCTCCGCCATCATGTTCTCCCGTCAGCCTGCCGCGTAGGCGCCGAACAACTCGCGATCCGTGTCCTCGTCGAGCAGGTTCTCGAGCACGGGCAGCAGAGCGCCGTCTTCCTTCTGCGCATGCGAACCAAGGCGTTCGCTGAACTCCAGTGCGAGCGTCTTCATCGCCTGCCATTGCTGCGGCTGCAATCCGCCGGCGAACGCCCGGCGCAGCAGATCGGCGAGCGACTGCGCCACGGCGCGGATGGTGACATGCTCCTCGTTGAGCAGCGCCGCCAGATCCCCGTCCCCGGCCTCCTCCAGGCGCGGGAACAGGTCCCGCTCCTCGAATTCGAAATGGCGCGCGACCTCGACCTCGATCGCCGACAGCAGCGCACGCGCGAACGCGCGCCATTCGGGATCGTCCGCCAAGGGCGGATAGGCGCCGGCGCGGCCGGTAAACACGCGCTCGACGCGGGCGAGCAGCTGCACCGTCGCGGCGTGCTCTTCATACAGTCGTCTATTCGTCTGGCGCTGGAACTCCATGCCCTGCGTCGCTCCGATTTGGACTCTTTCTGGTATTCTAGTACCACAATACCAATTTATCCACCCTGCGTCAAGGCAGGCCCGATACCACGCCGGCGAGCTTTGTCCAGCGCATCGGAAACCGCACAGCAATCCAGGCGCGCGAGCCGCTGCACCGCCGAGGCGGATTGTGCGGCCGTTCCCACGCTGATCTCCATCGTCAATTGAGCTTCGGCCGCAGGTCGCGCACCCTCACCGCCTTGCCCATCGAGCGCGGAATTTCGCCCGGCTCTTTCACCACCACGTCGGCGGTGACGCCGATGATCGATTTGATGTGATGGCGCACCGATTCGCCCACGACCGCGCGCACCTCCACCGTGGGCACGGCATTCGGGAGCAGCTCGACCTCGACCGTCAAGTGGTCGAGGCTGCCCTTTCTCTCGACCACCAACTGGTAGTGCGGCGCAACGTCGGGCAGGCCCACCAGCACGGACTCGATCTGCGACGGGTAGACGTTCACGCCGCGGATGATCAGCATGTCGTCGTTTCGACCGGTGATGCGCTTGATGCGCACATGCGTGCGGCCGCAGACGCAGCGCTCGTTGGAGAGGCGGGTGATGTCGCGGGTGCGATAGCGGATCATCGGCAGTGCCTCCTTGGTGAGCGTGGTGATCACCAGCTCGCCCGCCGCGCCCTCCTTCAGCGCCTTGCCGCTGTCAGGATCGATCACCTCGAAAATGAAGTGATCCTCCCAACCGTGCAGGCCGGCCTGCCCCTCGACGCACTCGCAGGCGACACCCGGGCCCATGATTTCCGACAGGCCGTAAATGTCGACCGCTTTCAGCCCCAGGCGCGCCTCTACCTCGCGCCGCATGCCCTCGCTCCAGGGCTCGGCGCCGAATATGCCGATCTCGAGCCTGGATTTGCGCAAATCCACGCCCTCCTTCTCCGCCACCTCGGCGATCGCGAGCGCATAGGACGGCGTCGCGCACAGCACGCGCGCGCCGAAGTCGTTGATCAGCACGATCTGGCGCTCGGTGCTGCCGCCGGACATCGGCACCACCGTTGCCCCCAGCCGCTCCGCGCCGTAGTGGGCGCCGAGGCCGCCGGTAAACAGGCCGTAGCCGTAGGCGTTGTGGATGACATCGCCCGGCCGTGCACCGGCACAGGCCATGGAGCGCGCCATCAAATCAGCCCAGGTGGCGATGTCCTTCGCCGTATAACCGACCACGGTCGGCTTGCCGGTGGTCCCCGAGGACGCGTGCAGCCTCACCACCTCGGTACGCGGACGCGCGAACAGGCCGAACGGGTAGTGGTCGCGCAAATCGGTTTTCAGCGTGAACGATAAGTTGGCGAGGTCTTCCAGGCGCTTCAGGTCGCCGGGTTCGAAACCCAGCGCTTTCATGCGCCGGCGCTGGAACGGCACGTTGTCATAGGCGTTCTTGAGGCTCGCCTTCAGCCGCCGCAACTGCAACCGCGCAAGTTCCGCGCGCGGCATGGTTTCCGCTGCCGCGTCGAACTTGTACGCGCGGGCCGCGCGTTCGGGCGCGGGCTTGCGCGCCACGCCCGCCTTTTTCGCCGCCGCGCCGCTTCTGCCCTTGGTCTGAATGCCCATGCTCTACCCTCCTTGCCTGAATTGTATTCCAGCCACGGCAACCGTGGCGCCGCGTGAACGCGGGTGTCATTTGGCGCGGACGAAAACCCGTCCGCGCGGATCGCCGATCCCGTACGGATGAAAAGCACATCCGCACGCGATCGGCGATCTTGTATAAAACCCCCACCCCCTGTTTGGTGTTGCCATAACCGTGTTTTACGTACGGATGCGCTTTTCATCCGTACATAAAACACGGTTGGCGCGCGCAGCGCGCAAGGGTTTTCGTCGCATGCGACGGGATCATTTAAGACGCCGTATTCGCCTGTGCCTTGGCGAGTTTTGCTTTTAGCCTTTGTGCCGTTTTTTCGATCCCGACGATGAAACGGTTGTGCTTGCCGCGCGCAACTTCTTCCACCGCATCGCGCGCGGAAAAATCAAAGCACACGGCACCGCCATCGACCGCGCTCAGGGTGACGCTGATGTCCACCCACATGCCCATCAGGGTGGCGCCGACATGATCGAGCTCCACCCGGGTGCCGACGGAGTCCTTGCCCGGCTCGATGTGTTCGAGCAACAGATCGCGGCAGGCCATCTCGATGTCGTACAGCAGGTTGGGCGTCGAATAGACCCGGCAATCGTCGCCCATGAAGCTGATGGTGCGATCGCGGTCGATGTCAACGCGCCGGGTGGCGCTAAGGCCGGCTTTAAGCGGCTCGCTCATGGTTGGTCCTCTGGTGTTGTGTTGGAACTATGGCATCAAGACGCAATCAAATCACCCGCGTTTTCTGAGCGCGTCGGCGTAGAGCCGCGCCTCGACGTAGCGCACCAGCGCCCTGGTGCCGCGCCCGCAGTTGCGAAACACGCAGACGCCTTGATCCATCAGGCCCGCGGACATCGCGTCATAGAGCGTGCCGCCGTCGATGATGCCGACGACCGGCTTGTCGTTGCGATTGACTATGGGCGGCATCAGATGCACCGTGCTTTTCGCGTCCTTGATATCATAACCGGGCCGCAGCTTGCTCTCCTCCAGCGCCCGCACCGACGGGGCAGTCGGGTCCAGCCCGACCACGACCGCGTCGATGTTCGGATCCTGCAGGAAAGCCTCGGTGATCTGCAGGTGGGCTTCGTCATCGGCGCCGGGATTGATGTCGATGGGGTTTCTGACTTCCACCAGCGCGTCCAGTTTCTTCGCCACCAGGATCTCTTCCACGCGCTTGACCGTGTCCGCTTCCAGGGCGCCCATTTCCATCGAGAAGTTATCCGATTCGATCGAGTCGGCCATGCCGACCGCCTCGAAACCCGCACCGCTGATGGCGCCCAGGCGCTTGCCGTGGATTTCCTTTTGGTGCAGCGCGCCGGCGATGTAGAGCAAATCGTCGAAGCTGGTGAAATCCTCGGCGACGATCGCGCCGGCCTGGCGCACCACCGACTCAAACAGCGTCGGACCACCGGCAATGGACGCGGTATGGCCCATGACGCCGCCCGCGCCCGGAGCGGTCTTGCCCGATTTGTAGACCACCACCTGCTTGCCGTTTACCACCGCCCTGCGCACGGCCTTGGCGAAGTCGAGTCCGTCCAGGTCTTTGAAACCTTCGACGTATATGCCAATGGTTTCGATCTCCGGCCGCTCGCAAAAGTAGCTGAGCAGGTCGCCGTGAGTGAGATCGGTCTGGTTGCCCAGGGCCAGCATGTAGCGCGGATCAAGCCACGGGTTCTGGCTCAGGCGGGTGATCATGAACGCCCCGCTCTGGCTCAGCATGACGGAATTTCTTTCCGCTTTCTTTTGCGGCTTCGGCAAGCGCTCGAGGGGGATGAACCAGGAGTCGTAGGAACCCGGATGCGACACCACGCCGAGGCAATTGGCGCCGAGGAAAATCGGCCCGCCGCCGACCTTGGCGTGGGCGGCATTGATCCTGAGCGCCAACGCCGCGGCGGGTTCCCTGCTCTTTTTCGTCTCACCCAGACTGCCGGGAATCAGCATCACCGATTCCACCGCGTCGGTGTCGATGATTTCATCCACCAGGTCATAGACGGCACTGGCGGCCACCGCGACGATCAGCAGATCGAGCTTTTGCTCCAGCGCTTTCAGGCTTTCTACGCACCTGACGCCATCGATCTCCTTCTCGCCCGGACGAATGATGGTCATGCGCTCCTTGCCGTAGCCGCTGCCCATCAGGTTGCGCAGGATAATCCGGCCGAAATTCATGCTGCCGGCGGAGACGCCGATAATGCCGATCGAGGCCGGGTGAATCAGCTTGTCGATCTTGTGGATCGGGCGGCGGAGACGGCCGGCAATCGGTGCGCCAAACTCGCACCGAGCCCGGTGCACCACCAACCGGTCGCCGACATGCACCGGATCGAGCTCCAGGGCCCGCAGCACGACGGCTGCCGCGGGATCGCCCGGTGCATACGCGCTTGCGAGCGCAAGCAGCCGTTCGAAGCAGGCCATGAGCTGCGCATCCGGGTGCGGCAGTCCTCCGCGTTTGACCAAGCCGGCCAGCTTTTGATAGGCAAGCGTGCGTTTGAACAGTCCCAGAAAATTCCCGGCATCCGTCAGCGCGGCCGCGGCGTATACCGAGGCGCGATCTTTCCTGAAATTATTTTCATCCGCTTCCGCATCGGGCCCGCCCAGTCCGGCACTGAGAACCATGCCGAATTCGCGCGTGTTGTTCAGGCTGATGCGCACTCCGACCGCAGGTGGCGCAGCGCCGTCCTTGAATCCGATGGCGAGACCGGATAACAGGGCGCCGAGCTCGGCGCTGTCGAGCGCGTCGCGCCCCGCGGCCGCGGCCTGCCGGAAAATTGCCGCGCTTCCTGAAATCAGCGAATCCGCGCTGGAGTTGGATGAATGCTGCATGGCGCTGGCTCCGTTTTGCGCCGCTGGACCGACGGCGGCGGCTATCTGGTGCCGCGCACCGGCAGGTGCGGCAATGCGAAACCCTGGTTGTAGGCGGCGCGGGTGATCAGCACGAACTTGAACTGCCAACCTGTCGCAAGCGCGGCAACGCCGGCCAGCAGCACGGCGATGCGCGCGATATCCGGCGCGAACCAGCCGGCGAGCAACAACGCCAGCGGCGCGATGGTGCCGAACTGGATCAGGAGTTTTCCCGCCCGCTCCAGCACCGCCAGCGCCGGACGCACCGCACTTTTCGTCACGCCACCGCGATACATCGACCAGGCGAGAGCGCGCGCAATCAGCGCCAGCGAGAAATACCCCAGAACGCCCCGGGCCGGCGCGTCGAACAGCGCGGCCAGCGCGACCAACAAGCCGGCACCTTCGGCGAGCGCAGTGGTGAACACGAGCCAGATCAGCGCCGGGACGCGCCACGCCGGTATGCCTTTGGCCGCCTGCAGGATGCGGCCCTGGCAGTAGGCGAAGACCAGTGCGGCCAACGCGGCCGCCTGCGCCAGCGGCCGGCTGGCGAGCCACACCGCAGCCAGTCCCAAGGCGAACACCAGGCCCGCCGCAAACGATTCGCGCGTCATCCAGGAAGTGAACGGATTGAAACCGACGTTCAGCGCGCGCAGCGGCCGTCCGATCTCGAACCAGACCGAAACCAACCCGGCGCCGATCAGCGCCATCCCGAGCAGGAACTCCGCGCGCAGCGCGTTCCCGCCGAGGCCGGAGAAGGCCGCAATGGTCAGCAGCCCGGCGCCGGCGCCGCCGAAAATGAAATTAAGGGCAGCGCGGAAATCCCAGTTGCTCTGCTGCCAGGGCTTCGGTCCGTAGTTCATGCCGCCGCCTCCTCCCCCTTCTTGTCCCAGATGTAGTAGAACCCGGGTCCCGTGCCCAGCTCCTCGTGCATGCGGAAAGTCTGATTCTCGGCAAGCAACTGCGACACGTTGCTGTGCGGATCCTCGATGTCGCCGAAACTCAGCGTCTGGGAGATGCAGGCGTTGACGCAGGCCGGCGTGGCTTCGGGATCGATCCCCGGCGTCAGGCCTTTTGCCATGCCGGCGTCGATGCGATCGGCACAGAAGGTGCACTTGGTCGCCACCGCCAGCCGCTTCGGATCGAAGCCCTGCTTCTCGGCCGCCGTCGGCTTGCCGTAGGCGAAGCTCGCGCGGTCGGTCTTGTAGCGCGCCTGATAGGGGCAGGCGACTGCGCAATAGCTGCAGCCTATGCACAGGTCGTAATCGATGGTGACGATGCCGTCCGGCCTTTTTCTGGTGGCGGTGGACGGGCACACGTGCATGCACGGTGGCTCGTCGCAATGCATGCAGCCGACCGGAACGAAGGCGCGCTTCACCGCCGGGTACTCGCCCACTTCCATGTCGAGCACGCGCCGCCACTGCACATCCGGCGGAGTCGCGTTGGCCTGTTTGCACGAGGCGGTGCAAGTCTGGCAGCCGACGCAGCGGCGCAAATCCGCGACCATGGCCCAGCGGGTCATGGTTTAGCTCCCGCGCGTTTCAGGCTCACGCGCACGATGTCCGCGCCCGAACCGGTGGCATCGGTCAGTTCCAGCGACATCGGCACCAGCGAGTTCATGCTGGGTACGCCGAAATCCCTGGCGAACGGCGTCGCCCAGTGATCGAACTGCCCCAGCAACAGCAGCGTGTCGGGGCGTATGCCCTGGCGCACCACCGCCCTGGCAGTGACGCTGTGCAAAGGCGTGGCGATCTCGACCATATCGCCATCTTCCACGCCCATTTCGGCGGCAATGCCGGCATTCAGGATCACGCCGCGATGACCGGAAACATTGTCGGCCACTTCCTTGATCAACTGGATACCGACGTTGTTGCCCCAGGAATACTGCATGCTGCGCGAGGTCAGCAGCCAGAACGGAAAATCCTTGGTCGTGCCGCCCATCTTCACCAGGGATTTTTCCCATATGCCGGGGAAGTCCTTCCACACCGGCAGCGTCTGATACTCGGCGAGCTGCTCGTTCCACCACTGCATATCGTTCTCGTGCAGCCGGTTGCCGAGTTCCTTGCCGATGCGGTACAGGCGCTCCTGATACGGCATTTCGAAACGCAGACCCTGGGCCACCATGGTGGGATACAGATACCAGTCAGCATGCGGAAACGGCTTGGTCGCGAGCCCATGCTCCTTCCACCAGTCCAGCCCATGCGCCTGTTTTCCGCCAGTCAACTCGGCGCTGGCCGCTTTGCACACGGCGTCCCAGATCCCGTCGCGGCCGTGGGCGCGCTTGGTATCCAGGGAAAAATCCCAGTCCGCGCCCTTCAGCGGCACCCCGGCCGAACCGTGGTTGATCGAAGCGTTATATTCCTCCAGCAGACCGGTGCGGCGCGCGAGTTCGGTGGCGATGTCGGTGAAATCGCGCGCCTCGCCCTGCGCCGCCACCACCGGCTGGCGCAAAGCGTAGCCCTCGTGCTCCCAGAACTGCTCGATGTACTTGGAGCCGCCGATGCGTATCAGCTGCAGGCTTTCGAGGTCGGTCGCGTCCGGCAGCAGGATGTCCGCCATGTGGTTGGTCTCGTCGCGCGTGTACGCCATCGCGACCACAAAGGGAAAGCGCGCCATGGTCGCCGATACGTTCTTGGTGTCCCAGAACGAAATCGCCGGATTGCTGCGGTAGACGAACCACAGCTCGGGCAGCGTCACCGTGGGCAAACCCTTGGGGGTTTCCTTGAGAAACATCCAGGAAAAATGCGTAGGCCCGAGTGCCTGGCTCCACGGCCCGTTGGCCGCAAGCGGCACCATGCTTCTGTAGGCGTTGCGTATATTCGGCCGCGCGCTCCAGTGCTCGCGATCGGTAGGATTCATCGGATAGTGCATGAATCCGTCCGCTCCGGGCGTCACGCTCTCCAGCCGCTCCGCCAGCGGGCGGTTGAGCCGCACCGTAGTACCCAGCGTGCCGCCGGGAACTTCCAGGCCGCCGACCAGGGTGGCGAGCAGAGTGCGCGCCCATACGCACTCGAAGCCGCCCCAGCCGTTGTTCACCGTCTTGCCCAGGGCCACCGCCACCGGGCGGTAGGGCAGCGTCTTTCCTTCGATTTCTATGGTTGTCCCGACCTGCGCGTGATCGAGAAACTCGTTGGCTATGCGGCGCATGGTCGCTGCCGGCACGTCGCAGATGCCTGCAGCCCACTCGGGCGAGTACGGCTGCATGTGAGCGACCAGCTTGGCGAAAGAGGGACTGCCTTCCAGCCTGCCTTGCGCCAGCACTTCGGCATCGGCGCCGATTTCCAGCGCGTCGCAGCCAAAGCTGCCTTCCAGGGCGGGATCGCAGCCGGGCGTGTCGAAGCTCACCGCTGCGTTGCGCGTCAAATCCCATAGCAAGGGTTTGCGCGTGGTCGCATCGCGCAGGAAAAATCCGTTTGCGCCGACCAGATAGGGCGAGTTGCTGTGCTGCTTGAGAAACGCGATGTCCAGCCGCTCGCGCGCGGCTTCATGCAGCATTACATGGATCAGCGCGTAGAGGAAAGCGGGGTCGGTCTTGGGCCGGATCGGCACCCATTCGGCCGAGCAGGCGCCCGTCACCGACAAATGCGGCTCGACTTGCACCCGTTTCATGCCGCGTTCGCGCGCATTGGCGTGGCGCCATACGCCGACCACTCCACCGGAGGCTTCGACGTTCGCGCCGCAGGAGATCACGTAATTGCACATCGGCGTGTCCGGGCAGACGGTGAACGCGCGGTGCCAGAATTCGCCGTACAGATGCTCGGAGTGGGTGCATTTCACGCCTTGTCCCGAGCCGAAACCCATGTCCACCGGGCCCCAGGCGGCAAGGAACGCGGGGAAAGTGCCCATGTAGGACTGCGGCGTGCCGCCGCCGCCGAAATTCGCGGCGACCTTGGGGTAGCCCGAGGCGTCGAGCAGACCCGCCTCCATGATCGACCGCAACTTGACCGCAATGGTGTCGAGCGCCTCGTCCCAGGAAATGGCGACGAAACCCGGATCCTCGTTTCTCCCCTTGTTCGGGTTGCTGCGCCGCATCGGCGTCAGCACCCGGTTCGGGTTATACGTCTTTTGCACCAGGCCGTAGGCCTTGACGCACACCTTGCCGCCGCCCGGATGCACGTCGCAGGCGGCGAAGTTCGGTTCCACCTCGGTGGCAACGCCGTCGACGATTTTCACCGTAAGCAGATCCGGACCCGCCACGCACTGGTAACAGTAGGTCGCGCGCTTTCCGGACGACGCAAGCTTCGCGGCGACTTGCTCCGTTGTGTTCATGACCCAATCTCCTGTAGCTGCCGGCGCGACGTCACCGCGCCGCCTGCCTGCGATGAAATCATAGACTCCGTCGCGCGCACAGTGCTTGCCAAATTCGTCCCTGCGTGGCGTGTCTTTGGCATATAATTTCTCACAATCAAACATTTGAGGTGTTTTATGCCAACAATTGCACTCGACCGCACGGACCGAAAAATCCTGGATATTTTGCAAAAGGAGGGCAGGCTGAGCAATCTCGAGCTCGCCGAGCGCGTTGCGCTTTCGCCCTCGCCCTGCCTGCGCCGCCTCAAGCGCCTGGAACAAACCGGCGTGATCCGCCAATACGTAGCGCTGGTCGATTCACTCAAGGTCGGACTCGGCCTGCTTGCCTATGTTTCAGTGAAACTGGAAAAGCGCGGCGAAGGCGCGGTGAAGGCGTTCGCGCGCGCGGTGCAGAACTGGCAGGAGGTGGTGGCCTGCTATTCCATGACCGGCGATCTCGACTATCTGTTGCGGGTACATGTGGAGGATCTGGAGCACTACTCGCGCTTTGTCATGAATTCGCTGCTCAAGCACCCCGGGATCACCGATGTGAAATCCAGTTTTGCGCTGGAGCGGGTGAAAGACACGACGGCGCTGCCGCTGGCGCACCTCGTCTAGAGTCCAAGGTAAGCCTCCTTGACCTGCTCGTCTTCGAGCAACTCGGCGCCGCTGCCGGAGAGCACCACGCGGCCGGTCTCGAGCACGTAGGCGCGGTCTGCAACGGCCAGGGCCGCGCGCGCGTTCTGATCCACGAGGAAAATCGTGGTCGAAGCCGCCTTGAGCGCGCGCACGCAGGCGAAAATCTCCTCCACCAGTTTGGGTGCGAGCCCCATGCTCGGCTCATCGAGCAACAGCAACCTCGGCAGCGCCATCAGCCCCCGCCCCATGGCGAGCATCTGCTGCTGGCCTCCCGACAGCGTTCCCGCCGGCTCGCGGCGCTTTTGCTTGAGCACCGGGAACATCGCGTACACCCGCTCTATTCCCTGTGCCGCTTCCGCCTTGCTGCGCAGGTAGGCGCCCAGACGCAGATTGTCCTCGACCGACAGCGGACCGAACACCTGCCGCCCCTCCGGCACCTGCACGATGCCCAGGCGCACGCGTTTGTCCGGGGCAGCGGCAGTAATGTCCGCGCCGTCGAAGCGTACCCGCCCCGCACTCACCGGCTGCACGCCCGAGAGCGCGCGCAGCAGCGTCGTCTTGCCCGCGCCGTTGGCGCCGACCAGCGCCACCAGTTCCCCCTCGCCCACGTGCAGGTCGATGCCCTTCAGCGCCGGGATGCGCCCGTAGTGGCTGCCCAGTCCCTCGACCTCGAGCATCATCGGTGCATCTCCGCTGCCGCCGCGACGCCGCTTCCGAGATACGCTTCGATCACTTTCGGGTCGTTGCGCACCGTCGCGGCCGGGCCTTCGGCGAGCTTGCGCCCGTAGTCGAGCACCAGAATGTGGTCGGACACGCCCATCACCAGCCGCATGTTGTGCTCCACCAGCACCACGGTGACGCCGCGCCCGGTGAGGCTGCCGATCAGATCGTCCAACTCGAGCGCCTCGGTCGGATTCAGGCCGGCAGCGGGTTCGTCGAGCAGCATCAGCTTCGGCCTGGTCGCGAGCGCGCGCGCGATCTCGAGCCGCTTCAAGGCGCCGTAGGGCATCGCGTCGGCCGCCGCCGACAGATAATTGTGCAGCCCGACGTAGCGCATCAATTCGGCCGCCTCCTCGCGGCACGCATGCTCGGCGCGCGCCAGGCGCGGCGTGCGCAGCAGCGCGGCCGCCAGCCCGCAACGCTCCTGCATATAGCGCCCCACCATTACGTTTTCGAGCGCGCTCATGTTGAAGAACACCTGCAGATTCTGGAACGTGCGGGCGATACCATGGTTCGCATACTCGTAGGGCGCGCGCCCGGTCAGGTCGTGACCGCCGAAAACGATGCGCCCGGCCGAAGGTTGGTATATGCCGGTGAGCAGATTGAGCAAGGTGGTCTTGCCGGCGCCGTTGGGGCCGATGATCGAATACACCACCCCGGGCGGGATGTCGAAGCTCAGATCCTCGACCGCGTTCACGCCGCCGAACTTCTTCGACAACGCCTCGACGCGGAGCAAACTCATGTGCCGCTCCCCTCGCCGGAGGAAGGCTGTTGCCGGCGCGACTGGAACAGCCGCGCCAGACTCGGCACCACGCCGCGCGGCATGAAAATCATGGTGCCCATCATCACCGCGCCGAACAGCATCATTTCGTAGTCCTCGAACGCCGCCAGCAGCTGCGGCAAGGTGGTCAGCACGGCCGCCCCGACCACCGCGCCGAAGGTCGAGGCCATGCCGCCGAACACCACCATGGTCACCAGTTCGATCGAGTGCAGGAACGCAACCTTGCCCGGCGTGACGAAGCCGGAGTAATGCGCGGCCAGGCTGCCGGCGACGGAAGCGAACACGGCCGAGATCACGAACGCCATGACTTTGTGCTCGGCGGCGTTGATCCCGACCACCTCGGCGCCGACCTCGGAACTGTGCAGCGCGCGCAGCGCCCTTCCGGCCGGGGACTCGATCAGGTTGAGCGCGAGCCATACGGCGACAAGCAGCAGGGCGCCGACGACCCAGTACCAGATGCGCTCGCCCTGCAGCACGAAACCGCCGATGCTAAGCGGCACCACCGCGATCCCGTCCGGACCGCCGGTATATTTGTCCTCGGTGGTGATGACCATGAAAATGATGACCCCCAGGCCGAGCGTGGCCATGGCGAGATAGTGGCCTTTCAGCCGCAGGATCGGCCGGCCGACTAGGTAGGCGAGCGCCGCCACGGCGAGCGTGGTGGTGAGCATCGCCGCGAGCGGCGGCCAGCCGTAGCGCGAGGCGAGAATGGCCGAACCGTAAGCGCCCAGGCCGAAGAAACCCGCGTGACCGAGGCTGATCTGCCCGGCATAACCGATGAGCAGGTTCAGGCCGACGCAGACGATGGCGTTCAAGCCCACCAGGACCGCGATGTCGTAGAAATACTTGTTGGTCAGGGCGAGCGGCAACAGCGCGATCACCACGGCGAGCGCCAGCAGCCCTCCGGTGCGCGGCGAGGCAAGACGCGCCAGCATGGGACTAGACGCGTTCGCCGCCGCGCTTGCCGAACAATCCGCTCGGCATGAAAAACAGCACCGCAAGGATGATCACGAACGCGATCGCATCCTTGTAGGCCGAGGACAGGTACCCGGCGCTCATGGTCTCGGTGATGCCGAGCGCAATGCCGCCGACCACCGCGCCGACCCCGCTCCCCATGCCGCCGAGCATCGCGGCGGCGAAACCTTTCAAGCCCAGCATCACGCCGACGTCGTAGGACGTGGTAGTGATCGGCGCGATCAGGATGCCTGCAACCGCGCCCAGCGCCGCCGACAGGCCGAACGACAGAAACAGCACCATGCGCACATTGATGCCGGCCAGCTGCGCCGCGAGGCGGTTGTGGGAAGTGGCGAGCATCGCCTTCCCCAACAGGGTACGGCCGAAGAACCAAGACAGCGCAAGCACGACTGCGAGCGTGACGCCGAGTACCCACAGGCTCTGCGGCAGAATGGTGGCGCCCGCTATCGTGATCGGCGCATCCCCGGTAAATGGCTTGAGCGCATGGAAGCGTTTGTCCCAGATGATGGTCGCCAGCCCGCGCAGGAAAATCGAAGCACCGATGGTGATGATGATCAGCGTGACCACCGAGGCGCCGCGCGCCGGCTCGACCGCGAATTTCTCCAGCGCCAGGCCGACCAGCGCCGCCGCAGCGACCGCCAGCGGAATTGCCAGCAGATAGGGCAAGCCCACCGCGATGAGCGAGACCGTCGCCATGCCGCCGATCATCACGAATTCGCCCTGGGCGAAGTTGATGACGTTGCTGGCGTTGAAAATGATGGAGAAGCCGAGTGCAACCAGTGCGTAGATCGCGCCCACCGTAAGCCCGGTGAGCAGGTACTGCGTGAACTGCGCGCTCATGTTGCCGCCGCCTCCCCCATCACCGCAAGGCGGTGCTTACTTGACCAGGGTCCAGTTGCCTCCCTTGACTTCGAGCATGCGAAACGCAGACAAGTCCAGGCCCATGTGATCGGTCGGCGACATGTTGAAAACGCCCGCCGTGCCCATGAAGCCGCGAATTCCCTCGATTGCGTCACGCACTTTGGCCTTGTCGGTGCTGCCCGCTTTCTTTATCGCTTCGACCGCAATCATCAAGCCGTCGTAGGCATGGCCGCCGAAAGTCGATACCTCGGACTTGAAGTGCGATTCGTATTCCTTGGTGTAGCCCACCACCACCGCGCGCTGCGGGTCGCTTTGCGGCAAGCTATCGGCAACCAGCAGGGCTGCGGCCGGCAGGCGCACGCCCTCGGCGGCCGCGCCGGCAAGCTTGATAAAGTCCTTGGATGCGACGCCGTGCGACTGGTACAACGGCACGGTGACGCCGATCTGGCGGTAGTTCTTGGTGACGATCGCCGGCCCCTGGCCGAATCCGGCGTTGAGCACTGCCTGCACGCCCGCGGTGTTCTTGATCTTGGTGAGCTGCGCCGTCATGTCGGTATCGCCGGCGCCGTAGGTTTCATCGGCGATCACGTCGATACCATATTTCTTCGCCACATCCAGGCATTGACCGCGCATCGACTTGTCGAAGCCGCCGGGGCCGGAGATAAGCGCCACCTTGGAAAACTTGCGCGACTGCATGTCGATGAAAATCTTTTCACAGGCCATGCGGTCGGTATGCGGCATCTTGAACACCCATTTCTTCACCGGCTCGATGATGACCACTGCGCCCGCGAGGGAGATGAACGGGATTTGCGCGGCTTCCACCAGAGGTATAACGGCCATGGTCTCGCCGGTGGTCGAGCCGCCCACGATCACATCGACCTTGTCCTGCTCTATCAGACGCTTGGTAAAGGTACGCGCCTTTTCGGCGTCGCCGGCCGAATCGTAAGCAACCAGTTGCAGCTTTCTGCCGAGCACACCGCCCGCGGCGTTGATCTTCCCGACGTAGAGCTCGAGCGTTTTCTGCTCCGGATCTCCTAGGAACGCCGCGCCTCCGGTGACCGACAGGAACGAGCCGATTTTGATCGGCTCCTGCGCCACCGCCGCGCCGGCGATCAAGGCGAAGGTTGCGGCAACCGCGGCCAGGCCGCGCTTGAAGTTGTTTCTCGATTGCATGGGTTTCATCATAGCTCCTCAAGTGTGGTTGGATGCGCCACCGCTTACCCGCCCGGTTTTTCTTGGATGCAACACCTTTTGGCCCGGTCGCGCTGAGTTCGGCAGGCGCGGGTGCTTGCCGCAGTCTGCCTCGAAAGTGGATTATATGGTATTGTCGTACTCAAATGCGTTTTTTGATCCAGATCAGCTTTCTCGGCGAAATCATGGCATCCGGCGCGGCTGCGGTAGTTGTAGCGGCATGACCAAGGCCCAGGCGCAGGGCGCGGACATCCCTGAGTTGCGGGTGCGGTCGGTGGAAGCGGCCGACTTGGGACAGGTGATCGCCATCGATGCCGAGGTCACCGGCCTGGAAAAAACCGACTATTGGTACGAATTGTTCCACCGTTACGGCGGTGGACGCACGCGACAGCGCTTGTTTCTGGTGGCCGAGTCCGGCGATGTCATCCAGGGTTTCATCATCGGCGAAATACGCGACTGGGAGTTCGGCTCCGCGCCTTGCGGCTGGGTGTTCGGCCTGAGCGTGCGCGCCAGCAGCCGGCTTGCCGGCGTCGGCGCGCGCATGCTGGAAGCGGTCTGCGACGGCTTCCGCCGCGCCGGCGTAAACAAGGTGCGCACCCTGCTCGCCCGCGACAACAGCCTGGTGCTGTCGTTTTTCCGCAGCCAGGGCATGATGGCCGCGCCGTTCATACCCCTGGAAAAGGACCTGGACTGATGGCCGGGACGATGCCATGAAACTGCAAAAAGGCACCAGCCTCGCGCTCTACAGCGTGCTGGAATTCGCGGCCAATCCGGGGCAGCAACTGTCGGCGGCGGAAATCGCCGAGAAATACGGCGCCTCCACCCATCACCTGGCCAAGGTGCTGCGCGAACTGGGCCGCGCCGGGCTGGTCGAGTCGGCGCGCGGGGTAGGCGGCGGCTACCGTTTCAGCGGCAACGCCAAGCGCCTGACCCTGATGGACGTGATCGAACTGTTCGAGGACATCAGCACGCGCACCGGCGAGAGCGACGAATTCGATGCGTCGAGCGAGGTCGGCCGCGCGTTGGGCGCGGTGATGGCGGAAGTCGACGAAATCGCCAAGGCCACCTTCCGTTCGATCACCGTGGACACCATGCAGAAGCTGATCGAGCGCCAGCGCCGCGCCGTCACCGAGGCGCAAACAGCGCTCAAGGAGTAGTCTTCGCACTCGGGACCGAGGGTGGGGAAGACTGCCTTCCCGCACCGGTTCCCTTGTTTTGTCGGGCACGTTTAATCTGGATCAAGACAGCCAGCACCCGGTTTGAGGATGATCCGGGATCAAGTGGAGGAATGCGTTCGTTTTTTGTCAGGGAAGGGCAGCGCATGCACGCAGTACCGGAAACAGTGGAGCTATCGAAACGGCCGGACCAAGACCTGCGCCCGTTGACCGGAAACGAAGCGATCGCGCGCGGCGCGTGGGAAGCCGGCGTACGCGTCGCCGCCGCCTATCCGGGCACGCCCAGCACGGAAATCATGGAGTCCCTCGCCGGCTACCCGGCCGAGGATTTGCACGCCCAGTGGTCGACCAATGAAAAAGTCGCGCTCGACGTGGCCATAGGCGCTTCCTTTGCCGGCAGCCGCGCCTTCGCGTCCATGAAACACGTCGGCCTCAACGTGGCCGCCGACGCATTCATGTCGCAGGCCTATATCGGCGTCAACGGCGGGCTGGTGCTCGCCGTGTGCGACGATCCGGGCATACACAGTTCGCAAAACGAGCAGGACACGCGCATCTACGGCCAGTTCGCGACGGTGCCGGTGCTCGAACCGAGCGACGCGCAGGAAGCGCTCGATTTGACGAAACTTGCCTTCGATCTGTCCGAACAATTCGACACCATGGTCATCGTGCGCGGCACCACACGCCTGTCGCACACCCGCAGCCCGGTCGCCATCGGCCCGCGCACAGAACATCCAACGCGCGGATTCCTCGAAAATCCGGCAAAAAACGTGATGATCCCCGCGCATGCGCGGCGCCGCCATGTGGCGGTGATCGAGCGCGAGGCGAAACTGAAGGCCTACCTCGAAACCGCGCCGATCAACCGCTGGGAGACCGGCGACGCGAGTTTCGGCGTGATCACGGCGGGAACCTGCTATCCCTATGTGCGCGAAGTGCTGCCCAACGCGAGCGTGCTGAAACTGGGCGCCTCCTGGCCGCTGCCCGATGACCTGTTGCGGCGCTATTGCGCGTCGGTCGAGCGCGTGTTCGTGGTGGAAGAGCTGGAGCCGGTGATCGAAAAGGAATTGCGCGCGCTCGGCATCAAGGTGGAAGGCAAGCAGTTCTTTCCGCGCGAGGGCGAGTTTTCGCCCGAGATCCTGCGCGCCGGCTTCGAGCGCGCGGGCGTGCTCGAGCCGCGCGCGCAGCGCGCCGGCTGGGCGCTTGAACCGCTCGCGCGGCCGCCGGTGCTGTGCGCAGGCTGCCCGCACACCTCGAGCTTCATGGCGGTGCGGGCGTCGGGTGCGCGCGTGGCCGGGGACATCGGCTGCTACACCCTCGCCTGCCTCGATCCGCTGAGAGGCCTCGATACCACCGTGTCCATGGGATCTTCCATCGGCAACGCCATCGGCATGGCCATGGCCGGCGACACCAAGCCGGTGATGGCCACCATCGGCGATTCGACTTTCCTGCACGCCGGCATCCCGGGGCTGATCAACGCGGTATACAACCAGGCGAACATCACCGTGCTGCTGCTGGACAACCACATCACCGCGATGACCGGCGGCCAGGAGCATCCGGGCACAGGCAAGACGCTGCGCGGCGAGGAAGCGCCGAAGGTCGATTACGAAGCACTGGTGCGCGCGATCGGCGTGAAATGGGTGCGCAGCGTGGACTCCTACGACCTGGCGCAGATGTACCAGACGCTGCGCGAGGCCATCGCTTACCGCGGCGTATCGGTGATCATCTCCAACCGTCCCTGCGTGCTCGACCCGGTGAAGATCAAGGGCCCCGCGCTCGCGATCGTGAACGAGCAGTGCAACGCCTGCCAGTCGTGCATGAACCTCGGCTGCCCCGCCCTCACCTGGGGCAAGGATACCTTCGAAGGCCGGCACAAGGTGAAAATCGATCAGTCGCTGTGCATCGGCTGCACCCTGTGCGCGCAGGTGTGTACGGTGGATTGCATCAAGCCGGCGGCGACGGTGGCGCAATGAGCCGGCCGACCGCATCGACGAGCAGCGCGAAAGACGGGCAACTGCGGCCTACCGCGGCCGCGGCCAAGGCGCGCGAGCCGATGAACGTGCTCATCGTGGGCGTCGGCGGCCAGGGCGTCATCATGGTGTCCAAGGCGTTGGCATCCCTGGCCCAGTCCAAGGGCTACCAAGTCAAGCAAAGCGAAGTGCACGGCATGGCCAAGCGCGGCGGCACCGTGTTCAGCCACGTGCGCTTCGGCCCGCAGGTATGGTCGCCCACCATCCCGAAAGGCGAAGCCGATATCCTGGTCGCGCTCGAATGGGCAGAGGGCCTGCGCTGGTTGCCTTTCCTCAAACCCGATACCGGCATATTCATCTGCGACACCAAGCGCATCGTGCCGCCGTTCGCCTGCCTGAACCGGCGCCCGGGCGCGCCCCTGCGCTACTCGCGCGAGACGCCGGCCGAAGTCAGGGCGCAGGTGGCCGAAGCCTATGCCATCGACGCCACGCGCATGGCCGAGGAACTCGGCAACGAGCGCGCCGCCAACGTGGTGCTGATCGGGGCGTTGTCCACGGCACTCGACTTCCCCGCCGGGGACTGGGAAAAGTCGCTCGCGCAATTCGTGCCGAAGAAAACCATCGCGGTCAATCTCGACGCCTTCCGCCTCGGGCGCAGCTGGATCGAGGAGGCTCGAACCAACCCCGTGGTTACCGAAGCCCCGGCCGCGAAAGCCGCTGCGCTCGCGCATGTTCCGTACAGCGTGCGCCTGGAAATCACGCCGGAGTGGTGCAAGAGCTGCGACATCTGCGTCAAGCTCTGCCCCGAGCGCTGCCTGAGGCTGAACGCGGAGCGCATCGTCGAATTGGCGCAGCCGGAAAAATGCACCGGTTGCCGGCTGTGCGAACTGCTGTGCCCGGACTTTGCCATCCGCGTGCACCTGGACAGCGCTGTCGTCGCGATCGCCGCCGCCGCGCAGGAAACCAAGGCATGAACGCAGTCGAGCAGGCGCTTTCGCCCAAAGCCGCGCTGCGCCTGATCTCGGGCAACCACGCCTGCGCGCTGGCTGCAGTTGCAGCGGGCTGCCGCTTTTTTGCCGGCTATCCGATCACGCCTTCCTCGGAAGTCGCCGAGCGCCTGTCGCAGCTGCTGCCGGAGGTGGATGGCGTGTTCGTGCAGATGGAAGACGAAATCGCCTCGATCGCCGCGGTGATCGGCGCCTCGATGGGCGGCGTCAAGGCGCTGACCGCGACCAGCGGCCCGGGCTTTTCGCTGAAGCAGGAGAACATCGGCTACGCCGCCGGGGCCGAAATTCCCTGCGTGATCGTCAACGTCATGCGCGGCGGGCCCTCTACCGGCATGCCGACGCGCCCCGCCCAGGGCGACATCATGCAGTCGCGCTGGGGCAGCCATGGCGACTACCCGATCATCGTGCTCGCGCCGGCCTCGGTGCGCGAAATCTATACCGAGACCCTGCGCGCCTTCGACCTGGCGGAAACCTGCCGCACGCCGGTGGTGCTGCTCTACGACCAGGTGATCGCGCAACTGACCGAGACCGTCGACCTCGCCGATGCCAAAGACCTGAGGAACGCAGAGCGCAAGTGGGCGAGCGGGCCGCGCGAGACTTATCAGCCCTACGCGACGGGTGAAGACGGGATCCCGGCCATGTCGCGCCCAGGTGCGGGCTATCGCGTGCACACCACCGGCCTGAATCACGCGGAAAACGGTTTCCCGACGCAGAACCCGGAGGCAGTCGCGCGCAACCTCGGGCGGCTGCTCACCAAGTTGGACCGCCACCGCGAGGCGATCGACTCCTGGCAGGCGATCGGCTGCGCGGATGCCGAAGTAGTGATCGTTGCCATCGGCATCAGCGCGCGCGCCGCGACACGCGCGCTCGACCTCGCCCGCGCGCGCGGCGTGCGCCTGGGCCTGTTCCGCCCGGTCACGTTGTGGCCGTTCCCGGAAACCGCTTTGCGCGAGGCGACCAAGAATGCGCGCGCCGTGCTCGTGCCGGAGATGAACGCCGGACAACTGAGCCTGGAAGTGGAGCGCATCCTCGGCGGCAAGCGCGTGGATGCCATCCACCGCTACAACGGCGAGCCGATCACACCGGCTGAAATTGCGGAACGCGCCGAAGCGCTGGCAAAGGAAGCAAGATGATCGTCGACTCCGCAGCCGAATTCGACGTGCGCGAATATCTGCGCATGGAAATGATGCCGCACTTCCTTTGCCCGGGCTGCGGCCACGGCATCGCCCTGCGGGCGCTGCTGTGGGCCATCCACGAGCTCGGCATCGACAAAGACCAGCTCGCGGTGGTATCCGGCATCGGCTGCGCCGGGCGGCTCTCGGCCTACATCGACGCCAACACCTTTCACGTGACCCATGGCCGGCCGCTCGCCTACGCCACCGGGCTCGCGCTGGCGCGACCGGATCTGCACGTGGTGGTGA
Organism: Betaproteobacteria bacterium RIFCSPLOWO2_12_FULL_64_23; assembly: GCA_001770575.1. Taxonomy (GTDB): domain Bacteria; phylum Pseudomonadota; class Gammaproteobacteria; order Burkholderiales; family SG8-39; genus 2-12-FULL-64-23. Next base: position 33,430 of record MERK01000083.1, read on the forward strand.
TCACCGGCGACGGCGACTGCCTCGCGATCGGCGGCAACCACTTGATCCACGCCTGCCGGCGCAACCTGAAGCTCACCTGTCTCATGCTCAATAACGAGGTCTACGGCATGACCGGGGGCCAGGTGTCGCCGACCACCTCCGAGTCGCGCCTCACGACCACCACGCCGCTGGGGAACGCGGAGCCGAACTTCGACGCCTGCGCGCTCGCCGCGGCGGCAGGCGCGAGCTTCGTCGGCCGCGAAGTGACGCATCACGTGCCCAAGCTGAAGGAACTCATCCGCTCAGGCCTCGCGCATCCGGGCTTCGCCTTCATCGAAGTGCTGTGCGACTGCACCGAGATCTTCGGGCGCAAGAACGAGCTCGGCTCCTCGGCCGAGATGGTGCTGCGGCAGAAAAGCGACCTGCGTCCCAGCGCCTACCGCGACTCGGTGGACACGCCGTTCCGCTCGAACGACCTCCCCACCGGCATCCTCGCGAAAACCGACCGGCCCGAGTACGGCGCGGCCTACCGCAAAGCGGCCGCCGCGCAGCGCGCAAGCAAGGCGGCCAAAGCCTCCACCGGCGCGAACAAAGGAAAGGCCTGATGCGCGACGCGAGACTTGAAATCCGTATCGGCGGCACCGGCGGCCAGGGCTTGATTCTATGCGCCAAGATGCTCGCCGACGCCTTGTGCACGACTGGCAGCCGCGTCGCCCAGTCGCAGACCTACGAACCGACTTCGCGCGGCGGCTATTGCAATTCCGACCTGGTGATCTCAGAGCGCGAAGTCGATTTTCCACTCGCCACCGCGCTTGACTGCCTGGTATTGCTCGACCGCATGGCGCTCAAGCCGTCCTTGCCGCTGCTCAAGCCGGGCGGCCTGGTGATCGCCGATACGCGGCTGTGTCCGGAGCTGCCAGCGGGCCACTATCGCCTGCATCACCTGCCGCTCAGCCGCCGCGCAATTGAGCTGGGCAGCGAGCGCGTGGCGAACATCGTCGCGCTGGGCGCGCTGGCCGCGCTCGCCGGAATCTGCGAGCGCAAGGCGCTCGAACACGCCGTGCGCGCGGAGACACCGAAGAGTTTTCTTGACATCAACCTGGACGCCCTCGCCGCGGGCTATCGCCTCGGCGAGCAGGCAACCCCGACTGCCGCGCTGATTTTCGGTTGACGCGCAACTGGGGTACACTACCGGTGTCGATGACGACGCAAGAAAGGAGTCCGCTGATGGGAAACCGCGACAGGCAACGCAGGGAAGAGAAGAAACCGAAGAAACCGAAGAAACCGGCTCCGACCCCGGCAATGCGAGCCGGCCGAGCCTGACCGGAATGACGGCGCACGGGTTCGTCTCCTTTTCTGACACTGCACCCGGCGCCCGCTAGACGCCCAGGTATCTCTGGTGCAGTTCCGGCTGCGCGCGCAGTTCGGCGCTCGCGCCCTCGAACACCGTGATGCCTTTCACCAGAATCACGACGCGATCGGCGACGGCCGACACGGCGGCGAAGTTCTTGTCCACGATCACCGCCGCGATCCCGGCTTGTTTGATCTGGCCGATGATGCCCAGGATCAGCGTCAGCCCGCTCGCCGCCGGGAACAGCAGCAGGCCTTACTGGATCCCGTTCAAGACTTGAATCAAAAAGGTGTTTGCGTCGATGTCTGCGCTATTCTTCCGCCGACTCCCGACTCCGCCGCATCGCGAATGCTGCCAAAGCCTGTCGGTACTCGGCCTGAGATCCCTCGCTGACCGGCGTGCCGCACTCGTAGCAGGTGCCGCTCATGCGATCGAACCAGCGGCAGCCGCAGGCGTCGCATGCCAGTTCGGGGGCGCCGGCGGGATTGAAGAAAATCACCGGCAAGCGCCCATGAAGGCGAAACCCAGGGCATCGAGCAATTCCTCGAAACCCTTTGCCTCCAGGTCGCAGCGCCGGCGCAGCACGTAACAGACGACGGCGCCGCTGCGGATGCCGGCGCGCAACACCACGAACAGTTGCGCGTCGACAGCGCTGCATATCTCCCCCAGGGCTTGCGCGTTGGCGGCGAGCACTATGTCGGCGCCGCTGGCGGCAAATCCCGGGAACGGCGCGTCGCGCACTTCGATACCAGCGTCGCCGACCTCCCACAGCAACATGGTGGCCGGCGCTTCGCGGGCGACGAGGCCGATGCGGGCGCCCGGTTCGAGGGCGGCGAACAACTCGTTGTGACGGGCCGCCGCGGCCTGCCATGCGTCCGGTTCGGGCAGCGCGCTCACAGCCGCACGCCGAGGCGGAAACCTTCCTGGATGGCCTGCTCCAAGCCTCGCGGGATCAGCGCGTCGCCGATCCCGTGCAGTTCGTCCACCATCCATTCGAATTCGTGAAACAGCTCGTGCGCCGGCTTGGACGCAGCCGCGAGTATCACGGTATCGGCTGGCAGAAAGGTCTCCACGCCCTTGCCGTCGCGGACGGTCACACCCTCCTTCGTCACCTTCACCGGTTGACTCAATGTCAGGCAGGGAATACCCAACTCCTCCACCCAGGAAGCGTGCCGCCACTTGAAGGAGGGCTTGACATCGCCGGCGATGCGCTTGTCCTTCTCCACCACGGTCACTTCGGCGCCCTGGTTCTTGCGCAATGCCTCGGCGACAGTGAGACCGATCTTGCCACCGCCAATCACTACCACGCGCTTGCCGGCTGTAATGCGCCCGTGAGCTACATCGAGTGCATCCACCATGAACTCCGCACCCTCCATGTTCTCGAACGGTACCCGGTCGATGCGCGCCCCCGCCGCGACGACGCAGACGTCGTACTGGTGCAGCACGCTGCGCATGAACTTGGCGTGCACTTCGGTATTAAGGCGAATCTCGATGCCCAGCCGCTTGGCCACCACTTCGTAGTGCGAGATCACCGAAAGCAGGTCGTCGGGCCGCGCCAAGTCGTTCATGGCGTAAGCGTATAGGTTGCCGCCGACGCGCCCGGCTTTGTCGAATACGGTAACGTCGTGGCCGCGCCGGGCGGCAGTGATCGCGCATTCCATGCCGGCGGGGCCGGCGCCGATGATCATGACTTTTTTCCTCACCGCCGCCGGCGTCACCTGGTACTCAGGCTCCACCTCGTGGCCCAGGGCCGGATTCATGGTGCAGGTGTAGGGCAGGTCGCGGAACAGTCGCGACAGGCAGTTCAGGGAGCCGATGCAGCGGCGCGCCTCGTCCAGGCGGTCCTCGGCCGCCTTGTGGATCAGATCAGGGTCAGCCAGCAGAGGCCGGCAGACTTCCCAGAAGTCGAAGACGCCGTCGCGCAGGCACTGGTCGGCCATGCGCGGATCGGGCAGCCGATTGCCGAATGTGATCAGGGTGTTCGGACAGGTCTTTTTCGCCCGCTCGGAGAGATAGTTCCAGTAACCCGGCGGAATGTCCCGGCCAATGGACGATTCCGGTGCCTCCTGCCAGCCGACCGTAACGCTGATCATGTCCACGCCCGCATCCGCGGCCTGCCGCATCAGCTCGAAGCATTCGTCCTCGCTGTTGCCGCCCCATTTGTCCATCAACTCGGCACCGTTCAGACGCACCACCAGCGGATTGTCCGGTGTCGCCTGCTTGATGCCGTCGATGAGTTCGCGCATAAAGCGGCCGCGATTTTCGATCGAACCGCCGTACTCGTCGCTGCGCTGGTTGGTGAAGCGGGAGTTGAAATTGGCCAGCAGGTAGCCCATGAAGCTGGTGATTTCGGTGCCGTCGAAGCCGGCGCGTATCGCCCGGTCGGCGGCCTCGGCGTGCTGGCGGATGCAATCGCGGATTTCGTCCTTCGTCATCACCTTGGGCGGGCGGAAGTGGGGCAGGGTCTGGGGAACGTCCGAGGGCTGGATGCAATAGCCCAGGTCTATGCCACCATAGCGGCCGGCGTGCAGGATCTGCTGGATAGCCATCGCCCCCTGCTCCTTGATGTCGGCGGCGATGCGCTCGAATTGAGGCAGGAACTTGTCGTCAAAGATGGCCACCTGGCGGAAGTAGGCCTTGCCCTCGCCCAGCGGGTCCGGGTAGGCCCCCTGGTTGGTGATCATGCCGCAGCCGGTGCGGGCGATGATGCGCATACGGGCAATCTCACGCTCGGTGATAAAGCCGTCGCGGGTGTTGTAATTGGAGACGCAGCAGGCGCCATATTTGATGCGGTTCTTTATCTTGAACCGGCCGAATTGCCCCGGCTGGAACAGGTACGGCAGTTTCAATTCTCCCGGCTTCATCATCGCTCCCAGTAAGACATCAATCCCTTCATGCCGCGCTCGCCTCGGGATGCAGCTTCTCGTAGGCCGCAGCCAGGTTGGGATCGCGGCGGCGGACCTCAGCGTGATTCACTCGACCGGTGCGCGTCATGTAACTGTACGCGAATTCCACCGGGTCCAACTTCATGTTTTCCCCCATGCGCTCGTACCAGCGAGCGCTCACGTTGGCAGCATCCCAGATCTTCTTCATCGGGTGCAAGCGCAGCTCCCGAAAGCGGGCCAAGGCTTCGGGCACGCTGTGCTTCTCGCGGAAGGCCTTCCACAGGGCGATGGCGTCTTCCATGGCCAGGCGGGTGCCGGATCCGATGGAGAAATGGGCAGTACGAAGAGCGTCGCCAACGAGCACCACATTGTCGAAACTCCAGCGCTCGTTCCAAATCATCGGGAAGTTGCGCCAGTGTGAGTTGTTGGAGAGGATCGGATGACCGCTCAAGTCTTTGGCGAAGACGCGCTCGCAATGTGCGATGGTACTCTCCGGGCTCATGTGCTCGAAATCGGCGCGCTTCCAAGTCTCCTCCTCGACTTCGACCAGGAAGGTGCTCCTGCTCGGGCTGTAGCGGTAGTGGTGAGCGCAGAAGACGCCGTGGTCGGTCTCGCGAAAGGTCAGGGAGAGGCTGTCGAAAACGCGGGAGGTGCCATACCAAATGAACTTGTTCGGGCGCCAGTCGCAACTGGTGCCGAAGCGCAGCTCGTTCGCCTGCCGCAGAACGGGGGAGGCCCCGTTGGCGCAGACGATCAGGTCGGCGTCGCCGAGGCGCTCGCGGTCGGAAAACGATTCAATGGCTCTGTCGAATTCGATGCGCACGCCCAGCTGCTCCGCGTGGACGTAGAGCAGGGACAGCAGTTGCAGGCGGCCGATGGCGGCGAAGCCGTTGCCGGTGATAGGGATGCGCGTGTCGTTGTGCACGATCGTCAGGTTGGGCCAGGTCTCCATGTGCGGCGAAAGCAGCAGGTACATGGCCTCGTCGTCGGCGCGCAGGAACTCCAGGGCACGGTCGGAGAAAACGACGCCGAAACCCCAGGTGGCGTCGCGCGGACCGCGCTCGTAGATCACGACGTCGTGGGCGGGGTCATCCCGCTTCATCAGGGCAGCGAAACACAGCCCCGCCGGGCCACCGCCGATGATACGAATCTTCATTCCATTGCGGCCGTTGTCATTATACGTGGCGACTTAAATTGCGCCCCCGCTGATGCAGAGTTTCGATGTTGCGCGGACGAGAAACCGTCCGCGCGGATCGTCGATCGCGCACGGATGAAAAGCACATCAGTGCGCGATCGACGATCTTGTACAAAAAACCACCCCGAACCGCTCTTGCTTTTATCCATAACCGCGTTTTCTGTACGGATGCGTTTTTTATCCGTACAGAAAACACGGTTGGCGCGCGGAGCGCGCAATGGCCGCTACTCGCCATGCGACGGCATTTAAGACGCCGTATATAGTTCAAGTAACCGTGCCACTCGTCTTCTCCCTCTCGATTTTCTCGGCGATCGCCTCCCGCAATTGCCGCTTTAGGATTTTGCCGACGGGGCTCACCGGAAATTCGCTTACCAGCTCCAGCCGCTCTGGCAGCTTGAAGCTGGCGATGTTCTGCTGTCTGAGAAAGGCGATCAGCTCTGCAAAATCCAGACTCTGCCCCTCCTTCGTTATGACGAAGGCGCAGGCCTTCTCGCCGAACACCGGGTCGGGCATGGCCACCAGGGTGACTGCCTTCACCTTCGGGTGGGCGAAGATGAGGTTCTCCACCTCCTCGCAGCTAATCTTCTCGCCGCCCCGGTTGATCAAGTCCTTCTTGCGACCCTCGGTGAAAACATAGCGGCCCTCCTTGCGTACGATGTCGCCCATGCGGTAGAAACCGTCCGCTGTGAACGCCTCGGCGTTCTTGTCCGGCGCCCGGTAATAGCCGCAGATGGTATAGGGGCCACGCGTGACGAGCTCGCCCTGGGTGCCGTCGGGGACTTCGTTGCCGGCGTCGTCGACGACCTTGATCTCATCGTCCTCGCACACCGGCATGCCCGAACTGTGCAGCAGATACTCATCCGAAGCGTCCAGCGGCACCATATTGATCAGGCCCTCGGCCGTGCCGTAATCCTCCTGCGGCAGGCAAGCAAAGCGGGCCCGCAGCCGGCTGCGCAACTCCGGCGCCAGACGGGCACCGCCGTTCTGGATTACCTTCAAGGACGAGAGATCGTAAGCGTCGGGCACCGGCGAATTCAGCCAGTTCGAGATCAAGGGGACGACAGCGGCGATCGTCGTCACCTTCTCGCGTTCGACCAGGGAAAACACCTCCGCCGGGTCGCCCGAAGGCGCCAGCACAACCGTGCCACCATAGTAGAAGGTGCCAAGCATGCCCGGCGAAGCCAGATTGTAGTTGTGCCCCAGGGGCAGGATGGCCATGAATACCGTGTCCTCGCCGAATCCGGCGGCGCGGCCGCAGAGGCGGGCGTTGAGGACATAGTCGTCGTGGGTGCGCGGAATCAGCTTGGAGAGCGAGGTCGTACCGCCCGAGAGCAGCATGGTCGCCACTTCCGATGGATCCGGGCGCTGCGTCGACAGGGCCGCACGGACCGCTTCGGCCGGCATCTGCGCGGCAATCATCTCGCGCAGGTCCCGCTGACCCGCCGCGGGCTCGCCGGCCACGAACACGGTGCGCAGGCCGCGCAGTTCGCTCTGGATTTCGCCGGCCATCTCCCGATAGTCGAAAGCGCCGATCCGATCCGGAATCACGTAGGCCGTCGCGCCGGACGCACGCACGAAGTGGCGGACTTCCGTATGCCGGTGCGCGCGCAGGGCCGTCACCGGAATGGCTCCGATGCGCGTCAGCGCGAAATAGGTATAAACGAACTCGGGTCCGTTGGGCAGTTGCACCACGACGCGATCAAGCGGCGCAATGCCCGCTTCGAGGAAACGGCAGGCAAGCCGATCCGAAGTCTGCACAATGTCGCGGTAGCTCAGGCGCTGGCCGGCGCAGACGAGGGCAGTCTTCTGCGGAGTGCGCTCGGCGCTGCGCGCCAACATCTGCGCAATGGTGATGCCTTGCCACCAACCGCGGGCGCGATAGCGTGCCGCCTGTTCGGCGGGCCAGAACACACAACCTTCGAGCATGGTCCTCCTCCTTGGCATTTGCGCGCGGGGTTCCCCCCCACCGGACCCTCCGGTGGCGACCCCGACGCCCACATCGTGACGCTCACTTTAGACCGAAACCTTTCTTGCCGTCACCATGTAGCTTGGCGCCGGAACCTTCACCGTCGCCGTATTGGAGCGCGTACCCGGTGTGCCGGTCGCCGCGCACGGGCGCACGAAGTAGCGGTAGGTGCGCCCACCCAGCACGTCATTGTCGTTCCAGAAGGTAAGCTTCACCGCATCGATCATCTGCGGATCATCCTGCTCATCCGCGCGGTATATCTGGTAGGTGGTAGCGCCCAGGGCTTTGGACCATTTCAACTCGACCCTGGCTTCGGTGGGAATTGCCGTCAGGACGGTGTCAGCCTCCGCCCACCGGGGCGCCGGCACGGTCGGGTCGTCCTTGGGTGCCTGGTTGTCCCCCTGCGGCCACAGGGCGCAATTGACCATGCGGTGCGTGCCGTCCAGTGCCTTGCACACGTTGCAATAGTCGCATTGCACGATCCGGTCCGTTTCGCCCCTCTTCACCTTGAGTGGCCAGTCCGGATCGGCGAGCAGTCCGCGCGCGATGCCGACCATATCGACCATGCCGGTGCCGAGCACGCGCTCCGCGTCGCGCGGATCGTCGAGCTTGCCTGCCACCGCGACCGGGACAGGGTAGCCCTTGGACAGCAGGTGCGCCTTCACCTCGGCGGCGATGCCCACGTGCAGGGCGCGCGGCAGCCAGTCACCGGGCATGCAGCGATCGCCTGAATAGCCGCTGTAGGGAAACAGAACCTGCCCCGGCGTGTGCACCGCATCCTCGAATTTCCCGCCCGCCGAGAGCGATATGTAGTCGACGCCGAGTTCGGCGAGCCGAACCGCGATGCGCCTGGAATCGACTACTGTGTAACCGTTCTTGATGAACTCTTCGGCATTGAATCGCACGCCCAGCGGGAAGTCATTTCCGGCCTTGCGCCGGACGCTTTCGATTACCCGCCCGATCAGCCGCAACCGCCCCTCGATGCTGTGGCCGCCGTAATCGTCGGTGCGCGGGTTGGCACGCGAGAGGAAAGAGGAAAGCGTATAGGCGTGCGCCGAGTGCAGTTCCGCGCCGTCGAAGCCGGCTTCACGCGCCCGCCGCACCGCGTCGCCGAATTGCTCCACGATCAGGTCGATGTCGGCGAGGGAGAGCATGTCGGTGGTCTGGCGCCAGCCGCTGCGCGCCACCTTTAGAAAATGAATAATTTGCGGAACGATTTTGGAGTCCGATGTCGCGTGGACTCTCCGCGCGAGTTCGCGCAGCCCGGAGATATACCTGTCTTCACTGATGCGCAGCAGCGGGCCGGACTTGACCTGGTGGATCGCCATTGCCTCTACCACGATCAGACCTGCGCCGCCGGCAGCGTAGCGCACGTAGCGGGCTATCGTATCTCCGGTGACAACGCCGTCTTCCTTGCACAAATGCGTCACCATGGCCGGCACCATGATCCGGTTCGAAATCGCCATGCCACCGATTTGCAGTGGCTCGAACATTTTCATTGCCTGCCTCCCGATTCGTAGGTTGCGACGGATTCCTGGAAGGAAACTATGCTGGCGATGTTAGGCTGCGGCAGCAGGCAGCCGATTACCACCCGCCCCACCCCATTCCTTGGTGCCATTGCGAGGAATTGCGCGACCCGCTTCGCTTCGGCGCGCCGCTCTGGCGTATCGGCCTGATTGAGGAACAATATAGTTTGCGCCTTGGCAGGGCAGCCGCGGACGAGACCCTCAGGGTGGATGAGGCAGCGCGCAAGCGATTCGGCGCTGACCGGGGCGCCGAGGGCGAGTCCGCTCAATCTGGACCAGATGTTGGCGCGAAACAGCTTGTCCTCGCTCAGAGGCAGCCCCAGCCCGCTCAACCCGGCGACGATGATGAGGGCCTGCGTCGCCGAAGGCATGACCGGCTCGTGTGCGGCAGGAGCCTTCAACGGCCTGCGCGCCGACCCGTCCGCTTCGACCAGTATTCGGTCGAAACGTCCGGCCTGCGCCAACGCATCGACGAGTTCCGGCGCGAAACCGTTCAGCTTGCAACCATCGGCGTTCGCCTCGGAATAGGCGATCACCACGCCCGCACGTTCCGGTCCGTCCTCAGGGAGCAGTTGGCAGGCGTTGCTCAATACTTGCTCGGCGCTTATTGCCGAGAAAGCCAGCCGTCCCTGCGCCTCGTCGCGGGCAATCTTGGTCGTGGTAGTGACCAACACGCGCTCGCCCGCCTCGACGAATTCCCGCGCGAGACAGAATATCAATGTCGTCTTGCCGCCTGCCCCGCAAAGTGATATCAGGCGAGCTTGATCGAGACCTAGCGCCCGGACCAGCATGGTTATTCTGCCGCGGAGGGCTTATTGCAATGGCGCATCACACCCTCGAGCACGGCACCTGCAATCGCCCGGGCTTTATCGGAAATGGTGTCGCAATGTTCCTGTTTGCCGCGTGGATCGATATCCCCCAGCTTGAGTCCAGTGGTGACGGCGGTCCCCGACGGGATCAGACCGCGCAGCATTCCGTCCACCCGGGCGGTGACCGGATGGCCGGCGACCTGTCCGACGATGTCGTTCCTGTGGACCGTGTCGCCGATTGCGCGTTGCGATTTGAACGTTCCCGCGGCCGGGGCGCGCAGCACGCGCTCCTCGGTGTGGCCGGCGATGTCGCCCGGAATGCCCGTGTTCGGCGCGGCGCAGCCGGAAGCGATGATTCGGCCCAAATCATGTCCGCGATTGGTTTCTATCACCAGGTCGCAGTCCGCACCTGCGGTGAAGCCGGGACCGAGCGCAATGACCAGATTGGCTTCATCCTTGCGCGTGCCCAGATTGCGCTTTGCCAGAATCGCGTCGATTACTACATCGGGCGCGACGCCTTCGATCCGATCCCAGTCGGAGATACGGACAACCGCGATGGTCTGCGCCCTCCAGGCGGCTTCGATCTCGTCCCGATCGCGGGCCGCCACGGCGCGCACGCCTTCAACGACCGCTGCTCCCGATTCCAGTGCGGTGCAGAACGATACCTGCCGGCGCACGCACAGCGGGTTGTCCAGGTCCAGCATGCAGATACGCCGCATATTGGCCATGTACAGGCGCCACGCGATGGCGCTCGCCATCTCGCCGGCGCTTTTCACAACGATGTACGGCGACAGCGGGATTTCCGTTCCCGTGGTCATTGACCGCAAACTACGCTTCGCGGATCAGGCGTTTCGCCTTGCCCTCGACACGGGGCAGGCTGCCGATCTCGCACACTTCCACCTCGGGTGTCACCGTAATGCGGTACTTGACGGCTTCAATCAGGAAGTCGCGGGCCTTGTTGAGCTGGGCTTCGGTCAAGAGTTCGTTGGCTGGCTCGACGCGGATTCTCAAATGCTTGCCGCTGCCCGGCGGCGGAACCACGAGCTGGTATTCCTGGGAGAATTCGTTCACTTCGTGGAGCAGGTGCTGGACTTGGCCGGGAAAAATATTGACCCCGGCGAAATGAAACATATCGTCGGAGCGGCCCAGTATCCCGCCGTCGAGCCGGAGATTGGTGCGCCCGCAGGCGCAGGTCGCGCGGTTGAAACGTACCAGATCGCGCGTGCGGTAGCGGATAAGCGGCGTGCTTACGCAGGAGAGGTTGGTGAGCACCAGTTCGCCGATCTCTCCGTCCGCGAGAGGCGCCAAGGTAGCTGGATCCAGGACCTCAGCCAGAAACATGGCCTCGACGACGTGCGTTCCCTTGTGCTTGATGCACTCGTAGCCAAAATTGCTGATCTCGGTGGAGCCGATATCGTCGAAGCATTCGGCGCCCCATTGGGACTCCATCGCCTTCTTGGTCGACGGAATGCTCGCGCCCGGCTCGCCGGCGGCCACCATCTTGCCAATGACCGAGCCGGGCAAGTCGATGCCGTTCTTGCGCGCCGTCTCCGCAAGATAGAGCAGGTAGGAAGGTGTGCCGCAGATCGCGGTCGCGCCCCAGTCGAGCGCGGAGCGCAGGCGGTCCCTGGAGCTCTGGCCCCCGCCCGGGATGATCATCAGGCCGGCTTTCTCCATCGCCGTCTGAAAGCCCCACCAGGCGAGGTACAGGCCGTAGTTGAAGGGCACGAACAGAACGTCGTCTTCGGTGAGGCCGTAGCCGCAGCGAAAATGCATGAACTGTTCGTAGAAGATCTCGTGCCAGTCCTTGCGGTTGAGCATGATCCGCACCGGCCGGCCGGTGGTGCCCGAGGTCTGAAATACGCGCACCGCCTCCTTCGGCGTGATGCAGCTGAAATCGCCCCAGGGCGGATGGTTCGCCTGGCTCGATCGCAGCTCTTCCTTGTCGGTAAACGGAATCCGGCGCACATCCTCCATGGTGCGGATCTCATCGAGCCGGATGCCCGCCGCATCGAGCTTAGATCGGTAGAACGGGCTCCTTGCGTACACGTGTTCCAACTGCTCGCGCAGCTTCTGCAGCTGGTGCTGCTCAAGCTCGGGGCGCGGCATGCATTCGAGCCCCTGGTTCCAGTAGAAGACCTCGTTCATGCGCGCGCCTTCTCGCCCTGCCGCGATTTCTTAGCCGCGTGGTCCAGGGCCCTCAAGCCGGCGAGGATTTTCTCTGCGGAGAACGGCGTCGAGTGCAGCCTCACGCCCGTGGCGTCGTAGACGGCATTGCCCATGGCTGCGAGTATGCCTGAGATCAGCCCCTCGCCGACTTCTTTGGTACGGTAGGACTCACCGACACGATACTGCTCGGTGATGACGTCCGCATCCTCGGAGATGGCCATGTTGTGGATGGTAGGCATGCGGTAGTCCAGCCAGTTCGGGTTGAGCGTATAGCCGTCCTTGGTCAGCACTTCTTCCATGAAAGCGTGACCGAGCGCCATCGAGATCTGGCCGTCGATCTGCCCCTTCACCAGCGCCGGGTTGATGGGAAACCCGCAGTCGTGCACGGTGAGCGCACGTACCAGCTTCGCCTCGCCGGTCTCGATATCCACCTCGACCTCGGCCACCTGCGCGGAAAAGGCGTAGTTCTCGGTCCAGCGGCCCTTGGTGGTTGCCAGGCTCGGGTGCGTCGGCGCGTCGCGCATGGTGCGCCAGAAGCCCTCGCCGATGATGGTGTCGCCGCGATGGGTGGCGACGCTGGCGGCGATGATCTCGCGGTAAGTCATCTTCATGTCGGGATCGAGCCGGTGATAGACCACCTTGTCCCTGCACAGCAGGTTCTCCACCGGGACGTCCATTTTTTCCGCAGCAACCTGCAGCAGTTTCTCGCGGGCGTTCCCCGCGGCCAGGCGCGCGGCGTTGCCGGTAACGTAGGTCATGCCGCTGATCCAGGCGCCGATGTCCTGCGGCGTGACGTCGGTGTCCGAAGAAATGATCTTCACGTCATCCATGCCGATGGAGAGTTCCTCGGCGACGATCTGGGAAATGACGGTTTCGGAGCCCTGGCCGATGTCGATCGCACCGGTGAGCACGATCGCGGAGCCGTCGTCGTTCATTTTGACGATGACGCCGGAGCCGTTCGGATAGATCAACGTGCCGCCCATGTAGGCCGAAGTGCCGATGCCTATGCCCCTGCGTATCGATCCGTTCGGAGTTGACTTGCGGTCGCGGCCGACCTTGGCGAGAAAATCGGATTTCTCGGCCGCCAAGGCGACGCAGGCGGCGAGTCCACCGCGGTGCGTGTTGTCGCCGTTGGGCAGCTGTTCGCCCGGCCCGCGGGCGTTGCGCATGCGGATGGTGATCGGGTCGATACCCAGCGCCTCGGCAATCATGTCCATCTGCGACTCGATGGCGAAGCGGACCTTGGGCGCGCCGTGGCCGCGCTGCGGCGCGCGCACCGTGTGATTGGTGTAGACCGAGAGCCCCTCGTACTTCAGATTCGGGATGCGGTAGGGGATCATGGTGAATCCCCAGGCGAGGAAGATCACCACCACGCCGCTGCCACGGAACGCGCCGGCGTTGTTGATCGCGCGGATGCGCTGGGCGACGATGCTGCCGTCTTTCTTCACGCCAGTCTTGATTTCCAGGATCAGCGGCTGGGCGTGGCGGAAGGCGGA
>MERK01000083.1:46819-47829 GCA_001770575.1 Betaproteobacteria bacterium RIFCSPLOWO2_12_FULL_64_23
GGATGCGCTGGGCGACGATGCTGCCGTCTTTCTTCACGCCAGTCTTGATTTCCAGGATCAGCGGCTGGGCGTGGCGGAAGGCGGAGAAGATCTCCTCGCGGCTCGCGGTGATCTGCACCGGCCGGCCGGTGATCATGGAAAGTCGCGATGCACAGTATTCGTGCGAATACAGATCGATCTTGCCGCCGAAAGTGCCGCCGACATAGGACTTATGGACGCGCACCGACGAATAAGGCAGATCGAGCACCTTTGCCAGTTTGGCGCGCTTGACGAACGCGCCCATGGAGGAGGTCCATACGTTCAGCTTGTCGCTTTCCCAATGTGCGAGGGTGACGTGCGGCTCCAGATAGCCGTGCGTGCGCAACTGGCATTCGAAGCGATCCTCGCGCACGTAGTCCGATTCGGCGAAACCCCTTTCCACGTCGCCCCATTCGGTTTCGGTGGTGCCGCCGATGTTCATTTGGCCGGCGGGAGCTTTCGGATGACTGGGATGGATTTCCGGCGCACCCGGCTTCATCGCCGCCTCGGGATCGAACACCGCCGGCAGCATCTCCCATTCGATATCGATCAGACCCAGCGCTTTCTGCGCGGTGATCTGGTCGATTGCGGCAACTGCTGCGATCTCCTCCCCCACATGCACCACTTTGCCTCGTGCGAGCACTTCCTGATCGGGCGGATAGCGCGGGGTCTCGACGAATCCGTGCTTGATTCCCTTGGTGTCGTCCACCGTGATTACCGCCTTCACCCCGGGCAGCGCCGTTGCACGGGAGGTGTCGATGCGCAGGATGCGCGCATGCGCGTGGGGACTGCGCAGGACGCGGCCTATCAGGGTGTTGGGAAGCTTGACGTCCTTCGTGTACACAGCCTTGCCGGTGACCTTGTCGGGGCCGTCCTTGCGCCGCATGCTCTTGCCGACGTAATTCAACTCGCTCATTCAGATACTCCTCGACGCTACACGCCCCGTCCTTGAATCTGGCGGCCGGGACAATCTATTTCATTACCGCCTTTAC
>MERK01000084.1 GCA_001770575.1 Betaproteobacteria bacterium RIFCSPLOWO2_12_FULL_64_23
CGTCATTTCGCACCCCCTTCAGGGCACTATGACAACCGGACAGATGTCGTGCTACAGAACCGGACAGATCATGAGCTCGCAACAGCGGAGCACTGCAGGGCTTGCGCAGTAGTGTCACCGGCAGTATCATATTCGGATGGCACGGGCGGCAAAGACTCTCGCACAGATGAAGGTCAACCCGCTGGATTGGCGGATTGAGAGCTTGATGTCGGTTGCCGAAGCGTACGGGCTAGTTCATCGGCAACCAGGCGGAAGTCACGTAATTTTTCGACATCCCAATGGCGCCATGCTGAGCATACCGGCGCGCCGACCGATTAAGCCCATTTACGTCAAGAAGTTTGTTCGTTTGATTGAAGAAGGTATTGCCGAATGAAAAAATTCTCTATTGAGTATCCATTTGAGATCCGCCCTCTTTCGAAGGACGAAGGCAGTGGTTACAGCATTGTGTTCCCCGATCTTCCTGGCTGTCGTTCTGACGGCGCCACCCCCGAAGAGGCTATCGAAAACGGACGCGATGCACTGAAATCATGGCTCGCGGTCGCACGCGAATTTGATGATCACTTTCCCAAGCCATTTTCCGCGGTAAGCGGTCGTTTCGTTCAACGCGTACCGCGTTCACTGCACGCGCAGCTAGTCGCCCAAGCCGAGGCCGAGGGGGTATCACTCAACACGCTGGTCGTTTCCCTTGTCTCTCAAGGTCTTGGACGCCGTCAATCGGGTAGTCGTCGCCTGACAGCCGGCTCAACCGCGACCGCCCGCAAGCGGGCGGCGCGTTAGCCGGAACCTTGGCCGCCAGATCAAACTTGGGCTGGGGCAGATATTCTGCGCCGCTTACGCCATCGACCGCGCCTGCGTTTGGGCCTCGCGCAAGTGCCGGCAGGCGACGCGGAACTCTAGCGACGGGGTCCGGCGGCATTCCTCCAAAGCCAGGATGGCCGCTTTCTTGCACACCAACTCCAGACCTGCGCCGGTCCAGCCCGCAGTGGTCTCGGCAAGCTCGACCAGGTCCGCAGCGTTGTCCAAGGGCAGCCCTTCGGTGTGGATCGCCAGAATCTCGCGCCGTTCGTCCCGATCGGGCAGCGGCAACTCGAGCACGTAATCAAACCGGCCCGCGCGCAGCAGCGCGGGTTCCATCAGTTCCGGTCGATTGGTAGCCCCCAGCACCACGACCCCGAGCGAGCCGTGCAGTTCATCCAGTTCGCGGAACAGCTGGCTGACCAGGCGCGGAAAGAAGCTCCCCGCTTCCTGTGCGGACCGGACGGGAACCAGCGATTCGATTTCGTCGAAGAACAAGATGCAGGGGGAAGCTTGTTTGGCGCGTTTGAAAACTTCGCGCAGGCCCTTTTCCGATTCGCCCACCCACTTCGACAGCAGGCTGGGCTGGTCCACCGTGATCAGGGTCAGCCCCAGTTCTCCCGCCAGGGCGCGCGCCAGCAAAGTTTTCCCGGTCCCCGAGGCCCCGGTGAGCAGGATCCCCTTGGGCGGGTTGAACCGCGTGTGGCCAAATAGCGCGTCACCTGCGCGCACGAGTTGCAAAATGGAACCGAGGGTGCGCTTCGTTTCCGCGAGGCCGCCGACATCCTTGAAGCTGATCCGCGGCCGCTCCGCCAGGAACTCCCGCGTGGAGGTGGGTTCCACCACCTTGAACGCCGCCAGAAAATCCTCGCGCGTGATCCGGAACGCCAGCGCATCCAGTTGGGGCGTCAGATCCACCTCAAAACGTATCAGCGGGACCAGGCGGCGCAAGGCCACCATCCCCGCCTCTTTGCACAGGACTTCGAGGTCCGCGCCGACGTAGCCGTGGGTGATCTCCGCGATCTGCTCCAGGTCCACGTCGGCTGCCAGCGGCATGCGCCGCGAATGGATACCCAGGATCTGGCGCCGCGCGCCCGGGTCCGGAACGCCGATCGCGATCTCGCGGTCGAAGCGTCCCGGCCGCCGCAGCGCCGGGTCTACCAGCTCGGGCATGTTGGTGGCGCCGATGACCACCACTTGGCCGCGTTCCACCAGACCGTCCATCAGCGCCAGAAGCTGCGCCACCACGCGCTTCTCCACGTCGCCGACGACCTGGGCGCGTTTAGGTGCGAGCGCATCGAACTCGTCGAGGAAAATGATGCTCGGCGCGTTGCGCTGCGCTTCTTCGAAGATCTGGCGCAGCTTGGCCTCGCTCTCGCCGTAGAACTTGTGGATGACTTCCGGTCCGTTCACATGGATGAAATGCGCCCGCACTTCGCTCGAGACCGCGCGCGCGATCAGGGTCTTGCCCGTCCCCGGCGGTCCGGTCAGAAGCACCCCCTTGGGCGGGTCGATTCCCAGCAGGCCGAAGAGCTGCGGGAATTTCAGCGGCAACTCGACCATTTCCCGGACGAGCGACACCTCTCTATCCAGGCCACCGATGTCCTCGTAGGAAACGCGATAGGCCTTCTCGGCGGCAACCTCGGAAACCTTGAAGGCGATGGCGGTGGACGCCGAGACCAGCAACGCCCCCCGCGGGGCCGCGCCCTCGACGGTGAACGAACGCGGGCGCGCGCCCAGAAAGGTGACCTGCAAGTGATCGCCGGGGACGACTGGAATGCCGGAGAGAAGTTGGCGCAGGTGCGGGATCTCGTCCTCGGTCGGCGCCGCGTGCCCGGCCTGCACCGCCGCCAGCAGCAATGATTCAGCTGCCTTGAACGGGACCTTCCTGACCGTCACCCACTCGTCCACACCGATCTGCGCGTTGCCGCGGGTGGTTCCGTCGATCAGCAGCAGGCCTTGTCCGCAATGGCTGGAAGGCGCCTGCGCCGCTCGCGCCACCGTGGCGCGACGGCCGGTAATCTGCAACACATCCCCGGGCGCGGCGCCAAGCCGCTTCAGGTCTTCCGCATCGAGGCGGGCAAAACCGCGGCCCATGTCCTCCACAAATGCCTCGGCCACCCGCAGTTGTGTTCCGTTCGATTCCGTTTGATTCACGACTTTACCCCGCACCCGCCGAGGCGAGCAGAAGAGCGTCTCTCTAGAACAACCCGACCACCTTGCCATCGACCAGGTCGATCTTGTTCGCGGAGGGCACCTTGGGCAGGCCCGGCATGGTCATGATGTCGCCGCAGACCATGACCACGAATTCGGCGCCGGCCGCGAGCCGCACTTCGCGTATGTTGATCACGTGCTTCTCGGGCGCGCCGCGCAACTGCGCATCGGTGGAGAATGAGTACTGCGTCTTGGCCACGCACACCGGGTAATGGCCGTAGCCCTCCTCCTGCAGTTTCTTGATCTGGTTGCGCACCTTGGCGTCGGCAGTGACCTCGGCGGCACGGTAGACCTTCTTCGCGATCTTGTTGACCTTGTCCCACAGGCTGTCGGCTTCTTCATAGACGAAGCTGAAGCCGGATTTCTTCTCACACATCTCGACCACCACCTTGGCCAACTCCACTGCACCCTTGCCGCCGTCGGCCCAGTGCGTGGCCAGCACGACGTTGACCCCGAGTTTGGCCATGCGCGCCTTGAGCACGTCCACCTCGGCCGCAGTGTCGCTGGTGAAATGGTTGATCGACACCACGCAGGGAATGCCGTACACCCTCTGCACATTGTCGACGTGGCGCTCCAGGTTCACCAGGCCCTTGTCTAGCGCGGCCAGATTCTCCTGCGTGATCGTTTTCAGGTCCGCGCCGCCATGGTACTTTATCGCGCGCACTGTGGCCACGATCACCGTGGCGGCCGGTCGCAGGCCGCTCTTGCGGCATTTGATGTCGATGAATTTTTCCGCCCCCAGATCGGCGCCGAAACCGGCCTCGGTGACGACGTAGTCGGCGAGCTTCAGCGCGGTCTTGGTGGCGATCACCGAGTTGCAGCCATGGGCGATGTTCGCAAACGGCCCGCCGTGGATGAAAGCCGGGCTGTTCTCCAGGGTCTGCACCAGGTTCGGCGCCAGCGCATCGCGCAGCAGCACCGTCATCGCGCCGTGGGCGTGGAGGTCGCGGGCGTAGACCGGTTTCTGCTCGCGCGTGTACGCCACCACGATATTGCCCAGGCGGTTCTTTAGATCCTCGAGCGAATTCGACAGGCAGAAAATCGCCATCACCTCCGAAGCTACCACGATATCGAAACCGTCCTGGCGCGGATAGCCGTTGCCCGGACCGCCCAGCGACACCACGATGTCGCGAAGGGCCCGGTCGTTCATGTCCACCACGCGCTTCCAGGCGATGCGGCGCACGTCGATGCCCAATTCGTTGCCGTGATGGATATGGTTGTCGAGCAACGCCGCCAGCAGGTTGTTGGCGAGCCCGATGGCAGAGAAGTCTCCGGTGAAATGCAGGTTGATGTCTTCCATCGGCACCACTTGGGCGTAACCTCCGCCGGCGGCGCCGCCTTTCATGCCGAATACCGGCCCGAGCGAGGGCTCGCGCAGGCAGATCATCGCTTTCTTGCCGATGTGGTTGAGCGCGTCGCCCAAGCCGACCGTGGTCGTGGTTTTACCCTCGCCTGCCGGGGTCGGCGTCATCGCCGTGACCAGGATCAGTTTGCCGTCGGGCCTGCCCTTGAGGCTGTCGACATAAGCGAGCGACACCTTCGCCTTGTAATGGCCGTAGGGCTCGAGGTGATCTTCGGCGATGCCCAGCTTTTCCGCAGCCAGCTTGGGAATGCGCAGCATTTTCGCCTTCTGCGCGATGTCGATATCCGATGGCATGATGGTCTCCGTATTCGTGTTTGTACCATTGGAACGAAATATAGGCACACAAGCAAGGTGCAGCCTTGATTGCGGTCAAGAATTGGCGAAGCGGTGCGCTAACTTCGGCGGATGTAGGTGAATGCATCGAGCGGTCGCGATTAAACTTGCGCGGACGGCGTCCCGTCCGCGCGGATCGTCGATTGGGCACGGATGAAAAGCACATCCGCGCCCAATCGACGATCTTGTATAGACCCCTGTACTACCCTTGTTGTTAACAATAACCGTGTTTTTTGCGCGGATGCGCTTTTTATCCGCGCAAAAAACACGGTTGGCGCGCGCAGCGCGCAATGGCCGTTCGTGGATTCCGCCAATGATCAAGACGCCGTAGATAGCGACTGACCGCCACCAAAACTGGAATGCACCGGCGCGGACCCGCCCTTCTTCACGTTCACCGCGCAGTACTTGAACTCGGGGATCTTGCCGACCGGATCGAGCACCGGGTTGGTCAGCTTGTTCGCCGCCGCTTCGTAATAGCAGAAGGGGATGAACACCGCGCCCCTGGGGGTGCCGGCATCGGCGCGCGCATACAGCGAGATCGAGCCGCGGCGCGACGCCACCGTCACCACCTCGCCCGAGTTCACGCCGAAGGCATCGAGATCGAGCGGATGGAACGACGCCATCGGTTCGGGTTCGATCGCATCGAGCACGCCGGCGCGGCGGGTCATGGCGCCGGTGTGCCAGTGCTCGAGCTGCCGCCCGGTGATCAGCACCATCGGATAGTTCGCATCCGGCTGCTCGTCGGCGGAAATCAGGTCCGCGGGGACGAACCTGGCGCGGCCGGTGGCGGTGGGGAAATGCTCGGTGAACACCACCGGTTGCCCCGGATCACCCTCCTCCACGCAGGGGTAGGTCACCGCAGAGTCGCGCTCCAGGCGCTCCCAGGTGATGCCGGTTATGGTGTCCATGCCGGCGCGCATCTCGGCGAAGACTTCCGCAACGTGGCCGTAGTTCCAGGCAAGGCCCATGCGTTTGGCGACTTCCTGGATGATCCACAGATCTTCCTTCGCCTCTCCCGGCGGCTCGATCGCTTTACGCCCGAGCTGCACCATGCGGTCGGTATTGGTCACGCTGCCCTCCTTCTCCGGCCACGCGGTGGCGGGCAGCACCACGTCGGCAAGATAGGCGGTCTCGGTGAGAAAAATGTCCTGCACCACCAGGTGATCGAGCGCGGCCAGCGCCTCGCGCGCATGGTTGACGTCCGGATCCGACATGGCCGGATTCTCGCCCATGATGTACATGCCGCGGATTTCCTTTCTCTTCGCCGCGCGCATGATCTCGACCACCGTAAGACCGGGCTTGGGATCGAGGTCGGGCGCGCCCCAGAGTTTGGCGAAACGCGCCTGGGCCTCGGGATGGTCGACGCGCTGGTAATTCGGATACATCATCGGAATCAGGCCCGAGTCCGACGCGCCCTGCACGTTGTTCTGTCCGCGCAAGGGATGCAGCCCGGTGCCGGGCCGGCCGATCTGGCCGGTCATGAGGGCGAGCGCGATCAGGCAGCGCGCGTTGTCCGTGCCGTGCACGTGCTGGGATATGCCCATCCCCCAGAGGATCATCGACCCTTTCGACGTTGCATACAGCCGCGCGACCTCGCGCAGGGTTTCGGCCGGGATGCCGCAGAGGGGCGCCATCATTTCCGGGCTGTACTTCTTCACGTTTTCGGCCAGCGCCGCGTAGCCCGAAGTGCGGTCGCGGATGAAGTCCTGGTTCACCAAACCCTCGGCGACAATGACGTGCATGATTGCGTTCAGCATGGCCACGTCGGTATCGGGCTTGAACTGCAGCACATGCGTGGCGTGGCGCGCGAGCTCGGTGCGGCGCGGATCGGCGAGGATGAGCTTGGTGCCGTTTTTGACCGCGTTCTTGATCCAGGTCGCCGCCACCGGATGGTTGACCGTGGGATTGGCGCCGATCACCAGCACCACCTCCGCGTGCTGCACGTCGCTCACCTGGTTGGACACGGCACCGGAGCCCACGCCCTCGAGCAGCGCAGCCACCGAGGACGCGTGGCAAAGCCGCGTGCAATGATCGACGTTGTTGGAGCCGAAACCGGTGCGCACCAGCTTCTGGAACAGGTACGCCTCCTCGTTCGAGCCCTTGGCCGAGCCGAACCCGGCGAGCGCGTATTTGCCATGTTTGTCGCGGATGCCGGCAAGCCCGCCTGCGGCAAATTCGAGCGCCTCATCCCAGCTCGCCTCGCGGAAAGCATCGCGCCAGTTGTCCGGATCGATGTTGAACTCCCCGCTCTTCTTCACGCCCGGTTTGCGCATCAGCGGCACGGTCAGCCGCTGCCGATGGTGCGCATAGTCGAAGCCGTAGCGCCCTTTCACGCACAGGCGGCCGTGGTTGGATGGGCCGTCGCGGCCCTGGACATGGACGATCTTGTTGTCCGTTACGTGGTAGGTAAGCTGACAGCCGACGCCGCAGTAGGGGCAGACCGAGTCGACCGTCTTTTGCGCCGGCGCCAGCGCTGCATTTCGCGCGGGCATCAGCGCACCGGTGGGGCAGGCCTGCACGCACTCGCCGCAGGCGACGCAGGTGCTCGCCGCCATGGCATCGTCGAAATCGAACACGATTTTCGAGTGCTCGCCGCGAAAGGCGTAGCCGATGACGTCGTTTACCTGCGCCTCGCGGCAGGCCCTGAGGCAGCGCGTGCACTGGATGCAGGCATCCAGGTTGACCGCTATGGCCGGGTGCGAAGTATCGGCCGCGGGTTGCGCGCGCGCATCGAAGCGCGGCTTGCCCAGTTTCAGCTCTCGCGCCCAGCGCTCGAGTTCGGAATCGGGCGTATAGGACTCGCCCGGCATGTCCGAGCGCAGCAACTCCAGCACCATTTTCTGGCTGGCGCGGGCGCGCGCGCTGTCGCTGCTCACTTCCATGCCGTCGCTGGGCTTGCGGCAGCAGGAGGGCGCGAGCGCACGCTCGCCCTTGATCTCGACCATGCAGGCGCGGCAGTTGCCGTCGGCGCGCAGTCCTTCCTTGTAGCACAGATGCGGAATGGCTATGCCGTAGTGCTTGGCGGTCTGGATGATGGTCTCGTCCGCACGGCCCACAACGGTCTTGCCGTTCAGTTTGAATTCCACCGGCAGCGTCGCGATTTCCTGCTTCGCAATTGCGGTCATGGGTTCTTCTCCCGGCTATCCATCACGCGAGCTCTTGCGGAAAATATTTCATCACGCTGAGCACCGGATTGGGCGCGGCCTGGCCCAGGCCGCAGATCGAGGCATCGACCATGACCTGCGACAACTCGGTGAGCAGCGCCTGGTTCCATTTCGGCGCATCGAGCAACTTCAGCGCCTTGGCCGTGCCGACGCGGCAAGGGGTGCACTGGCCGCAGGACTCCTCGGCGAAGAAGCGCATCAGGTTGCGCGCCGCATCGGTGGCGCGGTCGTGGTCCGACAGGATCATCACCGCGGCCGAGCCGATGAAACAGCCGTAGGGCTGCAGGGTGTCGAAGTCGAGCGGGATGTCGCCCATGGACGCAGGCAGGATGCCGCCCGAAGCGCCGCCTGGCAGGTAGGCGTAGAACGCGTGCCCATTGATCATGCCGCCGCAGTACTCCGCAATCAGTTCCTTCACCGTGATGCCCGCCGGCGCAAGGTGCACGCCCGGCTTTTTCACCCGTCCCGACACCGAAAACGAGCGCAGGCCATGGCGTTCGCGGCGGCCGTGGCCGGCAAACCAGGCCGCGCCCTTCTCCAGGATTTCGCGCACCCAGTAGAGCGTCTCCATGTTGTGCTCCAGCGTCGGCCGGCCGAACAGGCCGACCTCGGCGACGTAGGGCGGACGCAGGCGCGGCATGCCGCGCTTGCCCTCGATCGATTCGATCATCGCCGATTCCTCGCCGCAGATATAGGCGCCGGCGCCGCGGCGCAGGTGTATCGGCGGCAGCGCGCAGGGCGGATCGGCGACAAGCGCCGCGAGCTCCTTCTCGAGGATCGCGCGGCAGCCCGCGTACTCGTCGCGCAAATAGATGTAGACCTCGGCGATGCCGGCGCTCCAGGCGGCGATCAGCGCGCCTTCGACAAACCGGTGCGGATCGCGCTCGAGATAGTAGCGGTCCTTGAACGTGCCCGGCTCGCCCTCGTCGATGTTCGCCGCCAGCAGCCGCGGCTCGGGCCCGGCGCGCACGATTTTCCACTTGCGCCCGGCAGGGAAACCCGCCCCGCCCAAGCCGCGCAGGCCGGAATCCTCCATCACCTGCGTCAGCTGCCGGTAGTCGCGCCTGCCCGCAAGGCATTGCTGCAGCATGCGATAACCACCGTTCCTGCGATATTCGGCGTAAGCAATGTACTTGGCCGGTTTTTGCCTGAGCGCCTTGGCCGCGACCAGCTTTTTCACCCCACCCAGGGTCGCGTGCGGCAGCGCATTCTGTCCGATCACCGCCACCGGCGCGGTCTCGCAGCGGCCGACACAAGGCGCGGAAATCACGCGCACGTCGCGGCCGAGAATGCCGGGCAGTTTTTCCAGCAACTCCTTCGCCCCGGCCATTTCGCAGGAGAGGGATGCGCATACGCGCACCGTGATCGCCGCCGGCGCCGCGTCGCCCTCCTTCACCACGTCAAAATGGTGATAGAAAGTCGCGACCTCGTATACCTCGGCCAGGGCCAGTTTCATTTCCGCTGCCAGCGCGACCAAGTGCGCCGCGGACAACTGCGC
>MERK01000085.1:0-6421 GCA_001770575.1 Betaproteobacteria bacterium RIFCSPLOWO2_12_FULL_64_23
CTTATACGGGCCCTCTTTGGGCACGCCGATATATTTCGCCTGCGCATCGGTAAGCTCGGTGAGCGTGGCGTTGAGTTTCTTCAGCTGCAAGCGCGCCACTTTCTCGTCCAGGTGCTTGGGCAGCACGTAGACGCCGACCGGGTATTTGCCTGAGCCTTTCTGCGCTTCGCCCCAGAGCTCGATCTGCGCCAGGGTCTGGTTGGCGAAAGAAGAGGACATGACGTAGGACGGATGCCCGGTGCCGCAGCCCAGGTTAACCAGGCGGCCTTTCGCCAGCAGGATGATGCGTTTTTCCGGACGTCCTTCCATCGGGGGGAATATGACGTGGTCGACTTGCGGTTTGATCTCCTCCCACCCGTATTGTTCCAGCGCGGCGACGTCGATTTCGTTGTCGAAGTGGCCGATGTTGCAGACGATGGCCTGGTCTTTCATTTTCTTCATGTGCGCGTGCGTGATCACGTGGAAATTGCCGGTGGCGGTGACGAAAATATCGGCCTTGTCCGCGGCGTAGTCCATGGTGACCACGCGGTAGCCTTCCATGGCCGCCTGCAGCGCGTTGATCGGATCGATCTCGGTGACCCAAACCTGGGCCGACAGCGCGCGCAGCGCCTGTGCGCTGCCCTTGCCCACGTCGCCGTAGCCGCACACCAGCGCGACCTTGCCGGCGATCATCACGTCGGTGGCGCGCTTGATGCCGTCGACCAGCGATTCGCGGCAGCCGTACAGGTTGTCGAACTTCGACTTGGTGACCGAATCGTTGACGTTGATCGCCGGGAACGCGAGCTTGCCCTCCTTGTGCATCTGGTACAGGCGGTGCACGCCGGTGGTGGTTTCCTCGGTCACGCCCTTCACCGCTTTGATGCGCTTCGCGTACCAGCCGGGCTGGGCGGCGAGCCGTTGCTTGATCGCCGCGTACAGGCACCTTTCTTCTTCGCTGCCCGGGTTGGCGAGCACCGTCGCGTCTTTCTCGGCGCGCGCGCCCAGGTGCAGGAGCAAGGTGGCGTCGCCGCCGTCGTCCAGGATCATGTTGGACAGCGCGCCGTCGGGCCATTCGAAAATGCGGTGCGTGTAATCCCAGTATTCCGTCAGCGACTCGCCCTTGTAGGCGAACACCGGCGTGCCGGTGGCCGCGATCGCCGCCGCGGCGTGGTCCTGGGTGGAATAGATGTTGCACGAGGCCCAGCGCACTTGCGCGCCCAGCGCCTGCAGGGTCTCGATCAGCACCGCCGTCTGGATGGTCATGTGCAACGACCCGGTGATGCGCGCGCCCTTGAGCGGCTGTTGCGCGGCGTATTCCTCGCGAATCGCCATCAGGCCCGGCATTTCGGTCTCGGCGATGCGGATTTCCTTGCGTCCCCAGTCGGACAGCGACAGGTCGGCGACCTTGTGGTCAGTGAAGCTCTTGCTTTGCGCTACGGCGTTCATCACGCGCTCCTTTCGTTCGAGAAAAAAGTTCGTGAGCGCCGTTGCGGTGGTGGACACCTCGAGCCTGGCGGGTGGTGAAACCCGTCGCAACGCTCCTCGAGGGAGGCGTATTCTACCTCAACTGTCAGGCGCAGTGCCACGCCGGTATCTCGGCGAACGCGGACCACGGGCCGCAGAAGCGCGCCCTGCTTGGCTATTCGGTGGATTTAACGGCAAAAAACCGGCTTGCGCCGGTTTTCTCGCCGCCCCGCCTTGTCGCAGGTGAAGGCCCGCCTCAGGCCACCGCCGACTGCTTCACGCCCGCATCGGCGGCAAGCGCCTGCGCCTGGTCCGTCGCTTCCCAGGTGAACTCCGGCTCGTCGCGGCCGAAGTGGCCGTAGGCCGCGGTCTTTTCGTAGATCGGGCGCAGCAGGTCGAGCATTTGCACTATGCCCTTGGGGCGCAGGTCGAAATGTCTCTGCACCAATTCGGACAGCTTTTCGTCGGAAATCCTGCCGGTGCCGAAGGTGGTGACCATGACGCTGGTCGGGCGCGCCACGCCGATCGCATAGGACACTTGAATCTGGCATCTGCTCGCCAGGCCCGCGGCGACCACGTTCTTGGCGACGTAGCGTGCGGCGTAGGCGGCGGAGCGGTCCACTTTGGACGGATCCTTGCCGGAGAACGCGCCGCCGCCGTGCGGCGCCGATCCGCCATAGGTGTCGACGATGATCTTGCGCCCGGTCAGGCCGCAGTCGCCCTTGGGGCCGCCGATCTCGAACGCGCCAGTCGGGTTGACGAGGTACTTGATCCGCCCGTTGACGAGATGCTTGGGCAGTACCGGCTTGATAATCTGCTCAATCACGGCCTCTTCGATCTGCTTGTGCGTCATGCCGGGTGCATGCTGGGTGGACAGCACCACGGTGTCGATCCCGTCCGCCTTGCCGTTGACGTAGCGTATGGTGACCTGCGATTTGGCGTCGGGGCGCAGCCACGACATGCGCCCGTCGCGCCGCAACTCGGACTGGCGCTCGACCAGGCGGTGCGCGAGGTGGATCGGCAGCGGCATCAGTTGCGGCGTTTCGTCGCAGGCGTAGCCGAACATCAGGCCCTGGTCGCCCGCACCCTGATCCAGCCCCTTGCCTTCATCCACGCCCTGGGCGATGTCCTTGGACTGCTCGCCGTAGGCCACGATCACGGTGCAGGTGTGCGTGTCGAACCCGATCATCGGGTCGTCGTAACCGATGCGCTTGATGGTCCTGCGCGCCACTTCGTTGAAGTTGACCCGTGCGCCAGTGGTGATTTCGCCGGCGAGCACCACCAGATTGTCCTTGACCAGGGTCTCGGCCGCGACTCGGGAAGTTTTGTCCTGCGCTAGAATGGCGTCCAGAACCGCATCGGAAATCTGGTCGGCAACTTTGTCCGGATGGCCTTCGGAGACCGATTCCGAGGTGAACAGGAAAGAGTTCATCGTTGGATTCTGATGGATTGAAAAATGGGTCGTAAGGATAGCATGTCTTGATGCATTGCCAAAGTGACACGCTGTGGTTCTAGGCCTGGCACGTCTGCTTGCGCTTCTGCCCCTTTCCGTTTTGCACCGTTTGGGTGCGCTCTGCGGAAAGCTTGTCTATCTCGCTTCGCCGCGCTATCGCCGTTGTCTGTCGGCCAATCTGCGTGCGGCGGGTTTTACCGAAACTGCGCTTCTGCGCCAGGCGATCGCCGAAGCAGGCAAGGGTCTGCTGGAGCTGCCGGCGATCTGGCTGCGTCCGCCTGAAACGGTCGCCGGCTGGGTGACCGAGGTCACCGGCTGGCATCTGGTCGAAGCTGCGCTGGCGCGGCGCCGCGGCATCGTTTTTCTTACGCCGCACCTGGGCTGCTTCGAAATCGCGGCGCAGTACTATGCTTACCGGGCGCCCGCGGACGCCCCGCTCACCGTGCTTTATCGTCCGCCCAGGAAGAAAACGCTCGAGCCGCTGATGCGAGCGGGCCGCGCCCGGCTCAATTTGCGCGTCGCCAGCGCCGATCTCGGGGGCGTGCGCATCCTGCTGCGCGCGCTCAGGCAAGGCGAGGCGATCGGTATCCTGCCCGACCAGGCGCCGGGGCTGGGCGAGGGCGAGTGGGCGGAGTTTTTCGGTCGTCCCGCCTACACCATGACGCTGGCCGGGCGGCTGGCCGAAGCTTCGGGCGCGCAGACTATCCTGACCTACGCCGAGCGCCTGCCCCGGGGCCGGGGCTATCGCCTGCATGTCGAGCCCATGCCCGCGCCGCTTGCAGGCGAACCCGCGGCGCGGACGCTGAACCGCGCGCTGGAGGATCTGATCCGGCACTGTCCGGCGCAGTATGGCTGGGGATATAACCGTTACAAAGTGCCGGCCGGGGCGCAAGCGCCGACATGAACTCAGCGCGCAGAACGGCGCAAGCCGCGGCCGCGTTGCCGGCCCTCAGCGGCGCGTTTTGCGCTTTGCCGTTCGAGCTGGTCATCCCATGCTGACGCGCGCGGGTCTCGTCCTGATGTGGCTGCTGCGGCTGCTGCCGCTGCCGCTGCTCGCCGCGATCGGCAACGGCGTCGGCAGGTTGCTCTATGCGCTCGGCCGCGAGCGCCGGCGCGTGTGCCTGATCAACCTCGCGCGCTGCCTGCCCGAGCTCGCAGCCGGCGAGCGCGAAGCGCTTGCGCGGCGCCATTTCCAGGCGTTCGCCCGCGCGTTTCTCGAGCGCGCCATCCTCTGGTGGGGAACGCCTGCGCGCATCCGGCGACTGGTGCGCATCGAGGGCGGGGAGCATTTCGAAGCGGTGCGCGCGGGGCCGCTGATCCTGCTCGCGCCGCATTTCGTCGGACTGGACATGGGGGTGGCGCGCCTGGCGTTGGAATTCGACCTGGTGTCGATCTACTCCAGGCAGAAAAACGAGGTGTTCGATGCGGCGCTGTACGCCGGGCGCACGCGCTTCGGCCGGCTGACGCTGCTCTCGCGCCAGGATGGCGTGCGTCCGGCGCTGCGCGCGATGCAGGCAGGGCGGCCGTTCTACTATCTGCCGGACATGGATTACGGCGAGCGCGATACCATTTTTGTGCCTTTTTTCGGCGTCGACGCCGCCACCATCACCGGCGTGTCGCGCCTCGCGCGGCTCGCCGGAGCGCGCGTGCTGCCGTGTATCACGCGCATGCTGCCCGGAGGCGAAGGCTATGCGGTGCGCTTCTTCCCCGCCTGGGACAATTATCCGGGCGCCGGCATCGAGGCCGACACGCGGCGCATGAACGCCTTCATCGAGGAGCAGGCGCGGCAAATGCCGGAGCAGTATCTGTGGGTGCACAAGCGCTTCAAGACCCGTCCGCCGGGCGATGCGCCGTGGTACTGATGGTACTGAATGCGCTTTTGCCGCGGCCGCCGCCTGAGTTTTCATTGCGCGTCTGCTGCGGTTACTATTCGCCTATGAGTTTCGTCAATCCTGAAGCAGAGGAGATCTGCGCGCTGCTAAAGAGCGTGAAGACCATCGCCGTGGTTGGTTTCTCGCCCAAGCCCGGCCGCGCCAGCCACGCTATCGCGCGCCGGCTGCAGCAATTCGGCTTTCGCGTCATTCCGGTGCGGCCCGGCCTCAGCCAGGGCCTGGGCGAGAAGGCCTACCCCGATCTCGCCTCGGTAGCGGAGCCGATCGACCTCGCCAATGTGTTCCGCTCGGGAAAACACGTCCCCGAAGTCCTGGACCAGTGCCTGCGCCTGGGCATCAAGAACCTCTGGATGCAGGAGGGCGCGGAGCATGAGGAGTCGGCCGAGCGCGCGCGCGCCGCCGGCATGACCGTGGTCATGGGACGCTGCATCGCACGCGACTACGCGGGGCTGTGCCTTGGGGAATGAAGTGAAGATAAACCGATGAAGCTGGCGTTCACCAAGATGCAGGGGGCGGGCAACGATTTCGTCGTGCTCGACGGGGTCAGCCGGCGCCTCGCCCTTACGCCGGCGATTTGACGATACGCTGGGAAGGCGCGGACAATCCGGTGTGGATGACCGGTCCTGCGGTCGCCGTGTTCGAGGGAGAAATGGAAATCGATGAAAGCTGAAGAAGTCGTACGCTACCTGCAGGACAATCCCGGATTCTTCGAGGACTACGCCGAATTGCTGGCGCAGATCTATATTCCGCACCCGCACGGCGGCCGCGCCATTCCGATCGCCGAGCGCCAGATCCTCACCCTGCGCGAAAAAAGCAAAATGCTGGAGGGCAAGCTCTCGGAACTGATCCAGTTCGGCGAGGAGAACGACGCGATCGGCGAAAAAATGCACCGCCTGTGCCGCGCGCTGTTGCCCGCCGGCGACGTGCAAGCCATGCTGCAGGCGCTGTATTACAACCTGCGCGAGGACTTTGCCGTGCCGCATGCGGTGCTGCGTGTCTGGCCGGCCGGTGCCGGCGTGCTCGCCGGATCCGAGTTCGCACCGGTGAGCGAGGAGCTGCGCCGGTACGCGGAGAGCCTGGAACATCCTTTTTGCGGTCCGGGCGCAAACCCTGAAGTCGCGTCCTGGTTCGGCGAGACGGTGGCGCAGCTGCGCTCCTACGCCTGCATGCCGCTGCGCGACGGCGACAAGGCGTGCGTCGGCATGCTGGCACTCGCGAGCGAAGATCCGGCGCGCTTCTACCCGGAGATGGGAACGCTCTATCTCAAGCGCCTGGGCGAGCTGTTGAGCGCGGCCCTCGATCGGTACTTGTAGCCATGCCGGCGGATCAGGCGAGCGTGACCCAGCCCGATCCCCGCCGCGAGCTGCTCGGGACTTACCTCGAGCACCTGTCGCACCAGCGCCAGCTCGCCGCGGGCACGCGCCGCAACTACCTCAAGGACATAGAAGCCCTGTTCGAGCTCAATCCGGGCGTGGCGCTGGACCGCATGCAGCCGCAGCACATCCGCCGCAGCGTGGCGCAACTGCACGCGCGCGGTCTGTCCGGCCGCACCATCGCGCACATGCTGTCGGCCTGGCGCGGCCTGTTTACCTGGCTCGCGCGTCACCGCGGCTACAGCGCCAATCCCTGCCTG
>MERK01000085.1:6434-6865 GCA_001770575.1 Betaproteobacteria bacterium RIFCSPLOWO2_12_FULL_64_23
GCGCGTCACCGCGGCTACAGCGCCAATCCCTGCCTGGGCCTGCGTGCGCCCAAGGCGCCCAGGGGTCTGCCCAAGGCGCTCTCGCCCGAGGCGGCCGGACAGCTGCTGGATGTGCCGGCCGAGACGCCGCCCGACCTGCGCGACAAGGCGATGTTCGAGCTCGCTTACTCTTCCGGCCTGCGCCTGGCCGAACTGGTCAGCCTCGATCTGGCGCAGGCCGACACGATCCGCCGCGACGCCGAAGTGACGGTAACCGGCAAGGGCGGCAAGACGCGCAGCGTGCCGGTGGGTGCAAAGGCGCGCGCCGCGATCGAGGCCTGGCTGCAGGTGCGCGCCCTGCTCGCACGCGCAGAGGTGCCGGCGCTGTTCGTCGGCGCGCGCGGCGAGCGCATCGCCGCAGGTGTGGTGCGCGCGCGCCTGGCGCACTGGGC